>JBEBGW010000011.1:0-29079 GCA_040081025.1 Pyrinomonadaceae bacterium | reverse complement strand
GTCGGGGGCGGATCCATGTACAGGTTCGAACAAGTCGATCCTTCCGCCGATTGTCGCTGACGCCAGCATTCCGAGGGATCCGGTGAGTACCGCGGCCTCGTCCGAAAGAATATCGCCGAAAAGATTCTCGGTCAGCACCACGTCGAATCTGGTTGGGTTCGTGACGAGATGCATCGCGCACGCATCGACGAACAGATGATCAAGTTCGACGTCCGGGTAATCGGCAGCAACTTTCGTTACGGTCTTCCGCCAAAGCTGTGACGTCTCTAGAACGTTCGCTTTGTCGACCGAGGTTACTTTCTTTCGCCGGCCGCGGGCCGATTCGAAAGCGATCCGAGAAACGCGTTCTACCTCTTCGACGCTATAGCGCATCGTATTGAACGCAGAATTGGTTTCCTCGTCGAAACCCCTTGGTGTCCCGAAATACAGTCCGCCGAGAAGTTCGCGGACGATCAAAAGGTCGGTGCCTTCAAATACTTCGCGTCGCAAAGGGGATGAATCGATCAATGAGTCGTATGCTTTCGAGGGACGAAGATTCGCAAACCCCCCGAGATGCTGGCGCATCTTTAGAAGTCCGATCTCCGGCCGCTGGTCGGGAAGCAAATGGTCGTACGCGGGATCGCCAACCGCTCCAAGCAGAACCGCATCGGCTCCGTCGAACGCGTCGATCGTGGCATCCGGAAGCGGTGAGCCGGTTTCTCGGATCGAGCATCCGCCGATAAGGGCTTCGGTGGTTTCGATCTCGATCGAGTGAACTGCAGCAACCGCGTTCAAAACGCGCAGAGCCTCTTTCGTTACTTCAGGCCCGACGCCGTCGCCGGGCAATACTGTTATTTTCATGGAAAGGTTCTGATCAGGCTGCTATCACCGCCGGAGCATTTTGCGGGATCAACGCAAGCAGATCCTGATCGTAAATATTCTTCTTCTTGTCGGCCAAGGCGGAGAATCGTTGATAGATCTCACCAACGTCTTCCGACCCGAATGAGTAGCCGAGAGCCTCGAGCCTCGATACTAGCGCGTGCCTTCCTGAGTGTTTGCCCAAGACGATATCGCTCTGCTGAACGCCAACTGACTCAGGCGTCATTATCTCATAGCAGAGAGGATTGCTCAGCATGCCGTGCTGATGAATGCCGGCCTCATGTGCAAACGCATTGCGTCCGACGATCGCTTTGTTTGGCTGTACTCCAAAGCTTATGAAAGACGACAGCAACTGGCTCGTCGGATAGAGGAGAGTCGCGTCGATATTATGAGTGTACGGGAGTTTTTCCGAACGAACATTCACCGCCATTATCACTTCCTCAAGTGCCGCGTTCCCGGCCCGCTCACCGATGCCGTTGATCGTACACTCTACCTGACGCGCACCTGCCTCGAGGGCAGCGAGAGTACCGGCTACTGCAAGTCCTAGATCGTTATGGCAGTGGACGCTTATCGTAACGTTGCGATCCCGTACAACGCGCTCCTTGACCGATGCGATGATAGCGGCATATTCATTCGGCAGCATATAGCCAACCGTATCGGGAATATTCAGTATGCTCGCTCCGGAATCGACCGCTGCATCCAATATCTCACAAAGAAAATCAAGATCCGTCCGCGTGGCGTCCTCGGCCGAGAATTCAACCTCGTTCGCGAGTCCCGAGGCTTGCTTAACTGCCCGCCGCGTCATTTCCATGACCTGACTGCGTGTTTTCTTGAGTTTGTACTCGAGATGAATATCGCTCGTCGCGATAAATGTATGTATGCGGGAGTATCCGGCTTTTTCCAGAGCCGCACCGGCTTTCGCGACATCAGCCTCCATCGCTCGCCCGAGAGCCGCCACCGTTGTGTTCTTCACCTCTCGTGAAACCGCTTGGACGGCTGCAAAATCACCTTCTGACGCGATCGGAAAGCCTGCCTCGATCACATCTACGCCGAGTCGTTCGAGCTGCAACGCCATCTCTACCTTCTCGTTCAGATACATAGAACATCCAGGCGACTGCTCGCCGTCGCGAAGGGTCGTGTCGAAGATCGTGATCTTATCGTTTTGCATTGAACTAAGTCCTCCACAGTGAGACGGTTTTCCTCACCTTTTCTCGAATATTAGGGTCGCATCCGATAAAAGTCAAGGTTATGTAATGCCTGATAACATAACAAAATATGATATAAGTATCAGGTCGTTGCCAAATCTTTTCTTGACCCAGTGTGATAAATCCGGCGTTTGTATTTATAATTGTTATATGGATATAAATCAGCTTGAGGTACTGATCGCGGTTGCACGGGAGAAGAGTTTCTCAAGGGCGGCCGAGGTTCTCGGGAGAACTCAGCCCGCAGTAAGTCAGGCGATACGCAGATTAGAGCTCGAGATCGGCGAAAAGCTCTTCGACCGGTCGTCGAAGGACGGGACACTTACGTCATCGGGAGAAGTGCTGGTCGACTACGCTCGGCAGATGTTGAATCTGCGTCATGCCGCAAACACCGCACTCCGCGAGATGAAGAGCCTTCAGCACGGTAAGGTCACGATCAGCGCGAACGAACACACCGTTTTCTATTTACTTCCTGTGATCCAAGAGTATCGACGACAACATCCGACGATCAAGATCGAGGTCCAGCGAGGTGCGGCCAGCCGCATTCCCGACCAGATCACCGCAAGAGAAGTTGAGCTCGGCGTGATCTCTTTCAAACCTTCGGATGCGACGCTGCGGTCCGTATCGGTCCAAAACGACGAACTCCAGCTCATTGTCTCGCCAACCCACCGGCTTGCCGGTCGATCATCGATCTCCGTAAAGGACCTTGCATCGGAGACGTTCATCGCCCACAATGCACCATCGCCTTATCGACAGAAGGTGATCGAGACCTTTGCAAAGTGCGATACACGCCTCAACATTTCGGTCGAATTACCATCGCTTGAAGCCATCAAACGGCTGGTGGAAACAGGCATCGGCGTGGCCTTGGTGCCAAAGCTTTCAGCCAAGGCTGAGATCGCGACTGGTCAGCTGGTCGGGCTCTCGGTCAAGGAAATGAAGCTCGAGCGGAAGCTAAATATCGTTTATCGCAAGAATTCGGTCCTCTCTCACGCATCGCAGGAATTTCTCAGGATAGCCAGAGATCTTGGCAAATAACGACGTATGTTTGAACAATTCACCCTTGGTATCGAAGAAGAGTTCCAGATCGTCGACCCTGAGACGCGTGAGTTGAAGTCGCATGTCTCGGAGATCCTCGACGAGGGCAAGCTTCTTCTTGGAGAGAAGATCAAGCCAGAGATGATCCAGTCGATGATCGAGGTGGGTACGGGCGTCTGTGCGAACATTCAGGAGGCGCGAGAAGACCTGACGAAACTCCGTTGCATAATTTCTTCACTTGCGAGGAAAAAGGGCATGGCGATCGTCGCGGCGTCGACTCATCCATTTTCGAAGTGGTCGGAACAGGAGATCTACGAAGGCGACCGATACAAGCTGCTCGTCGACGAACTTCAGATGGTCGCTCGCAGCCTTTTGATCTTTGGGCTACATGTTCACGTCGGGATACCCGACCTCGAACGCAGGATTCATATAATGAACGCGGCCCGTTATTTTCTGCCACATATTCTGGCACTGACCACGTCATCGCCGTTTTGGCTAGGGTTCAATACGGGTCTGAAGTCTTACCGCTCCGAAGTTTTCAAAAAATTTCCGAGGACCGAAATTCCCGATCATTTCGAGTCGTACGCACAATTCCAGACCTACGTCGATCTGCTTGTAAAGATGAACTGCATACAGAACGGCTCGAAGATCTGGTGGGATGTTCGGCCGCACCATCTTTTCCCTACGCTCGAATTCCGCATCTGCGATATCCCGACCCGCGTAGACGACACGATCGCCGTCGCCGCCCTATTCCAGGCGATCGTCTGCAAACTTCACCGGCTGATCGACAACAATCTTGGTTTCCGTATCTATCACCGACGCCTTATTTTGGAGAATAAGTGGCGTGCGATCCGATACGGCTTGGACGGAATGCTCCTTGATCTCGGGAAGCAGAAGGAAGTGCCGGTTAAGGACCTCATCCGAGAGTTGCTAGAGTTTGTCGACGAAGTTGTCGATCCGCTCGGATCTCGCAAGGAGATCGAGCATATTCACACCATCCTCGAACGCGGTACGTCCGCCGATGAACAGTTGCGCATATTCGAAGAATCGGGTGGAGACTTCAAGGCCGTCGTTGATCACTTGATGGAACGCACATTGGAGAACGTACCCGACAACTGTTTCAATTAGCTACTATCTATCCCTTTTCATAGCGATGCCACCTTCTTGAATCCGGCTGTAAACCGGGTTCAAGCCGATGCTATTCGCGTATGTTAAACGTCGTTTAAAAATGCTTGACGCACGTTAACACTACGTGCTAAAAGATTAAAGGAGCATATTGCTCGCCGAATGAATCCTACCGCCGTTTTCCTGCCTATCCTGACGGAACGCCTTTCATGCAGAAAAAACCTTCAACTCCCTCAGTCAACGGATTCTCTTTATTTGAGTTGCTAATCGTTGTGGCGATACTCGTCATTATGTCAGCGGTTTCGATTCCTTATATCTATAGTTACCAAGCTCTTTATAGGTCCGAGGAACAAACCTTGAAGATAATGGACTTGATCCGCGAAACAAGTCAGCACGCCCTCAACCGACGCCGTACCTTTCGATTCGAAATAGATCTTACCGACAATGCCGTCCTGATAATCGATGAGAATGAGGCGGACCCGGACATCTTGCTGAAATCAATTCCGATCGAGCCTGCAGGTGTACTGCGCATGCAAGTCGCACCATCCGGCGGGATCGGAAGACCCGACCCGCCAAACTACCCCGCGGCTATTTTTGCGACTGATTCGATCGGCCATGTAAAAGGTAGTGAGACCGTAATAAATCACATGGTCTGGGCGATCCGATTCAGAAGCGACGGATCCGTGGTCAACGATGCCAATCTCCCGGTGAGTGCGACACTGTTCGTGTATCCTTCCGGATCATCCGCCAGTGACACCCCCACGGACAAACAACAGGTCCGGGCCATGACTATCTATGGAGGCAGCGGAGCGGTCCGTTACTGGAAGTATAACGGAACCGCTTTTTCGGCAAATTAATATGAACACCGTAGAGTTCAAACATGGCGGCCGCGAAGCCGGGTTTTCTTATATCGAAGTAATGGTGGCGATCGTGATCCTGATGGTCGGAATATTGGGGGTGCTCGCGGCGATCTCAGCGTCGGTGATCCAATCGCGTGGCCAGCGGCAACAGTTGACGGCTCGCCACATTCTCGGCACGACGATGGAATCGATCATGGCCGCGAAGGAAACGGACCCATTAAGACTAGGTTGGAAATCCATAGGTAACGTGGGTAGCAACTTAAACGAGCTTGGCGTGCCGCAAGGAGTATTTTTGACCGGGTTCCGCCCGGTCCAAACGATCGCGGGAACCGACGAAGTGGTTGGAACCGGTGACGACTCCGGTGCCATTACCTCCGGGTACGAACGCGAAATTGTGATCACTGATCTTTGCGATACGGACAGACCATCGGCAAATTGCGCTTTACCTGGTACTTGGCCGGTGAAACTGCGAAGTGTGCGAGTTACAGTTCGCTACTGGGTCGGGACCACGGAGCGTCAAGAAAGGCTGGCCACCGTGCTGACGGATTATTCCAAATCGAACTGAATCAAGCCCATGTTCACTAAGACACTGAAACACAACACTTCGATCGACCGCCGTAGCGGCGAAGCCGGCTTTTCGCTGGTGGAACTTATTGTCTCGATCACACTTTTCCTCATAGTGACCGGAGCGATCTATGGAGTTCTCGACGTCGCGCGGAAGAGCCGCACCGCGGTGAGCCAGGACGTCGAACTTTCGAAGGCTGTCCGCGTTGGGATGGCCCTTTTGGGTCGCGACACCTACAACGCCGGCTATGGATACCCGCTTAAGAGCACGGTTATCCTGCCCGACAATCGAATTTCGGTTCTTCTCGGTATACCCAATGATATAGATACCACCCGTGACACCGTGCCACCCATTATCGCTGGCAATAACATAACTGTTAACACCCTCAATCCAACATCGAATACCAAGACGGACCAGGTTACTTTCCTGTTCAAGGATCCAACGTTTAACCTGATCGGGATCCCTCCAAACCAGATCTCCACTCCGCTTAGCGTAAATGCCGCTACGACAAATGGAAGTGGCATAGACGAGATCGTTCCATTGACCGGAAGCAATTCTGTTTCACGCATCAACGATATTTATCTTGTAACCGGAAACGCAGGATCGACGCTTGCCGTTGTTACTGCGAAACTTGGTTCAAACAAGCTCCAGTTCGCTAATGCTGACCTGCTTAACTTCAACCAAACTGGAACCGGCGGCCCTCTCCGCGGAATCGTGATCCCGGCGGCCCTCACGAGGGTGCTAATGGTTACGTATTTCGTGACCTCCGACGGTACATTGACTCGTCGCGACTATGCGAATGTGCCGCCTCCCCCGGTGGCCCCCGCCTACGTCGATGAGCCCTTGGTATACGGCGTAGAAGACTTCCAAATCAAATATGTAATGGACAACGGGACGCAGCTGGACAATCCCGCCGCGGGTCCGGACGGGATAATCGGAAATACTGACGATGAGGAATCTCTCCTCCAAGGAGTTCGACAGATCAGATTTACGGTGAATGTTAGAAGTAACGAACTCGATTCGTCACGTCAGCCATTCAGGACCTCGATGACTTCAGTTTTCAGCACCCGCAACCTTGGTTATGCGGCGAACTAATCGGACGATGGTGAACAATATGAGTTCTATGAGAGAAATAAGACTTTGTTTGACCGTAAGGCAACGGTCTGAGAAGGGCTCGGCACTTGTGATCGCCTTGTTCGTCCTGGTACTCGTCGGCGGTTTCGCGGCCTTAGCGATCTCAAGAACTGCGGCTGAAGCAACGGCGGTGGGCAACGAGGCGGCTGAGGCACGCACTTTCTATGCGGCGCAAGGAAGTCTGGAATACATGACGCGGAGCTTCAACAAAGTTTTTGAGATAAAGCTGTCACCTACGACTGCAGACATCGATAAGGTTCGAGACGGAAGTCGTGTTCCTACCCTAGCCACAGCTCAGGGTGGGCAATTCACTTTCTCGAATGAGGTCCTTCAGACTAAGATTCCGACTGCTGTGACCCTCCAGGACGATACCTATGGCGGACTCTACGCGCTCCGAGATCACTGGCGCCTTCGCACAACGACGACCGACACGACGACGAGAACGCAAGTGCAGCTGACGAGAAATATTCTGAATGACCGGATTCCGATCTTCCAGTTTGGCGTTTTCTATGATGATGATCTTGAACTATTTCGCCCTCCGCTGTTCGCCTTTGGCGGACGCGTTCACTCGAACCGGCACTTCTTCGTTTCGCCCGGCTCCGAAGGCGTCTACTTTGACTCGAAGGTGACGGCCGCAGGACACATCGTTACC
The DNA here is from genome assembly GCA_040081025.1 of Pyrinomonadaceae bacterium. Lineage (GTDB taxonomy): Bacteria > Acidobacteriota > Blastocatellia > Pyrinomonadales > Pyrinomonadaceae > OLB17. The sequence continues at coordinate 21,648 of JBEBGW010000011.1, read as the reverse complement.
CAGTCCTGGCGAAACGGTTATACCGGCGACAGCGCAAATACCGAGACGTACATCAAGAATGCTTCCGGCGTTTTTAAGAAACTGCAGCCGACCTTCGGGAGTGTTTTGAATGGTACCCCAAACGTTTTTGCCGGTGATTTGGACATGCCGTCGAGCAAAATAAACTCTAGTTTCGGGACGCAAACCGCGATCTTTGACGGAAACCTCAAAGCACAAACCCCTGTCCTAAAGCTTCCGTTAAAGGTCGGAACCGACATAGACCTTGTTGAGATGATACGGCGTGGTAAAGAAGCTCCCGGAGCAAATGCTGGCGACTATTTCGCAGGTGCTGCAGATGATGGCATCATGCGTTCGGAACGCTATGCGAACAAGACCGGCATCAGAGTCAGCCTTGCAGACAGCAAGCTAAAACTTCCGGGTTGTGCGGCCACGGCGACCAGTGCTGTAACCGCTGCATGTGGCGTTCGGCTCGATGGAAGCATTTCCGGTGACGGAAGCGGTCCGGTTCCCGTTCCGAGTCCTATGCCTTCTCCATTGGTTCCAGCCACCGTAGGCACGTGGTCCCGCGGCTATCAACCGAGACCCATGAAATCGGCTGCAGGCGACACGACGTTCAATTATGTCCCGACCCGTGTAAATGGCGAACGGTTGCATACAGGCGGCACGCGCGAGGTTTGGATAAAGATTGAAACGGTACAAACGAACGACACAACAGGTGCGATCGAAACCAAGGATATTACAGAAGATTTTCTCAGCCTTGGCATCACGGAAGAGGCGCCGTCAACGATGACGATCGCCGGATATTCTGGGTCTAGGGCCGCGGCGAACAATGGAACGTTTGATACTCCAAGCGCCAACCTTACCGCGACCGCCGCTCAGACTGCAACAACTTACCCAGACAGCCGTTCGATAGTGAAACTGCAACGCTTTATGATGCCCGGTAGTTCAATTCCCGGTACGACCTACGTACGTCATTCAGCCACCTACGGCGGCACCTACGTCAGGCGATTCAGCACCGTCGATGCCGCCGACATGACCCAATTCTGCCTTCCGACGCTAGCGACCTGCACTGACCAGGCTTCGGAGCCGTCCTATGGCGTAGAAGGTGCGAAAAGTTCGGCCGAGCGCCGTGAACACTTTGGCCACCTGAAGTTTCTTTCGTCCGATTCTTACGCGATAGTCCCATTCCCGATCGAAATGTTCGATACACGAGAAGGGGAATTCTATGACGATATGGCTCGATACACAGCCAATAAGGTCACTCGAAATGGCGTGATGAGCATTATCGATATCGACGTTGCGAACCTGCGACGATTCTTGCGCGGCGACTTTAACGGTCTTTTTCCGACTACGACGCCTTTCGCAACTGCAAACGGAGGCCTAGAGAACAGCGACATTCCACAGAAGGAAGGCTGGGTTCTCTATGTATCGGATCGCCGCGGAGATGCAGATTTCGATGGGGAGTATGACATGGAGGACGTTTACGGCGACGCTCCCGGGAACGACGGTACTCTTCAAAAGGGTGAAGACATCAATAAGAGCGGGGCACTCGACGCTAAGTACATTGAATCGACCTCAAACTCCTGCGTCGGCTTCGCGACTACCTGTGAGGCAACGAAATTTTCCGAGGAATGGTCGCCGGACTACGCTGCGACAACCGACCATAAATACTATCGACGAGGCGTTAGGCTGATAAACGGTACAACGCTGCCGGGCATCTACGACGCGACCACACCAGCAAACACACGAGGATTTACAGTTTCGTCGGAGAATGGGGTGTACGTCCTTGGGAACTACAACGCGACTCATGTGACAAGCATTCCGGCAGCCGGAAACACTCCATACATCGACTATCGACCGTTTGACACTACGACCCACGTCCCGGCTTCGATCGCAGCAGACGCTGTGATGATACTCTCGAACGCTTGGAATGACTCGAAGAGTTTCAAAGATCCGTATGAAGAAGCCAACCGAACGGCAACTGATACTACGATTCGATTCGCGATGATCGCCGGCGATACGTTGGCCAGCAAGGAAGCAACGCCTAATCAGGGCGGCATTTCGCCGCGGCTCAACGGCGGCGTTCATAACTTTAAGCGGTTCTTAGAGCAGTGGACGGGAGACAGCTTGAACTATTCCGGTTCGCTTATCAACTTGTTCAACTCGCGAAACAATAACGGTTCATTCAAATGTTGCGAAACAGTATACGATCCTCCGAAGCGCAATTGGGTCTTCGACGGCACTTTCCTAGACCCGACGAGGCTACCGCCGGGCTCGCCATACTTCCAGTACGTACAAACGACGGGATTCGAGCGAACGAACAATTAGGCGAACAGCCTGAACGCCATCAACAATGTGGCTCTCGGCGTCGTCGAGAAATAGACCGCATTGAAAAAAGAGAAGCCGGGGCATTCAAGATGTCCCGGCTTCCTTGTATTTTACCGACAATCTATTTTGCCGCGTGATCGATTGCAAGCCTTAGAAAGTTCTCAAACAAGATGCGGCCGTCACGAGATTCGTTGGGGTGTTCCCAGCGGGTGGGATTCTTGGACCAATCCTCAAAGGACTTCTCGAGGTGAAACTGAACGCAATAGATAAGCTGGCCGCCTGAACGTTTGACCATCATCTGGTTCTTGCACAGGTAAGAAGTGCCGAGCAGCTTGAACCCGGCAGGCACGCCGTCAACCTGAACACCATGATTCTGCCAGACCCGTAAGATGTCGTCTTCCTTAGAGTAATCCTGCCAAATTCCCGACGCCTGATCCTGAATCCCCTCAAATATCGGATCCGAAGTGTCAGTGATCTTGACGAGCTTGTACTGGTATTCGACCACCCGATCCGACCGCTTCGATGACAGTTCTTTATCGTCGAGCGTGATCAGCTTTGAACCGAAAGATTGGGCAACAAGTTGGTGAGATCCGCAGATAGCAAGTACTGGGACTTTCGTTCCGTTAACAAACTGCGCAAATCTCGCGAGGTGTTCGGGATTGTAATAGTCGAAATCGCTATACGTGCCGCTCATTACGATCGCGTCAGGCCGGAAATCGTGCGCTGCTTCAGCTAATTCTGAAAGGTGAACCGTCAGCGTCTTCGGCTGGCGAACCAGGCGATTCACGTTCTGCGCGATATTGTTGCACGCCATACCCGAGACCTTGTTCTCAAAACGAAGCCGCGATTCGGTCGTGCCGTTCCAGTCCGTGTGGGCAAGGTCGGACATATCCGACTCGTATCGCAGCAGCGTATTAACGATCAGAACGCGCGCACCATCTATGCGCTTCTCGATCGGTTCATATCGGCAGAAAGCTCGTTTGTTATATGGAAAGGGTAGTTCTTCCTGAACTTCCGGTTTTACGCCTGCGTCCAACATCTTTCTAAGCCGAAATCGGTTTCGGCGGATCTGATAAGTATAACATTGCGTAAAGATGCCTCAAATCAGCTGAGCCAGTGACCACACAGGTTCCGACATAACCACGGACACTATCGCGTCTAGCCTCCGACTCGATGTCTCTTGAAGTGTCCCAACCTGAGTCGCACACCACTATTTTCGTCGTTGTCGCGTCTCAGTCTTGAACTCCGGCATCAAGTCGCCCGCTCCGATCTCGCCGATCTCGCTACGGACTGTTTTGATGGCGAGGTTCCGCGTTCGCGTTGTCGTACCTTGCAGCAGCAGATTCATCCGCTGCCAGCCCGTTTCAAGAAGGTCCGCAACGCCTGAGATCTTCGAAATATCGTAAGGAACAGCGACCTCTCGACACCCGAGTCGGGCAAAAACGCAGAGATATCTCGCGGTCGCGAGGTCAGGCGAAGCGATCCTCAGACGACCGACCTGCAGTTCTATTCCCAGAAGCGTATGCATGATATCGGGTTCGTTTTCACGTTCCGGGATATTCATTTGCATGCTGCGAGTTCGCAATGAGCGAACCTTTTGCCGATAGATCTCAGGGATCCACAGTTCGCCAAGGTTTGCCCGAAGGCCTTCGATATTGATCATTGAATGTGCTGAACTGAATCAAGCTTTTCCTGGAAGAGCTGGAAGTATCGGCCGACGTGGTAACCGTCCATCAGGCAATGGTGAGCCTCGACGGAGAATGGTATTAGGCGGCGTTCCCCGTCCTGGAACATCCTTCCAAAAACCATTCGCGGGACCGTCTGACGACTGTCGCCGGAATTCGCGTGTTTGAAACTTGTAAATGAGACCCACGGAATCACCGAGTAGTAGATCAGATCAAGTCTTTCAGCCTCTACATCAAATGTCTTGAGACGCCGATATTTCTCACGTGATGCCAGCCCCGATGATACGAATTCTCTGAGCGAATCTTTGATTGGGAAGTAGCAGAACGAGAACGTGTTGTCGTCGTTCAGGATCGTCTGAGTCGCTTCGACCTGATCGAACACGACCACCGTTTCGCCGATCATCCGAAAACGAAACTCACGGATCTCGTTCGCGGTCGCGATCGAAAAATAGAGCGCCGCCACCGAGAACGGGAAGCCATTCTCTTTGCAGAAACGATAAAGCCGCGTAACATCGAGGTTCGCGGCCATGTTGAAGAACGGATCTTTGTAATCCTTGAAAAACTCGAACGTCGTTCGGCGTTCCCAGTTTTCAAAGTCTATTTCATGATACATCAAGACAACTATTTCAACTGTGCACCGTACACCGAACGGGATTGAGAGAACTTTTCGATCACTCCGCCGGCGAAAATGCCGAGATACAAAACGCCGATGACCGCGATCAAAAGTGCGGCACCCAACATCCATGGCATTTTCGGTTCAACCCATTCCGTGACGCGTTCCTTAAAGAACATCACAACGATCAAACGCAGGTAGTAGTACGCGGAGATCGCTGTGTTGATGACGGCAACGATAACCAGAACAACCAAAAGCGTCGAACCCGCTGCTCCCGCTTCCAGTGCCGGACGAAAAACAAGAACCTTGCCCATGAACCCGGCAGTCAGCGGCAAGCCGAGCAGCGAGAGCATGAAGAGTGAAAGCGTAAACGACAGGACCGGCGATTTGAATCCAATGCCGTTAAAGTCCTCGAAATCCGCTCGACGGTCATTCTTTTGGGAGAGCAAAGTAATTACCGCGAAGGCTCCAAGATTGGTGACCGCATAGGTGAGCATATAGAACGCCACGGACGCGATCGCCGCGTCCTGTGAAGATCCCGGGTTAGCGGCACCCGCACCGAGAAAGCCGACGAGTGCGTAACCCGCGTGAGCGATCGACGAATACGCGAGCATTCGCTTCACGTTGTTCTGCATGATCGCGGCGACGTTGCCGACAGTCATCGAAAGCATCGCCATCACGGCGAGGACCGTCATCCATGTCTCGTGAAGAGAGGCTGAAGCGGAAACACCCGCGATAAACGGGAAGCCAAGAACGAACACACGAATGAACGACGCGAACGCTGCGGCCTTGGGTCCGGCGGCCATGAAACCGGTGACGGGTGCCGGAGCACCTTCGTAAACGTCGGGCGTCCAGACGTGGAACGGGGCAGCCGCGATCTTGAACCCAAATCCGACCACCATCATTGCTCCGCCGATCAGGAGCAGGGCAGGGAAGTTCGGATTGACGATCTTATCGGCGATCACGGTGAGGTTTGTCGAACCGGTCGCACCGTAGATCAACGCCATTCCGTACAAGAGGAAAGCCGAAGCGAACGATCCTAAGATGAAGTACTTCATCGCTGACTCGTTCGATTTCAGATCTCCGCGGCGAAGGCCCGCCATCACATAGGTAGCGATCGAAAGCGTTTCAAGGCCAAGGAAGATCACGACCAAGTCGTTGCCCGACGCCATCAGCATCATGCCGAATGTCGCGAACAGCAGCAGAGCATTGTATTCGCCAACCGGAACGTCCTCGCGTTCGACCCATACGGTCGAAATAAGGATCGTCATCGCAGTGACGATCAGGAAAACGATCGAGAAGCCAAGTCGAAGATTGTCGTGGGCGATCATGCCGTTCCACGAAGTGGTTCCAAGCGGAGCTGACGACCATAGGCTGATCAAAAAAAACGCCGAAACCGCCAATCCGGCGAGAGAGATAATGCCGGAGGTAACCCGATCCTTTGGAAAGAAACTGTCGTAGAGCATGACGACAACGCCCGCAAATGCCACGACGAGTTCCGGCAGAATGATCGAGACATTCGGGTCGGGCGTTACCAATTCTGTAAGAAAAAACGTGTTCATTACTTAATGAGAATCTCGGGCCTCGACAGTCTTGGTTGCGGCGTGGTCAACATCTCCACCAGCCTGATGCATCACGCGCTTTTGGATCGAATTTACAGAATCCTTCGCGGCGTCAAGAAACGGCCGCGGGTAGACTCCCATAAAGACCATCAGGAAGAGGAGCGGGGCGATCAATCCTATCTCGCGATAGCTCAGGTCCAACAATCCTTTATTCTTTTCGTTCGTGACCTTTCCGAAGAAGACACGCTGGATCATCCAGAGAAGGTAAACAGCAGCAAAGATCACACCCGTACCCGCCAGCATCGTCGCAATGTAATTCCAATTAGTGGTGGCCGTGACGCCGAGAATCGTTGATTTCCACATCCCTAGCATGATCAGAAACTCGCCGACGAATCCGTTAAGGAACGGCAGCCCGACGGACGACATCGCCGTGAAGACAAAAATCGTCGCGTAAAGCGGCATCACGTTTGCAAGTCCGCCAAAATCCGAGATCGCACGCGTGTGTCGGCGTTCGTAAATGAAGCCGACAAGCAGGAACAACGCACCGGTCGAAACACCGTGATTGAGCATCTGGTACAACGCACCCTGCATGCCCCATTCGGTGAATGAGAACATTCCCAGGATCACGAAGCCCATGTGAGCAACCGATGAATAAGCGACCAAGCGCTTCACATCCGGCTGCACCATCGCGACCAATGCGCCGTAAATGATGCCGACGATCGCGAGCGCGATGAATAACCAGGCCCATTCGCGGCTTTGATCTGGGAACAGCGTGAAGTTAAACCGCATCAGCCCGTACGTTCCCATCTTTAAGAGAACCGCCGCCAGGATCACCGAACCGGCAGTCGGTGCCTCAGTGTGTGCGTCAGGCAGCCATGTATGGAACGGGAAAAGCGGAACCTTAATTGCGAACGCAAGGGCAAACGCCCAGAACATAAGCGTTCCTGCAGTGCCGGCGATACTAAGTTGTCCGAGTTCGATCGATTTGGTCAGCGTGACAAAATCAAATGTGCCGACGCCTGTCTGATCGGCGTGCATGTAGTAGAGCCCAATGATCGCCGCGAGCATCAGCAAACTGCCGAGTGCCGTAAAGATAAAGAACTTGACCGCCGCGTAGATGCGGTTCTCACCGCCCCAGATTCCGATCAGGAAGAACATCGGCACGAGCGATGCTTCGAAGAACAGATAGAAGACGAGCAGATCAAGCGACACGAATACGCCGATCATCGCCGCTTCAAGCAACAGAAGAAACGCATAGAACGCTGTCGCTCTTTTCTCGACGGCATGCCAGGTCGAGAGGACCGCGATCGGCATAATGAACGTCGTCAGGATCACCAGCCACAGGCTCAGTCCATCGATCGCGACGTGATAATTCGAATTGATAGCCGCGATCCACGGCGTATTTACTTCAAATGAAAAACCTGTCGCTTTAGTTCCGAAAATTAGCAGGATCGAGATCAGAAAGTTGACGACCGATATTCCAAGCGTCAGCCACTTCAGTTGCCCTTCCTGCTTCCAGAACATCTGGTGCAGGACGATCCCTAGTGCCCCGAACACCGGCAGCAGGATCAGGATCGTCAAAAGGTTTTCAGAAATAAAATCCATTTGTTTCGGTTAGCCATCCCAACTAACTTTTTAGTAATTCACCGGTTCCCAGGCAAATTCCGTTTTTAACCGATCGTCACGATCCAGGTAGTAGACAAACGCCCTAACTACATCCGTCTCGGCCGGTTTGGCGTAACAGCCAAAGAGGTCGTCGTCCTTCTTATATTCAAGTCCGTATCCGTCATCGGCGTACACCGATTGGATGAAGCTATTCTCATTCAGACTCAAAATAGCGAACGAGTCGTCCCCGTTGATCCTCAGCGCACGGATCGCGCTTTCAATATCGGCTTGCGTTGCGTCGCGGGCAACCAGATCCTCATTTACGTGCAATTCCATACTCAGCCCTGTCGCTACGCAACAAGTTTCAGCCCGTAGTAAATGAAATATCCGATGACCGCCAAAGCACCGAGCAGGATCACGGCCGCGTAACTTCGTACAAAGCCGACCTGCACGCGACGAGCGAGATTGCCGAACTCGGCGACCGCACTTCCTATGCCGTTGACGATGCCATCGATAAACCCGACATCGAATCCTTTCCAAAGCCCGACCGTTGAAAGCTTAGTGATCGGGTCGACTATGTAGCCGTTATAAAATTCATCCAGGCGCCATTTCTCTTCTAGGATCTTGGGCATCTTTCTGAGGGGCGTCTTCAAGAAAAGCATGAAGCCGATCGCAATACCCAAGGCCGCAAGTACCGTCGAAAGAGCCGCAAGCAGGCGTTCTTTTGCAATAACTTCAGGCGAATGTGTGTCGTGTGCTTCGGCCGCGGCAACTGGTTTCGTTTCAGAGGCGAAGAAATGCTTTACCTCCTTCGTTTCCGTCGTACCGTGCTCGGCCTTCTCCGCAACGACAGGTTCGAGCGTATGTTCGAAGACATTGACGTCGCCCGCACCGAACATCGAACTCATCGCATACGGAATGCCAACCAATCCGCCAAACGTCGAGAGGACAGCCAGTACGATCAGCGGCACTGTCATCACCCATGGCGATTCGTGCGGCTTGAAGTCGTGCGGCAGTGCGTGGTGGTGTTCTTCCTCGTCATCGTCCGCAGGTGCATCAGCGTGATGGGCATCATCAGCGTGGTGATCGCCGTGATGTTCTTCGCCGGGCAGTGCATCGTGAAAACGTTCATTGCCCCAGAACGTCATGATCATCATCCGCGTCATATAGATCGCGGTGAGAATGGCCGTGAGTGTCGCGACGCCCCAAAGGATCTTATTGCCCGGGAATGCCAGGCCGCCGGGGAAGTAGTTGTCAGCGGCAAACGTCTTATACAGGATCTCGTCCTTCGAGAAGAATCCTGCGAAGATCGGGATTCCGCAGATCGCAAGCCAGCCCGCCGCCATCGTAATGAACGTTATCGGCATATACTTCCGCAATCCGCCCATCTTTCGCATGTCCTGTTCGTGATGCATCCCGTGGATGACCGATCCGGAACCGAGGAATAGCAGAGCCTTAAAGAACGCGTGCGTCATCACGTGGAAGATCGCCACGACCCATGCACCGACACCGGCGGCGAGGAACATGAATCCGAGCTGCGAAACCGTCGAATAAGCGAGGACCTTCTTAATGTCGTTCTGAGCGATCGCGATCGTCGCTGCAAACAAAGCGGTCGCGGCACCGATCACTGCGATGATCCACATCGCCGTCGGTGAGAACTGATAGATCGCGTTCGAACGGACAACGAGATAAACACCAGCCGTGACCATTGTCGCCGCGTGTATCAAAGCGGAAACAGGGGTCGGGCCGGCCATAGCGTCCGGCAGCCACGTGAGCAGCGGGATCTGCGCCGATTTACCTGTCGCGCCGATGAACATCAGCACGCCGACCGAGGTCAACCCACCCGCGACGATCGCTCCCCACGTGAAAGGATCGGCAGACATGGAATTGACGACAAAAGTGAATACGCTCGTAACCTGCTCGCCGTCGACCGTCTTATCGAAAAACGAGATCGATCCCGTTAAGGTGAAGATCAGGAACATGCCCATCAGCACGCCCCAGTCACCGATGCGATTCATTACGAAGGCTTTCTTCGCCGCCTCGCGAGCTTCGTCCTTCTTGATGTAGTAGCCGATCAGCAGATACGAACAGAGACCCACGCCTTCCCAGCCGACGAACATCAGCAGATAGTTGTCCGCAAGCACAAGGGTGAGCATCGCGAACATGAACAAATTCAGATAAGCGAAGAAGCGATAGAACCCGCTATCGCCTTTCATATACCCGGTCGCGAAGATATGAATTAGGAGGCCGACGAACGTGATGAAGCAGGCGTAGATGCCGGACAATTCGTCCATGCCGAGCGCGAAGTCCGCCCGGAATCCGCCGACATGGATCCACGTCCAGATGTGATCGAGTATCGGCTGCCCTTGAGGATCAATTATCGCCCCTTTGTGCGGCGTTCCGATACCAAACGCGATCACAAACGCGACGATCGTCGAAACCGCGATCGCTCCGCAGGCCACGACCGAACTGAACAGCTCATTCTTCAGCCGCCCGCCGACAAGCCAGTTGATCACCGCACCCAAAAGCGGCGCGAAAATTATGATGCTTAAGAGATTATTCTCTATCATTCAAATCCAGTTTCAGTGAGCAATGAATCGACCTTTTCGAAACGTATGGACACCGCCAACGTCCGATTCGCAGCGGAAATCGGCTGGCGAATCAAACTTCAATTTCGGCGTTCTCTCCGGGTACCGTTCACCCTGGTTCATCAGCATCAAATCCGAGAATCGAGCATCGTCAGCCGAGTATATGTGCAAATAAAACGGCCTCCAACCTTGACCATTCGCGAGGAAGGCCATAAAAACCCTTCTTTTCCACGAGTGAACTTAACCGCATAGTCCATCTTCCCGTTTCCGTCGAAGTCAGCTACCAAAACTCGTTTGTTCTCCGACTCGTTGTTATAGCATTCGCCTGCTAATTTCCATCCTCTGTAATTCCGATCTAGATGCGATTTCAAAGATTGCGGCAACGTCTGAGATAAAACTTCGGAGGAAAGAATACTCAGAACAAGAGCAAATAGAATTCCGGGCCTTTGCATTAGTTCTTTAACAAACTCGCATCGTCAACATCGACCGAAATCCTGTTGCGGAAAAACGCGATGATGATGCCGAGGCCGACTGCGGCTTCGCACGCGGCGACGGCCATAACCATAAATACAAAAAGCTGGCCGGTAGTGTCGGCGTAATATCGCGAGAACGCCACGAACGTCAGGTTCACGGAGTTGAGCATCAGCTCGATGCACATGAACATCCCGATCGCGTTGCGCTTATAGATAACGCCGACTGCACCGATCGAGAACAATATTCCTGATAACGCCAGGTAGCTGGCCAAACTCGGTTCCATATTTTCGCCTTACTGACGACGCTCTAATTCCGCCTCGACTACGGTCTCGATCTGCTCCTGATTCAATCTTCGTGACATCACCACACCGCCGATGATCGCCATCAGCAGCAGCACGCCGACGATCTCGACCGGCAGCAGATATTCGGTGTACATCGCCTGTCCGAGCGAAATGGTCCTTCCGGCAGTTTCGTCAGTGTTGACGTTGTGTTGTGGCGCACGCATTACCGCGTAAAAGATGAAAAATGTCTGAGCCAACAGGATAAGCCCGAGCCCGCCGCCGACAGCGTACAAATATCCAAGCCGATTCTCACGCCTGTCTTCGTCAAGGTTCAGAAGCATGATCACAAATACGACGAGGACCATGATGGCACCCGCGTAGATCAGGATCTGCACGGCCGCGATGAACGGTGCCGCAAGCGTGACATAGAGGCATGACAGCGCGATGAAAACGCCGACCAGCGAGATCGCGCTGTATAGCGGGTTCTTGTGATAGACCATCGAGATCGCACACATGATCGCGAAGCCCGCAAAGATAAAAAACAAAATGTCAGAAGCCATAAACTCCAGACCTAGCTATTCAGAAAATACACAACCAGGATCGTAAGAATGATGTTCGCGATCCCAAGCGGAAGCAGGAACTTCCAACCAAAATTCATCAGCTGGTCAAACCGGAAACGCGGAAGCGTTCCGCGGACCCAGATGTACAGGAACAAGAAGAAACAGATCTTTCCGATGAACGCCACGTGGCTGACCAGAGCATACGGGATCGACCCCGGTTCGAGGATCTTGCCCAGTCCCGGCACATACCAGCCGCCGAGGAATAGCGTCACGCACATCACCGAAACCGTGAACATATTCACGTATTCGGCCATGAAGAACAGGGCGAATTTCAACGCGGAATACTCCGTGTGAAATCCCGCGACAAGCTCAGTCTCAGCTTCCGGCAAGTCGAACGGCACCCGGTTCGTTTCCGCAAAAGCCGCGATCAAAAACACGACGAAGCCTAGAAACTGCGGAATGATGAACCACTTAAATGGCGACCGGATCTGGGCCTCGATAATTCCGTTTAGGTCGAGCGTGCCTGCGAGCATAACTACGCCGATCACCGACGCACCCATCGCAAGCTCGTACGAGATCATCTGAGCCGACGAACGGAGGCCGCCCATCAATGAGTACTTGCTGTTGGACGACCAGCCGGCAAGCATGATCCCGAAAACGCCCACAGACGTGATCCCCAAGACAAAAAGTACGCCGATATCTATTCGAGCGATCGTCAGCGGCATATTGACCGCCTGCTCGGCTATCCATGCTACGGCCGGCCCGATGGTCGGCCAATCGGCGACATAGGGAACCAGCCACCCGAGAGGGTCGGCGATCCGCGGGCCGAATGGATAAACGACGATCGGCAGCAGAGCACAGCCCAACGCCACCAATGGTGCGAGAAAGTAAACGAATTTGGTCGATTTGTCGGGAACCAGATCCTCTTTGAAGATGAACTTAAAGAGGTCGGCGAAAGGCTGCAAAACGCCCCACGGCCCAACACGGTTGGGTCCGACGCGGCCCTGCATCCAGCCAAGTACCTTACGCTCGGCGAGCACCGTGTACGCGACGATCATCAGCACGCCCTGAAACGCGGCCAGGATCGCGGCGCTAAATACAATAAAAGGAAAAGCAGTTTTTAGAACAGCTTCCATAGAAAATTGCAGAGGCCCGCGCGTGAGCAAGGGCGTAACTTCCAACGAAACTTACTCACGATCTCCGACCCCAACTGCCGCCGAGAGCGCCTTCTTCGCTCCACTCGGTTCGATCTGAACAAGCGGTGACACGAGCAGATTGTCCGGCTTCGGGTTCCCGTTCGCCAACAAATGAAACTGAGGCGTCTTGCTCGTCATCGTCGTCAGCCGATGCAGTTTGTACCCGACCTTCGGAGTTTCTGAATTCTTAGCTGCGGGCTGTATCGCATCGACGGCGCCTCGCAGCTCATTCACCGACGCAGACAAGTCGCGGTCAGCGATCTCGTACGCCGCCTGCACCGGATTCGATTCGTCCTTCAGCGCCGGATAACGAAGTCCTTCGTAAGCCGGGACCGCGTCCGCAACAGCCTTGAACGCCGAAGTTGCCGAGGGCTCAAATCCGAGATCGGCTCCCATTTCCGTAGCGATCGCTCGCGTGATCATCCAATCCGGCTTCGCCTGATGGATCGGCTCAATAGCTTTACGGACCCGCTGAACATTGCCCGCGTTATTCGTAAAAGTGCCGTCTGCTTCCGCAAACGACGCCGCAGGGAATACGACATCAGCGTGAGCAGTAGTGTCGGTCTCGAAAAGTTCCTGAACTACAACAAATTCCTTACCCGCGAGCAGCGATGCGTCCTGCAAACTTCCGGCGACATACGCAGCCTTTGCCGATCTAAGAGCATCAGCCTCGGTTTCGCCGCCGAGAATATCGATCGCACCAACTGAATTGTTGTAAAGCGGAAGGGGATGCACCAGGACCCGACGTCCCTCGCCGGCGATGCTTCCTGCAGACGCTGCAATAACTGCCTGAGCCGCGGGTGAAAGGTCCGAGCCGCACACGATGATCACATCGCCTTTAGTATCGAAGATAGTGTTGCGAACATCGGCTAAAAGCGACGACTCAACCCCTAGTTTGTCAGCGGCTGCTGAATCATTTGCGGGATCGATCGCTGACAGAGCGAAGGCATCGATCGACCCGCTGTTAGCGTGAACAAAAATGCTCGCCTTTGTTGTCAGGCGGATCGGAGTCTCGTTCACGACGATCAGCTTCGCACCTCCGTTTCGAACTGCCTGGCGAATCTGCTTCGCGGTGTATGTCTGCTCTTCTTCCGGATCGCCGCCGATCAGCACGATCGTGCTGGCGTAACGAATATCCTTATGCGTCGCGAGCGGCGCACTCAGATTCTCGAAGAACGCCGACATACTCTGCCGGTCGGCGACTCCAACCTTCTCGGTCTTGACGGCGTCCCGAGCGAAGAATCCCAAAGCCCCGATCGATTCATTCGTCAGCCGCGGACTTGCGATGACGGCCGTATCAGAACCGTATTCCAAAAGCTTTTCGGCGACCAACTTGATCGCTGCATCCCACGTAGCCGGGATCAGCTTTCCGCCCTTCGAATAGCGAATCAGCGGCGTTTTTATGCGGTCCGCGTGATTGATGAATTCGTGAGCAAAACGCGCCTTAACGTCGAGAAACTCACCGTTTAAACCGTTCACATAACGGTCGCGAGCGACGATGCGATGAACCTCACCTCCGCGAGAGCCGATCGAAAGCTGCATTCCATCCGACGAATAAACATCGGTCGTGATCGTCTGTTCGAGCTCCCAAGGCCGAGTCGCGTGTCGATACACACCGTCGAGCAGCGTACCGGTCGGGCAAACTTCGATACAGTTGCCGCACTGCGAACAGTTCAGCCATCCGCCGTAGGTGCCGATGACCGTGTTCGCACCGCGATTCCCGGCTTCGATCGCATCTTCGCCCATCCACTCATCGCAGACGCGGGTACATCGTTTACACAGAATGCACCGCTGCGGATCATTGGCGACGATCGGCGAGAGATATTTTTCGGGAGCCTTGTTCTTTTCTTCGTTAAAGCGTTCCTCGACGTCACCCCAATCGAAGATGACTTCCTGCAGCTCACACTCGCCGCCGCGGTCGCAGACCGGGCAATCGAGTGGGTGATTGGTCAGCAGAAACTCGCCCATCGAGCGCTGAGCTTTTTCGATCTCAGGGCTCTTGGTCGTCACAACCATTCCGTCCGTCACCTTGATCGTGCACGAGGTCTGCAGCTTCGGCATCTTCTCGATGCGAACCAAACACATTCGGCAAGACGCCTGCGGTTCAAGGTCCTTGTAATAACAGAATGACGGAATGCTCTCCGCGTTTTCGCGGCAAACATCGATCAGTACCGCACCTTTCTCGGCTTCGATCTCTGCCCCGTTTATTGTGACTTTTACGGTTTCCTGTGACATTTACGGCAAACAATAACTAGTCTTTCTTATCAGCACCGGTCGGGGTGTTCTTCTTAATGCTTTTCGGTCGTGATTTTCCGTATGAACCCGCAAAGATCTTCCCGCGTCGTGTACGTTTATCGCCTTTTCCCATAATATTTACCTCTTAAAATTAAACTTTAGATACTACCTAATTCTCATCGAGATCGCGAACGCCTGCGTAACCGCGATCGAAAAAGTTCCTTGCCCGAAGCAGCGCGCTTGGGACCGCCGTCAGATGGTTCAAGTTCGAATCGCGAATGATCGCTCTCCGCAACTGATCTCGCCCGACTCCTCGCCGCCGCATCGTCTGAAACGCGACCTGCGAATTCTTTGGCGACACTATCGTGTCGCCTTCGAGGTTGATCAGCAGCATTCTTGTTCGCGGTGACCAATCGTAGCAATCGTTGTCCTTTAGCAACTTCGCAGCCGGATCACGAAGGTCCAATGTTTCCATCACGCGCTTGAATCTCGGTGTGACGACATTAAAGATATCGTTCTTCGCCCTCATAAGCAGAGCGGTCGCACCCAGTCGCGTGATGATGTTCTTATCCGTGATCCTTCCGCCGAACGAATTATTGATCGTGAACGCCATCGACGGCTTGAAATAGTCGGTGATCTTAACGCCCTTATTCTTGTGAAGGAAGTACACCATATCGCCCAGCAAATATGTCCGTACCACAAATCCGGCCTGATCTGTCGGCTGCTCAAGCATGAACTCTCGCGTCACACCGCTCAGGTCGTACGGTCCGGACGCCGGAGCCGCTGCGGTCACGTTGAAAGCCGAGTCTCCGGATCTTTCCAGTTCCCGAACCTGAGCCATCGCTACGCCGCCGCCTTCGGAATAGCCCGTTACATAAAGGTTTGGGCCAACCTCGACGTTGTTCCGCCGAGCCAAAGTTCTCGCCAGCTTGATCATATCGATGCCAGCCTGAGCGTTTACAACGTTCGCCGGATATGGGTGGCCGATCGTACTGTCTCCCTGGCCGATATAATCCGGCATAAGGATCGCGTATCCGCCCGAACCGAACGCCAGCATCGCAGTCTCTCGCTCGGTCCCGTCCTCTTCGCCCTTGAACCGCGACGGCATATGGTTGTTGTAAACCGTTGTGCCGTGATTGAAGATGACGATCCCGTTCGGAGCACCACTCGAAGGAAGCACAACAAGACCGGAAAGGATCGTATTGCCTCCGTTCGCATCCTTCGATCGGTACGTAATCTTGTGAAGATTCAAAGATCCTCGCAATGCGTCGGGCGAATCAGGACCGTAGATCTTATTCGTGCGAGCATTGAACTTTGCTGCCGTGACCGTCGCAGTTCGGACGGCGCTGGCCAATCCATTGGCCTGTGCAAAAACCGAAAGGGATACCGCGAGCGATAAAGCTGCCGCAAAACTCAATTTCGACAAAAAGCGAAAATTGTTCATTCTGCCTACCCCCCTGTTAGCTATGTCGAAAACTTAAACGTTTGCTGCGACTCCGTTCGACTTCGCACCGTTCACGATCCACTTCTTGAAGTCGTCAGGAAACTGCTTGATCGCACTCTGGATGGGCCATGCAGCCGCATCGCCGAGCGGGCAAAACGATTTGCCCTCGATGTTGTCGCAGATATCCAGCATCAGCTGAACGTCTTCCGAACGCCCGCCGCCCGACGTGATGCGATCAAATATCTTTACCAGCCAATCCGTACCTTCGCGGCAGGGCGTACACCATCCGCACGACTCGTGCTTATAGAACTCTGACAGATTCTTGGTGGATTCGACCACGTCGACCGACTCGTCCATTACGATGAATCCGCCCGAACCGACGGACGATCCGCCCGCGACCAGGCCTTCGTAATCCATCAAGACGTTCTTCCCGACGATCTGCCCGGCGTTCATTATGTAAACACTCGAACCGCCCGGAATGCATGCCTTCAAGCCATACTCGGCCCGCAGCATCCCGCCGCAGTCGTCCAGGATGAACTTTTCAAGATCGGCATAACCCATCGGCAGTTCATACACGCCGGGCTTTTTGACGTGGCCGCTGACGGACCAAAGTTTCGTACCGCCTGATTTCTCGGTGCCAAGATCACGCCATGGAATGCCGCCCATCTCGATGATCTGCGGAACTGCGGTCAGGGTCTCAACGTTGTTCACGACCGTCGGGCAGGCATAGACGCCCTCGACTGCCGGGAACGGCGGCTTCATACGCGGATGCCCACGGAAACCTTCAAGACTCGAGAGCAGCGCCGTCTCTTCACCGCAGATGTAAGCACCGGCTCCGGTGTGGGTATAGATCTCGTGGTCGAAACCTGATCCGAGGATGTTCTTTCCGAGCAGTCCGGCGTCGCGGGCTTCGGCGAGAGCGACATCCATGATGTCGATCAAATATTTGTATTCGCCGCGCGTGTAAATGTAGCCGGTCGCTGCTCCGAGCGCCCAACCGGCAATGATCATTCCTTCGATCAATGCGTGCGGATCGCGCTCCATCAGATAGCGGTCTTTGAACGTGCCGGGCTCGGATTCATCAGCGTTACAGACGACGTACTTCGGTTTCGGCGAATCTTTCGGAACGAACGACCACTTCATCCCGGTAGGGAAGCCCGCACCGCCGCGTCCACGAAGTGCCGAGGCCTTCACCTCGTCGATCACATCGCCAGGGGCCATTCCGAGGGCCTTTTGCAGACTCTTATAACCACCGTGGTCGCGATACACCTTCAGCGTATGCCCGTCCTCGACGTGCATCATCTTCAACTGAAGCGGTTCGCAACCTATTGCCTTGATTTCCATCTCAATAACTATTGACCTTTGTAAAAGTCCTTCTCAATGCTGACAATCTTCGAGACTACACTATCTCGATGGATCGTTGGTTTCGCCCAGAAGCGGCTATCTTCGCTATTCGGACGATTGTCTCCAAGAAAAAAATACTCATTCTCTGGGATCGTGACTGGCCCGAAATCTTTCTTCTTATCCAATCCGTCGAGAAACTTCGGATACGGTTCTTCAAGGAATTTATCGTTGATGTAGACGACATTATCCTTTATCTCAAGCTTCTCCTTCGGCATTCCCACCACTCGCATCAGATACAAAAGTCCTTCATCCCGGAATTTATCCCGCTGCTCTTGGTTCGGCCTAAAGACCACGAGGTCGAACCGTTTAACCTCTCCGACCGAGTATGCCATCGGATTCGCTGTACAAAGATCATTTGTACCGATAGTCGGCAGCATCCCCTCGGTCGGCATCCGATACGCGATGCCCGGTTTGCAGCTCGTTAGCAAAAGGCAAGCTAGTACAAATGCGACATATCTCATGCTAATGCCTTGATTTCCATTAGCTTCTTATTTGATTGCCGGTAGAGCGTACTGCATCCGTAGGTACAGCGTGAACTGGACCAACGGTTCGATCCCGACCGGGTTGATCACAGTGTCAAAATCTCCGGCAACCGGGCTGTAAAAAAACGTCGTGACCTTGCGCGGCCGGATGACGGTTTTGTTGTACGCGTTGTAAGCCGAGCCGGATTCGAACGCCTGATAGGCAACATAACGTTCGCTGGGGAAAAACGCGTCATACTTTTCGTTTGCGACCGCCCTCGTGGTCAGCTTAACGCCGAGAGACGACGAGTAAGCCGCTTCCTTTCCCTTGATAACTTTTACAGCCTCATCAAACAAACGATCCCGCACAGCTTTTGCGTCATTCACGACATAATCGACGCCGATCAGGTCAAAGATCGTCGCCTTGCCGGCGGCGTCAAGAATTTTCTCCAGTGCGGCCTGGTCCTTGTATCGAACCGCGATATTTTTCTTTGTCTCAAAACCGGTAAGCGTTTCCGTGACCGTATTGCCCGCCTCGGTAAAATCGAACACGCGATTTTGCGAGATAAAGTCGATGTAAATGTCGCTGCGTTTTACGCCGAGTGCTTCAAGCGATCGGGTAAAGTCTGCGAAACGGGCGTTGACGGTCGCATTGCTGGTCGCCGGCACTTTGCCTTCCTGAACCAATCCGAATACGGCGATGTACGAATCCGCCGGCACATTAATCAAAACACTGGACTCGATGAACTGAACCTGCGTTTTGTCATCGACATTAGCCGTTAAAATACCGGTATTAACTTGCGGCTCGCGCCGTCTGGCATTTCGGTCGCGATACACGCTGCTTCCGGCATCCTGCGCGATGATCTGCGAGACCATTCCGGCCAGTAGAATGACAAATGCGGGGATAGCTTTCATATCAGCGAATTTTTGGTCCAGCCCGTCCTAAAGTGCGGTTACTTACACGAATCCAGGATCGTATCCACCTTCTCCGTCGTCAGGTCCTCATGGTAATCGAACCCGATCTGCATCATCGGCGCTGTGCCGCAGCTACCGAGACATTCGACCATCGTTAGGGTGAATTTTCCGTCGTCGGTCGTTTCGCCAGGATGAATGCCGAGCTTCGAGCAAATGTGATCTGTGATCTCCGGCTCGCCCATGATCTTGCACGACAGCGTTTTGCAGATCTGAATGTGATGGCGACCGACCGGGCGCATATTGAACATCGTGTAGAACGTCGCCGTCTCCCACACGTCCGTCACTTCAAGGTTCAAAAACTTTGCGAGATAATTAACACCCGCATTGTCGATCCATCCACGCTCACGCTGAATCACGAAAAGCAGCGGTATCAACGCCGACCGGGTCCGGTCCGCCGGATACTTATCCAAATGCGATCGCATCTCCTCGACCACCGCCGGCGAAAACTCAGCGACCTCGTCCGAGACGATCACTTGATCTGTGTAACTTGTAGGTGTTGCTCCAGCCATTCTGCGTTATCTGTCTATTTCTCCGAGCACGATATCCAACGAACCAATGATTGCCACGACGTCCGCGATCATCTCGCCTTCGGCCATGACGGGAAGCGCGGAGAGGTTCACGAACGAAGGCCCTCGGAAATGGACGCGTTCGGGTTTCGGGCCGCCGTTCGACTTCATGTAGACACCGAGTTCGCCCTTCGACGCTTCGATCGCGTGGTAGACCTCGCCCGCCGGAACGTTGAATCCTTCGGCGACGATCAGGAAGTGGTGGATCAGCGAGTCCATATGCTTTCGCATATCGTCGCGATCTGGAAGCACGACCTTCGGAGCGTCGGCTTTGATCGGCCCCGGCTTCAATCTGTCCAACGCCTGCTTTACGATCTTGTGCGACTCACGCAGCTCACGCATTCGAACGAGGAACCTTGACCAGACATCCCCATCATTCTCGACCGGCACTTCGAAATCGTAGGTTTCGTAACCGGTGTAAGGATTCGCACGACGAAGATCGAGCCCAACACCGCTTCCGCGAAGTGACGGCCCGGTCAATCCCCAATCGATCGCATCCTCCTTCGAGATAATGCCGATCCCTTTCGTTCGGCTATGCCAGATCGTGTTGCCGGTAATTAGTGTATCGAAAGTCTTTAGAGCGTCGGGGAATCCGTCGAGGAACTGTTTGACACGGTTCTCAAACCCGGCTGGCAGGTCCATCATCAATCCGCCGATGCGGAAATAGCTCGGCGTCATTCGGCCTCCCGAGGCTGATTCGATGATATTTAGGATCTTCTCGCGTTCTTTGAACGTGAACCAAAACGGCGTCATCGCGCCCATGTCCAGGCACGACGTCCCGAACCAAACCATGTGAGACGCGATCCGCTGAAGTTCGCACATCAGCACGCGAATGACCTGCGCCCGTTCGGGTATCTCAAGCCCGAGCAGCTTCTCCGCCGCCATCACATAAGCAAGGTTGTTGCCGAGCGGATTGAGATAATCCATCCGGTCCGTGATGACGATGCCCTGTTGATATTTTTTGTATTCGAACAGCTTCTCCATTCCCGTGTGGAGATAGCCGATGTCAGGAATGGCCTTGATCACCAGCTCGCCGTCCAGCCGCAGATCGAGACGGAGCACGCCGTGCGTAGACGGGTGCTGCGGGCCCATCGACAGAGTCATCTGCGACTCAAGGGCCGTATCCATTACTTCCACGCCGGGAATTTTCTCAACTGCAGTTACCATAAACTAGTTCGACGGCGGTCGCTTTGCAGGAGGCGGACCTCCCGGGATAAGCCTCGGACCGGCCGCGGGAGGAGGACCTCCGGGCGTTTCCGATGAAGTTCCCTCTTTTGTAATTGCGAAGATCAGTTCCTGCAACTCTCGATCACCCGAGCCACCACCACCCCTCCATTGATCAAATCGGGCAGCGACTCCGTCACCCTCAAACATCAACCGAGCAAATCCCGCCAAGTATCTTTTCCCGTCGAATGAGAAAACAGCATAGTGGATGTGAAAGAATCTGTTTGTCGTAGATTCAAGTAATGCTCTACCCGCCTTCGTTTCTTCGTACTTACTGTATTTTGAGTCACCCCAAAAGTCCGGAGACTCCTTAAATTTAACACCCGCATCATCAAGCGAAAATGCAAGTTTGACGACTTTTGAAAGACTCAAATCATAAGATTCTTTTGTCGCGTCTTGAGGTGACAACACGGTTGCAAAAAGGGTTACCTTGGCTTTCGCATGATC
>JBEBGW010000513.1:0-2161 GCA_040081025.1 Pyrinomonadaceae bacterium | reverse complement strand
GCCGAGCGACCCGACAATCGTAACCTTAAAGCTGGAATCGAGTTTTACTTTGTTCGCGTTTACGTCAGCGATGGTTTCCTCGGCCTTCTTTCGCATTGGCCGCTTGTTCAAAAAGATACCAAACTTATCCTCGACTGCTTCATCCTCGGCCGGACTTGGGCTCGGGGTGGGCTTGTTTTGTGCAACCTTCGGATCGGCCTTGTTTGAGTTCGTATTAGTCTTGCCGGTCTTGTCCTCGTCCTCTCCGTTCACGTCCGACAGATCGAACGGCGAATCCGGCAGATTATTCGGCCGGGCCTTTGGATTCTTCTTCGGCGATATCGCAGGCGTGTCGATGAGGCTGCTGCCACTCTGGACCGGCGGCGTCACAGGCGGAAATCCGGACGTGTTGAAATCGTACGGCGACGAGGTCCCGTTAAGCATCGCCTGCTGCATCGCAAACTGTTCCGGATTAGCAAGCTGAAAATAACCTTCCGGATATTCCAATTGCGCCGGAACACCCGTCTGATCGATCCAAACTACGTCTGCTTCGCCGAGCTGGGTTCGCTCATATTCCGCATCGGCCATCTCGCGCTCGGTTCCGAAAAGGACCGAACCGACATAAGCCATATCTAGAACCTGGCAGACGCGGCCGACGAAGGGGCTGTCGCATCCGCGGGCGGTAAGGATCGGCGTCTGAGCGACCAGGCCGAAGAAAGCGAAGAGAAAAATTGCCGACCCGGCAATGATGGCGTAGATCCGGTTGTCGAACGTCCAGCGCCCGACCTCGTGCTTGTAAAAAAGATCGCCCTCGCGAAGCGGCTCCGCGGGAACGTCAAATGCGTATGATTGCTGCTCGAACATATAATTTCGCGTCCCGATGATATGGCTGAACTACAAGCCGTAGCGCGTTAGACGCAAAGACCGCACCATTCGTTGCGGTTCAAATCGTTGATTTTAACATTCCGCGGCGGCAATTGGAAGAAGATTGCAGATCCGCGTCGGCAGAAGCCTGACCGTCAGGGAGGGCTAACGTTTTAGCCCTTGCTCACGCGCGGGCTTCTGCATTAGTGTCTAATCAATGCCACGCCGCTCCGACAACCGACGCCCTCGTTCAGATAAACGCAGGCCGCCGCGTAATAAGGACGAACGAACAACTAAACGAGATTTTGCAGACGGAAGTTCAGGGCCACGGTTTGAGGAGAATCGGCAGACGATCGGACAGATGAAGGCTACGGAACGGCTTCTGGACGGCATCGGGGTACCCGAACCGCATCCATTTCAGCCCGACGACTTCCAGCTCGAAGCCCTCGAAGCTATTGAAACAGAAGACGTTCTGGTCACTGCTCCGACCGGGAGCGGCAAAACCTGGATCGCCCGCGAAGAGATCCGCCGACTGCTCGCCGAAGGTCGCCGAGCCTGGTACACGACGCCGCTGAAAGCTCTGACGAACTCGAAATACGTGGAATTCTCTGCTGAGTTTGGCTCCGACAACGTCGGTATCCTGACCGGCGACCGAAAAGAAAACACCGACGCTCCGCTCATCGTCGGCACGACCGAGATCTACCGCAACCAACTCTTCGACTCGCTGCGCGAAGGCGAACAGGTCCGCACGGACTTCGTTATCTTTGACGAGGCTCATTACCTCGCCGACGAAGAACGCGGCCACGTTTGGGAAGAAGCGATCATTCTCACCCCGCCGCGGATCCGAATCTTGTTGCTCTCGGCAACCGTCGGTCGCGCTCAGGAGTTTGCCGATTGGATCGAAGAAGTTAGAGGAAGCAAAGTAAGAGTCATAAACCGAGCAGGCGCGCGTCCGGTCGAACTCCGTGCCGCGTATCTCTCACCCAGCATGCAGCTTTATCCACTTTTCGATGAATCAGGAAATTTCAACCGCGAGGTCGAGCAGTTCACCGCCCCCAAACGGCCGAGTGGTGATGGCAGAAGATTCCGAAGAAGGTAGGATTTTAGATCTCGTCTTTGTTCTTCCTGTTCATCTTGTTCTGTGGTTAAGCTTTAATTTCTTACCACAGAACGAGATGAACAAATCTGAAAATACAGTCTATTTTTTCGCTAGGAGGCCAACCAGAAAATCGATATCGGTCTGGGCGATCGCCAGGTCCATCGACACCTCATTTCCCTTGTTGGAGAATTTCACGTTCTCGATCAGGCGGGCATAAAC
>JBEBGW010000010.1:0-29146 GCA_040081025.1 Pyrinomonadaceae bacterium | reverse complement strand
CCCTGGAACCATCGCATTTTGATCTGGAACGAAACACCTCTAAGAAACAATCAACCAGCTGACGTCGTTCTTGGTCAGGCTGATTTTTTTTCCGGCGAAAGTAATCACGGTAAAGACGCCCCGACCGCCGAAACCTTGTTCTGGTGTTACGGCGTTCATTGGGACGGGGAACGTCTTTGGGTGGCGGACACGGGAAATCGCAGGGTCTTGATGTGGAAGGGAATTCCTACACGAAGCGGGCAGGCTGCCGACCTGATCCTCGGGCAGGATGATTTTTTAACGCGTGACGAAAATGGCGGGGACGAACCGGACGCCACAAGTATGCGCTGGCCGCATGGCATCGCGATCTGGTGCGGACGCCTTTGTATTTCTGACGCAGGCAACAATCGGATAATGATCTGGAATAACGTCCCGACCGACATCAACCAGCCGTGTGATTCCGTGCTCGGCCAAATGAGCGTAAACGGTGTTGACCACAATCAAAGCAACTATTTTCCCATCGCCGCCGGTTTGAATATGCCGTACGGAATTGCAGTCGTCGGCGATTGGCTCATCGCTGCGGACACGGCAAGTTCGCGGCTCGTTGGATGGCACAAGGACGATAACGAATCAGGTGCGGTTGCACGACTTCTCGCGGGGCAGCCGACGTTTCAGGATAAGGGCGACAACCGTTGGCAAATGCCCGTTCGGGACAGTTTGAGCTGGCCGTACGGTATTTCTGCAAAGGACGACATGCTTGTCGTTAGTGATTCAGGCAACAGCCGGGCATTGCTCTGGCGTGTGTCTGACGAAGTGAAAGAAACCATTTAATGTTCGATTCTGCCGCAAAACAAATCGAAGAAAACGAGGTCGCAGAACGAATAACCGTTCGCGGTCTCGTTCAGGGCGTCGGTTTTCGCCCGACCGTTTGGCGGTTAGCTAGAGACTCTAATATCCGTGGGTCGGTAATCAACAATGGCAACGGAATCGAGATCGATGCTCAAGGTTCGGCCCACGATTTGAAGAACTTCGTCGCAGCCATCAGCGAAAACGCACCGCCGTTATCTCAGATATTTGAGATCGAGCGAAAACCCGCAACGGTTGACACGGGTCTGACCGATTTTCAAATTGCCACTAGTGAATTGTCAGCAGTGCATACAGGCGTCGTGCCTGACGCCGCGAGTTGTGAATCCTGTCAGACAGAAACTCTCGATCCTTTCGCACGCCGTTTTCGCTATCCGTTCACCAACTGCACACACTGCGGTCCGCGACTCTCAATAGTTGAAAATATTCCATACGACCGAGCGAACACGACTATGCGTGGCTTCGAAATTTGCGCCGAGTGCCGAACTGAATACGAGGACCCCTCAGATCGGCGATTCCACGCACAGCCTATAGCCTGTTACAAATGCGGTCCAAAAGTGTGGCTCGAACGAGCAGACGGCCAGCCATTTACTGCCGAAGCATTCACGATGCTCGACGAGGTCGACGCGGCGTGTACATTGATGCAGCGTGGGCTTATTGTTGCTATAAAAGGAATTGGCGGATTTCAACTGGC
Source organism: Pyrinomonadaceae bacterium (assembly GCA_040081025.1). Lineage (GTDB taxonomy): Bacteria > Acidobacteriota > Blastocatellia > Pyrinomonadales > Pyrinomonadaceae > OLB17. Next base: position 27,609 of record JBEBGW010000010.1, on the reverse strand, counting down.
ATGTGACGCGATAAATGAAACGACGGTGGCCAGACTTCGCGAATTGAAACATCGAGAGCGAAAGCCGTTCGCGTTGATGGTTCGCGATCTAGGGGTCGCGAGAGAATATTGTGAGGTAAGCGGTTCGGAAGAAGCGGTCTTAGAACATCACACTTCGCCGATAGTGGTTGTGGCTAGGCGTCGAGATTCAAGGTCCAAAGCCGAACGTATAAAGACGCTCAACGGAAGTGCGTTCCAGCCGGAGACTTCAGACTTCGGCGGCGATGTCGCGGCAAGCGTTGCTCCGGGTGTGAACACGCTCGGCATAATGCTCCCGAACGCACCTTTGCATCTTTTGCTTTTGCGGCGCATGCCTCGGCCGATAGTTCTGACTTCTGGAAATCTTTCGGACGAGCCGCAGTGCATCGAAAACGATGAAGCTAGAGTTCGGCTTGGCAAGATAGCGGATTACTTGTTGATGCATGATCGGCCTATCGCGCAGCGTGTCGATGATTCGGTGGTCAAGATAATGGCCGACGAACCTCGAATGCTGAGACGTGCTCGCGGATATGCTCCGGCCCCGATCCAACTGCCAAAAGGTTTTGAAAATGCCCCATCCGTCTTGGCGTTTGGCGGCGAACTGAAAAACACTTTCTGTTTGTTGGATGGCGGCAAGGCGATAATTTCGCAGCATATCGGTGACCTTGACGACGCCTCAACGCAGGCCGACTACCGGCACAATTTGCATCTCTATGAAACCCTCTATCAATACAAACCATCTGCGTTGATATGTGACCTGCATCCCGAATATCTTTCGAGTAAATTGGCCCGCGAACGGTCTGAAGAAACTGCGATACCGCTTATCGAAACGCAACATCACCACGCACACATCGCGGCGTGCCTTGCCGAAAACAGTGTTCCGCTTGATGCGAAACCTGTGATCGGAATCGCTCTCGACGGAATTGGATTCGGCGACGACGGAACATTTTGGGGCGGCGAATTTTTGCTTGCGGATTATCGTTCGTACGAACGTCTCGCAGCGTTCAAACCGATTGCGATGATCGGCGGAGAGCAGGCGATCAAGGAGCCGTGGCGAAACACGTATGCTCACTTGATGGCAGAAATGGGATGGCCGCGATTTGCGTTGAATTATTCAGAATTGGAGTTGTTCGGATTTCTCAACGAAAAGCCACGCGAAATTCTTGATGGAATGATGGCAAAACAGCTCAATTCCCCGCTTGCTAGTTCCTGCGGACGGTTGTTTGACGCAATTGCCGCAGCGGTCGGCATTGCCCGCGAACACGCGGCTTACGAGGGACAAGGTGCCGTCGAGCTTGAAGCGATAGTTAACGAAAAAGCTTTTCGCGATGAAGACGAATTGCTTGCCTATCCTTTCGCGATCCCGCGTTTGAAGGAGTCGAATCTTCCATACATTGAGCCCTACGCAATGTGGCAGGCGTTGCTTGGCGACATGATCCTGAAAACGCCTGTCCCGGTTATCGCGGCGCGTTTTCACAAAGGACTGGCAAAGATCATCGTGCAGATGGTCGAAAAGCTCAGCAAATATGAGACCGGTGAAGTTGGAACCAAATCCGTAGCTTTGTCCGGTGGAGTCTGGCAGAACAAAGTGCTGTTGGAAGAAGTGATCAGACGCTTGCACGAAAAGGAATTTTCAGTCCTAACGCATCGAAAAGTGCCGACCAATGATGGTGGGCTTTCGCTTGGTCAAGCAACGATCGCGGCGGCGAAACTCTTGTCGGAACCGCCGGCGGTAGCGGGCGGCTAAGTTCACCAACCAGTCTATTAAGGAGAAATATGTGCCTAGGTATTCCCGGACGAATTATCTCGATCGATGAGAATATTCCAAAGCTCGCGATCGTCGATGTCGGCGGCGTTCGTCGTCAGATAAACATCTCCTGCATTGTCGACGAGGACCATCCGCCCGAATCTTGCGTTGGTGAATGGGTACTTGTGCACGTAGGCTTTGCAATGAGCCGTATCAACGAACACGAAGCTGCTGAAACGCTTCGGCTGCTCGAAGAAATGGGCGAAGTGCAGGCCGAGATCGCAGCGATGCAGGCATCAGGAACTTAAAAATACATGGCGACGGCAACATCAAACTTTCTTTATCCATTTCTCCACGGCGAGCGTCAGGACGCTGCGCGTTTAGAAGAAGGTTTACTCGAGTCTGTCAGGCAAAAAGCACTTCACAGCATTGACGTTAAGCAAGAGTTCTTTGCCGCGAACGCCGAGAAGGTTGTTGTGGTGGCACGAGCGATCGCAAACGCGTACGAATCTGGCGGCAAGCTTTTGGCGATGGGTAACGGCGGTTCGAGCTGCGACGCGGCGCATATCACTGTCGAATTTGAACATCCGGTCACCGCAGGTCGTCCGGCACTGACCGCGATAAATTTGGTTGCTGATATGGCGATGATCACGGCTGTCGGCAACGACGTTGGATTCGCAAATGTTTTTACTCGTCAGATAATTGCACACGGCAAGCCGGGTGACGCACTTGTTGGGATATCCACAAGTGGCAATTCCGAGAATCTTTTGAACGCTTTTGCTACTGCAAAGGAACGAGGCATCGTGACGATAGGTCTGGCCGGCGGCGATGGCGGTGAGATGAGATCGAGCGGCAGCGTCGATCATTGCCTCGTTGTGAGGAGCGACAGCATTCATCGCGTCCAGGAAACTCATGTCGCCATCTATCACGTCCTTTGGGATCTGGTGCACACGCTGCTTGCGGACAAACGGGGCGGTCTTTCGCAAGGAGTAACCGAATGAAATACGTTGATGAATTCCGCGATCCGGTAAAAGCACGAACACTTTTGAACGAGATAAACGAATTGATCCCAAAGATCGAGATCGTCAAGAATCGGCCGTTGCAGATCATGGAAGTTTGCGGCGGACATACACATTCCATATTTCGTTACGGCTTGCAGAATATGCTGCCTCGTGAGGTCGAGTTCGTTCACGGCCCTGGCTGCCCGGTATGCGTTTTGCCGATGGGCCGAGTTGATGACTGTGTTGCCTTAGCTGAATTGCCGCATGTGATCTTTACGACTTTTGGCGACGCGATGCGCGTTCCCGGATCTAAGAAAAGCTTGCTTCAGGCAAAAGCCGAAGGTGCAGATGTGCGGATGGTCTATTCGCCGCTCGATTCGTTAAAACTTGCTAAAGAAAATCCTGACAAGGAAGTTATCTTTTTCGGACTTGGATTTGAAACGACGATGCCCAGCACGGCATTGACCGTTTTGCAGGCTAAACAGGACGGCATCAAAAACTTTTCACTCTTTTGCAATCACATCACGATCATCCCGACGATCAAGGCCATTCTCGATTCGCCGCAGCTTGAGATCGACGGCTTTCTCGGTCCTGGCCACGTGAGTATGGTCATCGGCATACGGCCCTATGATTTTATCGCCGACCATTATCACAAGCCGATAGTCGTCGCCGGCTTCGAACCCCTCGACGTTTTGCATTCGATGTGGATGGTGTTGAAGCAATTGGCCGAAGGCCGTCACGAGGTCGAGAATCAGTACAACCGCATCGTGCCTGACAACGGCAGTGCTCCGGCTCTCGAAGCAGTTCAAGAAGTTTTCGAGCTTCGCGAATTTTTCGAATGGCGGGGCCTTGGTTCCATAGATCACTCCGGCGTTCGCGTCCGAGATGAATATGCTGACTGGGATGCCGAGCGTAAATTCCCGGTGCCGAATCTAAAGATTGCAGATCCAAAATCATGTCAATGCGGCGAAGTGTTGAAGGGTGTCATCAAACCGCATCAGTGCAAGATCTTTGGAACGCAATGCACGCCCGAAACCCCGATGGGAGCGTTAATGGTCTCGACCGAAGGGGCGTGCGCAGCTTATTACAATTACGGGCGTGTCAACATAACAAGGAATTCGGCGGCGGCAACGGTCTGAAAGTATGTCAGCGGAAAACGGAGTTCAAAAGCGGGTAGCGCGCCTTCGCGAAACGACCATCAATATGGCGCACGGCAGCGGCGGCAAAAAGATGCGCGAACTGATCGAGGATGTGTTCCTCGGCGCCTTCCATAATCCGCTGCTTGCTCCGCTTGAAGACCAAGCCGTGATGAATCTCGCCGATCTCGCGGCGAACGGCGACAGACTCGCGTTTACGACTGATAGTTATGTCGTCAGTCCGTTATTTTTTCCGGGCGGCAATATCGGCGCGTTGGCAGTGAACGGCACGGTTAATGATCTCGCGATGTGCGGTGCGCGTCCGCTTTATCTTTCGTGCGGTATGGTCTTGGAGGAAGGATTATCGGTCGATATTCTGCGGCGGGTCGCGGCAAAAATGCGTGAGATGGCCGATGCCGCCGGTGTTGCGATCGTCACGGGCGACACAAAGGTCGTCGAACGCGGTGCGGCTGATAAGCTATTCATAAACACCTCCGGAGTCGGCGTTATACCTGCGGGCGTTAATATTTCTGCATCGCGTGCTCAGGTGGGCGACAAGATAATTATTAACGGATATTTGGGCGATCATGGCTGTGCGATCCTCTTAGCGCGAAATGAACTTGCTCTCGAAAGCGAAATAGAAACTGACTGTCAGCCGCTGCATGACCTAGTGAGAAAAATGCTCGAAACCTGCCCGGACATTCACTGCCTTCGCGATGCAACGCGGGGCGGTTTGGGCACGGTGCTCAACGAGTTCTCAGAGAGTTCGAATGTTGCGATCAATATTACCGAAACCGCGATCCCGATGCGGGAGAACGTAAAGGGAGCCTGCGAGTTACTTGGACTAGATCCGCTGTATCTCGCGAACGAAGGCAAACTCGTTGCGATAGTTCCGCCCGATCGCGCAAACGAGGTTGTTGGGACTATGCGAAAACATCCGGCTGGAGCCGAAGCGGCGATAATCGGCGAGGTCGTCGAAGGGAACGATGCGATTGTTGTTATGCAAACGGCTTTTGGCGGATCACGAATCGTTGATCTACTTGTCGGTGAACAACTGCCCCGGATCTGTTGATATGCACGAACTTGGAATAACACGCAGTGTCGTTGCGATCTGTGCCGAAAATTCGGGCGGAACGGCCGTGAAGCGCGTAACGCTCGAGATCGGAAACCTTAGTGCGATCTTGCCGGATGCCGTTCGCTTCTGTTTCGACATTTGCGCGAAAGGCACGGTCGTCGAGGGCGCGTTGCTTGAGATCATTGAGATACCTGGAAAAGCTCATTGTGCAGACTGCGGCGGCGAAACCGAGTTGTTCGATCTGATAGGCAAGTGCAATTGCGGAAGTAAGAATCTGCGGATCATTGCGGGCGAAGAATTGAAAGTGAAAGAGATGGAGGTTTGAGATATGTGCGTTACTTGCGGATGTTCCGAAACTGATCAGGTCGCGGTTGTTGACTTGGTGACAGGTGACCAGCGAATGATGTCGCACGAAGCGGCCCATGCACATGGACATTCGCACGCTCACGACGACTCGAATAAAACAGATCACGCCCATACGCTCGACCACCATCGCGAACACGCACATTCACATGATGGAGCCGCAGCCGCAACCGCAAAAGCGCATAGTCGGACGATAGGGCTTGAACAGGAAATACTTGGGAAGAATCAGCTCATTGCCGAACGCAACCGCGGCTGGCTCGCAGCAAAAAGAATCCTCGCATTGAACCTAGTCAGTTCGCCTGGTTCGGGTAAGACAAGCCTGCTTGAACACACGCTCTTTGCCCTGAAAGATGAATTTGAGATCGGCGTTATCGAGGGCGATCAGGAAACTATTCACGACGCTGAGCGGATCAGAGCGACGGGCTGCAAGGCGGTTCAGATCAATACCGGTACTGGATGTCATCTTGAGGCCGACATGCTCGAACGCGGATTAGCGGGTCTCGATCCGGGTGACAATTCACTCTTGTTTATCGAGAACGTCGGTAATCTTGTCTGTCCCGCGTTGTTCGATCTTGGCGAACATGCAAAGGTTGCCATCCTCTCCGTTACCGAAGGCGAAGACAAGCCTTTAAAATATCCGCATATGTTTCGCGCCAGCGAGATCATGATCTTGAACAAGATCGATCTACTGCCGTACGTGAAATTTGATGTCGATCGATCGATCGCGTACGCTCGTGAGGTGAATCCTGAGATCAAGGTGCTGCAGCTTTCCGCAACGACGGGTGAAGGCTGCGGTGAATGGCATCAATGGTTGCGTGAAACTCGGGCAATTCTTTAAGAGTAGGCGTTGTGTTAGCACGCTCAAAATGACTGAACCCGTACTATTGTTATCGGTCGCCACAAGCCTTGGGATCTTGTCCTTCGGGTTTGTGCTTGGGCTAAAACATGCGACTGAGGCAGACCATCTCGCCGCGGTTTCCACGATCGTTGCGCAGCAAAAAGGCGTCTTGATAGCCGCCGGGCTCGGAGCTCTTTGGGGTCTCGGGCATACTATTTCCCTAATAATCGCCGGGATATTAGTTCTGGTTTTGAATTTTCAGATCAGCGCTGAAACGGAGCGAGTTCTTGAATTTTGCGTCGGGATAATGCTCTGCGTTCTCGGATTGAACGTGATCCGAAAGTTGATCAAAGGCCGCAAACTGCATCTGCATCAACACGCTCACGGCGGGCATGAGCACGTTCACGTTCACACACATCCTCACCAAACATGACGAAGGTCACGCAGTGTCGCCTTTCAGTCCGCGTGCCCTGATCGTTGGGATGGTTCACGGTCTTGCTGGAAGCGCGGCTTTGATGCTCCTGATTATTCCGATCATCGATTCAAAGGTCGTCGGAATGCTGTACGTTCTCATCTTCGGGATAGGATCGATCGCCGGGATGGCGATAATGACCTTTCTTGTCGGCTTGCCTTTTCAGATCACCGCTATCAGATTCAGCCGCTTCCGTCATATCTTGCAGGGAATCGCCGGTATAGTTAGTATCGCGTTCGGCCTTTGGATCATTTACGAAAAAGGATTTGCCGTTGCATGAGGTAGAGATCAAAGTTACTTCAGCGTCCTTAGATTTTCGTATCAGTAACGCTTTCTTAAGCACATCGATCAGATTGGTTGGCGTGCGAGAGGTCGCAAGTTCAATCTCGTTGTTTTAACCAAAAAAAGGCTGTCGAATTGCGATCGGAAGTCTCGTTCTGCGGATTTGCATAGCGACTAATGGCGCTTGCCCGCGTCTTAGAAAAGCAAAGGCAAACTCGGTCGTACTTGCTCAGAGTCGAAGCCTCGCCCAAAGTGCGACCTTGTAACACTGCAATTTGGCGACGAATCAAAAAAATCTCCGCGAAACCAGCCCTGACACAGATTTGAGCAGGAATCGGAATAGATTAAATTGCGATCTTCCATTCCTAGTCACCCAGTTTGTACTCAAACCATCGGTTTGTCCTCTACGATCAGATCGCTTCTCGACTTTGGTCTGACTCACTTTGACATCGCGGCATTGTACTGTTTTGTTATATCTTCCCCGAGTTAGTACTCATCATTCGTGAGCAATCCTACTACAGTTCCTATCGAACTTACGACCTGATGACTACAAATCCTCAGGCTGAAATTTATCGAAAGCCCTCAATTGTTTTCACCTCGTCGAACAAGTCCAGCGACCTTAGTTGTACGCATTTCCCGAGTGCGATCTGGAAAGGGAAGAAGTGCGACGGGTTACGATAATTTAGGTAAGTCGCGATTTTGGGATGGGTGTCTTGAGAGTTGTAACTTATTGAAATAACTAGGGTTATTGGAGGCGGCGATCGGAATCGAACCGATGAATAAAGGTTTTGCAGTTCGAACCGACGGCCTTTTACTGAGTGTCACCCACCGTCAAGAGAAGATATTTACTGAGGCTTTCGAAGAATCGCGTTCAATCAGTATCACCCTATACTACGAAGCCCATACGATAAACATACGATACAGCCAAAAATGCGTGACTAATCCCTTTCACACTGCAAATCATTAACGGATGCCGACCTCGGGCTCTCTTATGTTCTTTTGCCGGCAGGCGCAAGATCGGAGTTTCGAGTTCGGCTTCTTACAATACTGCAAGAGCCAATCGCCCTGCAATCAGGACATGTGCTGTCCTGATTACGCTAATCAGGACATTTGCATCCGATTCCGACTATAGATCAAGCGTCTTTTGTCCATACTTTCCGCACCAAGACACGTAATGTCCTGACTACCGTAAATTGACCTACCGGGTACCCCTGTCGATTTAATCCACTTCATTCTTGGGGTTCATTTTTAGCGTCACTACGGCCGTTACATGGTCCCTTGGTTCAAAGCTGCACCATTGGTTCGAAATCAAGCCTGTTTCCCGCTCCGCCCGTGCACCATCTGCACGCCTACCTTTTCCAAAACCCTACTTTTACAACCGCTCGCCCAGGCAATCGGACGGCATAAGGTTTGCCAAAAGCTAAACAAAAGCGGTTGACAGATTCGTGTCACACCGAGGCGTCATCTTTGCCCGCGAAAATTGAAATATCGGAACACCGTTAGATTCCAGCCTATCGAAATGAAGCTATACAAACAGCCCAACGGGAAAACATGGTCGATGCGATTCGTCTTCGAAGGGCGTCGGGTCGAGCGGTCTACAGGCTACGCGAACAAGAGAAAGGCGGAAGCATACGCCGAGGCCTTTCGAACACGGCTGCGGAGCGAAGGCATCGGGTTTCTGGAAAAGAAGGATTACCCGACATTAAAGCAGGCATTGTCTGAATTACTAGAGTGGTCCACTACCAGGCAGAAGAAGAATACAACCGTGCGTTACAAGACGGCGTCGACGGCTTTGATCGAGCACTTCGGAAGAATGCGCGTTAACCTTATCGGAAAGCCGCAGATCGAGAGGTTCATCACTTGGAGAAGATCGCAGTTCGTTACGGCCGGAGGTGCGAAACCGAAATCCGGCAAGCCGAAAAAGCTGAAGCGGAAGATCTCGAACGCGACGGTGAACAGGGAACTCGCATGCCTTAAGAAAGTGTTCAGCAACCTCGTCGCGGATGGGGTGCTTTCATCGAACCCGGCCAGATCTGTCGAGTTCCTCAAAGAAGAGAACGAGTCGGGACGCGTACTGAACAGAGACGAGGAGCAGCTTTACCTTTCGGCGGCGTCACAGCCATTGCGGGACTACGCAGTGCTGCTCATTGAGACCGGTGTACGGCCGAACGAACTGTGCAGACTCGGGGTCCGTGATGTTCATCTCGAAGGTGATAAACCCTATTTCGTGATCACGGACGGAAAGACGAAGGCAGCGAGAAGATCGATCCCGCTATCAAAGCGGGCATGGGAGGTCCTGTCAGTTCGCCTCCGCGACGCAAAAGGGAAGTACGTCTTCCCCGGTGGCAGAGGAGGAAGCGACCCGAACAGTCCGGCCCTAAAATTCAGCAACGCGCATTACGGCGCACTCAAACGAAGCAAGATCGACGGGCTAAATCGAAGTGGGACGGAGGGATCGTGCACCTTGTACTCGTTCAGGCACACTTTTGCCACGCGGTTCCTCGAACGCCGGCCCGGCGACCTGCTAACGCTGGCAGCTCTTCTGGGTCACTCAAGCCTCCGGATGGTGATGCGGTACGCCCACCCGTCTGACAATCATAAATTCGAGGCGATAAGGTCGATGGAAGACGCGTCGTCAAAGAAGACGCCTGATTGTCAGACGTCGGAGACGTTCATCGATTCCTGAGGTTTAGAGAAACTGGCATTAGGCAGGGATAACCTCCAAAGACGTTCCGAGCATTTGATTCATACTCGGGCTCTTTACCGGCTTTGCCAAACTTCGAACCGAACATCGCGAAATCGATCTGGAAGCCCAGATCGCCGCAGCCGACGCGAAGATATCTGAGGATGTTGGCAAAAGTCGTGCTCCGTCAATTTCTTGAAGCCATGGTTCTTAGATCTATCCTCTTTTAATGTGCGTGGAAGTTAGACTGAACTCGGGTTTTTCATCAACTCAGTTCTCAATTCTCTTCCGCTTGAGGGACTGGTTAATCAGTGCTATAAAATTTCCGAATAGGAATGGCACAAGGCTCGGACGATGACGAACAATTAAGGATGCTGCTGGAGGTCACGAATGCCGTGGTTGCGAACTTGGATTTGCGCGAGGTGGTTCGCTCGGTCGCGGCCAGTCTGCGCCAAGTGGTCAGCTACGATTCGGCGGTGCTGTTCATTTACGATGCGGAGAGCGGGCGGTTAAAGGCACACGCGCTTGAATCGACAAAGCCGGAGGAGAAGCCGGACGAGGGCTATTATCTCGACCTCGACGGAACGGCATCGGGAAAGGCGTTCACTGAGGGGAGGACGCGGATCTACGAGCGTTCTGACCTGATCGCGTTTCCGAAGTCGATGATGATGCGGTTTCCGCATACGAGCAAGGCGGAAGCAGCTTGTTGCGTGCCGCTGATCGCGGGAGATCGGGTACTCGGCGTCCTGACTCTAGTCAGTGATGTCGAAGCCTGCTTCAACGACGAGAACGTCGGATTGATCGAGGCGATCACGGCACAGGTTGCGCTGGCGGTCGAGAACGCGCTGAACTACGGCCGAGCTATTGCGGAGAAGGACCGGTTCGAGATGCTGCTCGATACCAGCAACGCTCTTTCGGCGGTGTTGGATCTGAAGGACGTTTTGAAGATCACGTCGTCAATGCTACGTCGCCACGTTCGCCACGATTTCGCCGCCGTCGGGTTGTTCGATGAAACGACGCAGCAGTTTCGGATCCTAGCTCTCGATAATCCGCCGGATAATTTTCAGGATGAAGGCACCTTTTTCCCCGCTGAAGGGACGCCTGATCTACTCGCCGTAAGGACGCGACAAACCGTGCTTCGGACCAAGGTCGATCTTGAAGAATTCCCCTCGCCGTTTATCCGAAAGGTCTATGATATGGGATTCAGATCGTTCTGCTGTGTCCCGCTCATCTCGCGTGACCATGCGATCGGAGTCCTGGCGGTAGGTGCCAACGTTGAGGGCGCTTTTCGGCCCGAGGACGGGGCGACAATGCAGCTGATCGCGAATCAGATCGCCGGGACGATAGAAAATGCGGTCCATTTTAACGAGATCGAACGGCTGAAGAACCAGTTGGCAAGCGAGAAACTGTATCTTGAGGAAGAGATACAGAACGAGTACAACTTCGAAGAGATCGTGGGCAACAGTCCGGCGCTAAAAAAGGTCCTACGTCAGATCGAGACGGTCGCACCTACCGATTCGTGTGTTCTTCTTTACGGTGAGACCGGGACAGGAAAAGAGCTGATCTCGCGTGCCATCCACAATTTAAGTAAGCGCCGCAATAGAACTCTCGTTAAGCTTAACTGTGCCGCGATTCCGACCGGATTGCTCGAGAGCGAATTGTTTGGTCACGAGAAGGGAGCGTTTACGGGTGCGATCGCTATGCGTGTCGGAAGGTTCGAACTGGCGAACAAAGGCACTTTGCTGCTCGACGAGATCGGCGATATTCCGCTTGAGCTGCAGCCGAAGCTGCTAAGAGTGTTGCAGGAGAGCGAGTTTGAACGGCTTGGAAGTTCGCGAACGGTTCGCTCGGATGTTCGCCTGATTGCGGCCACAAACCGTGATCTTCAGGAGATGGTCGCGGAGCGGACCTTTCGCAGCGATCTTTATTATCGGCTGAACGTATTCCCGATCCGCATCCCACCGCTGCGCGAACGTCCCGAAGACATTCCATTGCTCGCGGGTTACTTTACGAAGAAGCATGCGGGCCGAATGAGCAAACGGATCACGACAATACCGCGCGAGTCGATCGACGCACTTTGCTCATACGATTTTCCCGGCAACGTCCGCGAGCTTGAGAACTTCATCGAACGCGCCGTTATCCTGACCAGCGGCGACGAACTGCAGATCCCCATTTCCGAACTCCGCCATTTTGACCGGCCTGTTACCGATGACGGCGCCCACGTGAATCATTCCCTCGAAGCGATCGAACGCAACCACATCGTCGGGGTTCTCAAGTCCACCGGAGGCCGGATCGCGGGAACCGGTGGCGCGGCTCAGCTTCTCGATCTTCCCGTTTCAACCCTTCGAAATCGGATGAAGAAACTCGGCATCCCGTCCAAGTGAGCAAGAAACCGTATTCGGTTTTCTCTGACCATATCCGGTGACCAAAACCAGGATTCCTCGAATACCGGTCCCTTTCCAGATCCGTCTAATCTCAATCCGTCCAACAATTAGCCTTCATTGCATGTTTTGGCATCAGCCTTGCGAAAAGCATTGACGATGACCGTGAAGATCACACAGATCGATGCTGCAAAGGACCTGACGGTCCTCAAGGTTGAAGGAAAGCTCGCGGCAACGGATGCCGTGCTGCTGACCGAGATAGTCGCGAAGCTCGCGGCGGGGGAAGCGATCTCGATCGATATGTCGGGTGTTACCTATATCGACCGAAACGGCGCCGCGATAATCCGACGCCTTGAAGAATTCGGGGCTGAGCTTGTCGGAGTCGATTTCTTTGTGCGATCGGTCATCGACACATATACAAACGGCAAGTAATACCAATAAGGAGAACAAGAAGAGGAATCATGTCATACAACCCATTTATCAAAGGAAATTATCCGGTCGGCGTTCGCACGGTCGAACTCGAAGGAAAAGACAACACATACACAACTGAGGTCTGGTATCCGGCGGCCGCTGAATATCGCGCGACCGAAGCGATCGACAAATTCAAGATCGTTGACGAACTACCGGAAGCGACTCAGGAAGCCGTACGAAATGCTCGGTCAGCCGACGGGAAGCGGCCGATCGTAATGTACTGGCACGGCGGTTACGGCCACCGTCGCGAGATGGCGGCGATGTGCGTTTTTCTTGCGAGTCACGGCTTTGTGGTCGCGGCTCCCGATTTCCCCGGTGATCACATCACTTTCATGTATGGTGCAGATCCGAAGATAGCGAACACTCCTGTTGATGCGTCTGCGGAAGCGAGGGGACGACAAGGAGCGGAGGTCATTGATCTATTGGCTGACGGTAACGATAAGTTTTTGAAACCGATCATCGACCGCGACAACATCGGTTCGTTCGGCTTGTCGCTTGGCGGATTCACGACGCTGGCGGTAAACGCGACGAGTGCGAGGGTGAAAGCGTCTTTACCGATCGCACCTGCGTACGGAAGCAGAAGTCCGCTACCGCAGATGGTTCGTCTGACGAAGTTTTTGCGGCTTGAGGAATGGAAGAGTCCGGCGTCCACCGTCGTCCTGACAGGCAGTGCTGACGCCCTGGTTGTCGTCGGCGACGTTCGCGAACTCTACAGCCGATTGCCCGAACCTAAGCGCCTGGCCGTGCTGAAGGACGCAGGCCACCTCCACTGGGGTGACAGTGCGGAACTCATTCACGAAACGATCCGTCTGCGGTATCTGAGCGGAGAGTTTCCGGATCCTGAGATCGACGGGCCCGCAGTGGGAAAGGCATTTCGCCCGTTTTCTGAGCTCTGTCCCGCTGAGCACGCAATCGATGCAATGCGCTCGATCGGCCTCGCTCACTTCGAAACGAACTTGAAGGACTGCTCAGAGGCAAGGGCATTTCTTGCCAGCAATTTGGCTAAAGTGTTCGCCAGTCGAGGTATCGATGTAGAGGTCAGCGATCCGCAGGTAATGACGGTTGGTAATTGAGATCAACTTTTAATGGTAAGGAGAAAATATATGAGTTGGAACGAGTTTATAGATTCGATGTACACGGCCCGCGGTCAAATGATCAATCAGGTCATCGCGATGGTGTTGATGGTCATTTTCGTGACGGCGTTGACCATCAGCGTTGGCACTCCGGTAATGGTGATCGTAGCCACTTCGGCCCTGATCGGGTTGTTCTGCTGGCGAGCGACCAATCTTCGGCAGTCGATAACGCCGGTCACGACAGCTGTGCTTTTTCTTTGCACGACGGCAATGTTACATACGCATATGTACGAGGAGCACGTCAGCCTGTTCGGCCCGGCGATGACAAGGCTGTTCAACGTGGCTCTTCCGGACGAGCGATTTCTGACGGTCTTTGTCTTCATTCTTCCGGTGATCTATTTCCTGACCGCCGCTGGATTACTGCTGCGGATCCCGCTGGCCGGGTTCGTCGCGTGGTTCATCTTTATCGGCCCAGGAACCGCAGAATTCACACACTTTATCTTCCCGCTGATCGAACCGTCGATCGATCCGGCAGGCACAACGACGATATCGGCGATCGTCAACGGCGTTCAGGTGGACGGCATGCGCAATCACTATTACTGGACGACAGGCGAGTACTATTTCCCGGGGATGTACACGGCTGTTCTTCCAATGATTCCGGGTATCGCGAGCATTTGGTGGCTGTTCAAACATCGAAAGGCAAAACTTGCGTAAGTCTTAGATTGCAAGCAAGCAAAAGGGAGAAGGAATGACAATGTCACGAATTATGAACAGACGGAGTTTTATCGGCGCTGCGGGTGGATCAGTGCTAGCAGTTGGGACGGCAGCATACTCTTTAAGCGACAGACATAGTCTTGTGCGGGATGACATCAGAACAGCGGATGAAAGTGTTGGCATGCTGTCGCTTGACGAGAAAGAGATCCTTTATCTCGCCTCACTCGCGCCGAGCGGCCACAATACGCAACCGTGGTTCGTTCAATACGTCGAGCCGTATCACTGGATCATCGCTAACGACAAAACCAGGTGGCTGCCAGCGGTTGACCCAACGCAGCGAGAGACGATCTTATCGATCGGTGCTTTCCTCCAGAATCTGGAATACGCCGCGGGCTCCTTTGGTTACACCTGCACTTGGAATCTATTAGCAACGACCAATCAGGACGAACGTGTTATGGAAGTAAAACTTACCAAAACTGGTGGCAAGAATGATTTTGATATAGAAAAAATCAAGACTCGGCGAACTGTCCGTTCGAACTATCGTCGTGAGTTGATCAGTAAGGAGGATCTCGATCAAATTGTTGGTTCAGAGTCAGACGGTTTTCATTATCTGCCTGTCGATGGAAAAGAAAGTCAGTATGTTAACGAACAAACCATTGAGGCAAACCGCATACAGGCGTATCGTGACCCGGCGCAAAAAGAACTGGCAGATTGGATTCGATTCTCAAGTAAGGCCGCCGAGAAATATCGCGATGGACTGACGACTGCGAGCATGGAGATAAATGGCATCCCTGGTTTCATAGTGAGAAATTTTTACAGCAAAGATAGTGCGATAAGCAATGATTTCAGAGACCAAGGGATTGACAAAGTTAGAACGCAAGTTTCTCAATCCGCTGGTTGGATCTTACTTACAGGCAAGGATAGTTCTGTCGCTACCCTGCTTGAGTCCGGACGACGGTTACAGCGACTCTTACTAAGAATCAGGGAACGCAATATTGCTATCCATCCAATGACTCAAATATTGGAGGAACGATCAACCCAACTGGCTTTGAATGATTCGATCAAAATAAATGAAACCGTTCAGTTCATTCTGCGGACAGGATACCTGGACCAATATCCACGGCCCGTTTCCTTGCGCCGCCCTGTCGGTTGGTTTTTACGGAAATGACATCAAAATGAGATCTGGCCGTGAACAATGAGTGGCCCATCTGAATAATTGTCCCGCAGACAGCCATCGGCAACAGGATATTTAACCGCTTATGAGAACAGTCATAACACGCAACCCGCTAATTAGTTTCGTAGTTATTGCTTACGGATGGACCTGGATCTTTGCGGCCCTTATTGATCAAAGTATTCTTTTTCCTCTGCTGGCACTCTTTGGGCCGGCTGTTGCAGCGATCATTGTTCATACAGCGATGCGTCAAACGTCGGTAGCGGTAGAGCTTAAGAATAGGCTTCGCGTGTCACCTAGACTTTTGGCCTGGTGCATTTTGGCTGTCCTATTACCGTTCGCGTTACTTTTCCCAGTGTGGCTCTTACACACTTGGTGGTGGGGAGCTATTGACTTTAAGCTGAACCAACTTTCTCTACTAAGTATCGTAGTGGCCGTACTTATTGTTGGTGAAGAGCTAGGCTGGCGGGGCTTCCTTTTGCCGTATCTACTTCAGCGATACTCGCCAGTGACTAGTAGCCTGATCGTCGGTATTATCTGGGCAGTCTGGCATCTCCCGAATTTCTTAATACCTAGTTTCCCTCATTATGGATTGCCCTTCTCGGCATTCGTGTTGATGACGATAGCTTTCTCGATGCTGTTTACATGGTTTCACCTGAGGACCAACGGCAGTCTGGTCGTAGCCGTCATCTTTCACGCCGCACTCAATCTTTTTTCACTTGCCGGTGTAGAGCCGTCCAGAGAGTACTGGCTAAGGGCCGTTATATACAGTGTGATAGCTCTTATAGTTTACGGCGTCACGAGTCCGAGTTCTATCGCTCGTGGCTCACTGGTTAAGGAAGTTTATCTATGACTATTGAACAAATTTCGCTCACCGCGAGCGTCGTATGCGCCGGGCTGTGGTCCGGCCTTCTCGGAATGCTGACCCTGGTAATGCATCCAATGCTCGCGACCATGAACGGAGCGGAGTTCGAGCGATTCTTGCGGGCGTTCCTTCCGGTCGCGAGGAAGGCCTGGTTCAACTACGTCTGCGCGATCGGCATGGCCGTCGCACCGATAGTCGCGCTCATCAGCCTTCGGGACGACCCGAGTTCCATTTCATTCTCTCTCACCGCGATCGGCCTCACGATAGTGATCGTCGGCGTGTACGTCGTCTCCAATGTGTGGAAGGAACCACTATACGACGTGATGTTGACCTGGGATCCCGAAGCTATGCCGACGGACTGGGAAACCGGACGGCGGAGCTACTTCGCGATCAACTGGATCCAGGCGGCGGCGACCTGTACGGTGTTCGCGCTGTTTCTCACGGCGCTGATCGCGGCCTGAGTCTCGACCAACAGCATAGACCTGAAAGTAGACACTATGGATAATTTCACTGCACGGCTAGGCCGTGAAGAAACGGCCAACGGAGCTGCTACGCCGTGAAGAATCGTACCGAAAAGGCTTCGACCTCATTCCCGAAGAACAGCCACGCACTTTTTGCGGCGTGCTTTTGACGCGGGCGAAGGACTGAACAAAACGCAAGAAAGAAAGTGAGCTATTTCCCTTATCGATAACAGGATGATGTAAACGCAGTCAAAGATCTTGAGTTGGCTGCGAGGAGCGAATGGTTTATGTGGTGTTGAGGGCGGGAGTCGAACCCGCACGAACTTTAGTTCACAGGATTCTCACTCGGTAGGTGGACACCTTTAGACGACTATACTCACGATATTTCAGCCATCGACAAACAATTCATAGGAAGTCCCCCTCGATAATCCCCCGCCCAAATTTGGAGCAAAATTCCTTGGTCCTTTCCCTAGCGGTCAGAATCTCCAAGGTACGGCGTGCTTACGGCTGGTTAATCTAGATATCTAGACCGCAGTCTGTTAATTCTTGATCAAAGGCGCTACTTCTAGCTTCGCCTTGACTGTACCGGAACTCGAATCTGGTAGACCTCTGGGGGCGTTACATTTGATCGCAGCTCAGGGTTCAAATATCGCAGATATTCTACAGTAGTGCCCGTCGCTCGGGCGATGCTCGCAAGGTCTGTCCGCGGCCTGGCTGAGACATGCTCGTATTCGAGTCTTGGAGCCGGCATGAAGCCACCGAATCCGTAACGCTGAGGAAAGTTTGCGATCAGGATGGTTGCAAGGATATTCGGTACGTAGTTCCTGGTCTCCTGCGGAAGGTAGGGGTAGGCTGCCCAAAAGTTTGTAACGCCCGCCCGTCGTATCGCTCGATCGACATTCCCTTCACCCGAGTTATAGGCCGCCAGTGCGAGTTCCCAGTTGCCTCGATATCGGTTCGCCAAGAACTTCAGATACCGTGCCGATGCCCGAGTGGCTTTTTCGAAACTATTTCGCTCGTCGACGTAGGCCGTCCGTCGAAGGCCGAATCGCTCGCCAGTGCTTGGAATGAACTGCCACAGACCGGACGCTGCGGCGGTGGAGATCGCGGTCGGCTTCCACATGCTCTCCACTTGCCCGAGCCACGCGACGTTCTCCGGAATGCCTTCTTCGCGGAAAATACGCCTCGCCATGATCATAAACATGCCCGAGCGATAGAGCCCCGTTCGCATCGTCGAGCGTCCCCGACCTTGGTAATAATTCAGGTATTGCTGAACCATTGGGTGCATTTGAAACGTAAGGCCAAGCGAGTTTGCTGTAGCCGTGCGTTCGAGGCGGAAGTATTCGGCCTGTGCTGCAGGCGAATCGGCAATCGCCATTTCGTCAGGCGTCAATTCCAGACGGGCCAATTGGTCGAGCGGAGAAGGTTCGAAAGATTGCCAGGCGAATCCCTGCGACAGTGATCCTTCCGAGCGACTGGTTACGGTGGCGGACAGATCATTCCAGGAGCAGAGGTCAGACAGGGTGGCTGGATCCGGACGTTGGCCCGGTTTCGGAAACTCGAGCCGGTGGATCGTCTCGACGAGAGCTTCGTAACACCTCAGCAGCTTAGGCATCTTGCCCACGTCGATCTTTGCGGCTAGGAAGATCTCGACTGACTGATCGAACGCCGCCTTTGCTTCGGTCCTGCGGCCGGCATTCAGTTCGGTCATTCCTTTTTCGAATTGTTCTCTCGACTGTCCGGTGATGCTCGTCAGCACGGCTAGATCGCCCTCCATTCCGGGCGACTGGGCTTCTGCAAATTTACATCCAATCAGGACCAGCACGATCAACGAATAGGGAGCGACGCGATTAATCATTTCGGGCCCCCATGTGGTCATCAAGAATGTCGCAAATCGACGCGACGCCAGCCGGCGATATTTCGATCCCGTGTCCGACGTTCGGAAGCACCGCGATCGAAGCAAGATCGCTGAGCAGCTTCTTCGCTCGCTTTACCGTTCGGTCTTGCGGAATCAATACGTCGTTGCTTCCGACGATCAGGTGGGTCTCGGCCTCAAGAGCAGTGATCTCTTTATCCGAGAGTCGCGTCGGGTAATCACCATTGAACTCAAAATCACGAACTGATAACTCAACGTAATCGACAAGCTGATTCCAGAGTTTCCCGTTTGGCCTGCCGCCTGGAGCGAAGACCATCTTTGATAAGAAGGTCTCGACGTTCTGACGTGTCGGCCGGAGAACAGGGAGCAGCGTGTAGTAAAGGGAAACCGGCTTCAGGCTGATATACGACAAGCCGATCGGATTGCACAAGATTGCCTTCGCGATGCGCTTCGGAGCAACTGCCGCAAGCTTGAAGATCAAGAGTCCGCCAAATGAAGCTCCGATAACGACGCCTCGATGGAATCCGATCGCTTCGCATACTTCGTCAAGCCACACGCCATACTCGTTCGAGCTCAGTATCGGACAGGTCGGTGCACTGAGTGACGGCTGCCCGACAACATCAAGTAGGTAGATCCGATAGTTGCCCGGCAAAGCGTGGAGGTGATCGTTCAAGTCCCAGAACACTCCGCAGGTGCGAGCACCGGGAATGAACAGTATCGGCTCAAGATCCTGCTGCTCGTGGCGCGCGGCCAGCAGCCGCGTCGTGCCGAGAGTTGTCTCTACATCCAGCTCCTGGTAGCTCAGGGTTAGGTTTCCAGACACGTCCCGGACCCAGTTTCTGAGCCAGTTGTGCGCCGTTTCAGTTTTAAAGCGTGATCGTCTCATAATCGTTTATGCCAACTCAGTGATCGCCCCTCCATTCGGAATAGCTTCCGGGTATTCGATCGTTCCATCGACAGCTGATTCCTCGGTGTTCCACTTTACGATCTTCAGATCGAGCACGAAGATCGAGTAGATCACGGGCACGAGGAGCAGCGTAATGAACGTCGCCGCAAGCAAACCGCCGATCTGCGCGTAACAAAGCGGTTCCCAAAGCGGGCCGCCGTGTGCCGCAAGCGGGAACAGGGCGATCACCGTCGCTCCGACCGTGATCATCACCGGCCGTAAACGCATGATGCCTGCATCCAGAAGGGCATCGATAAGCGGCTCACCCTCAGCATGTTTCTCTTCGATGAAGTCGAATAGAACGATGATGTGGCTGACGATGACGCCGATCAGGCTGATCATTCCGAGGAAGGCCATGAAACCGAACGGCACGTTCATGATCCAGAGCGCCGCCAGCGCTCCAACCATCCCGAAAGGCACGGCGGCAAATACGATCAGCGGCTTGACCGCATTCTTGAATTGAAACACCAGCGCAAGAAAGATCAGTACGACCGATACCGAAAGCACCATCGTAAGTTTTGGGAACTCTTCCACCTGCTGCTCTTCTTCGCCGCCGATCTCCATCTTGTACCCGGCCGGCAATTGCTGCTCAAGTATGCTCAGATCCGCGCGTACCGCACTCATTACCTCGGATGGCATCTTGTCAGAAGCGGGCATCGCCGAAACGGTTATCGTCCTGAACTGGTGCCTTGAGCGTATCTTCTCTGCCTTCATTTCATACTCAGTGGATGAAACCTGACGGAGCGGAACCTTCTTCGAATTTTGCGATGAATACACGTAGAGGTTATTCAGGTCATCGAGCCCTGCTCGTTCTTCCATCCGAAGACGAGCAATGATCGGGATCTCCTTGTCGCCGTCGCGAAGCTTCGTCAGGGATTGTCCCCGCGTCGCACTCGAAGATGATGTCGCCACGTCTTCGTTCGTCACGCCGACGATCGACGCACGGTCTGCGTCGGTCTGCAAACGTAGGTTGAAGCTCTCCTCGCCCCAGTCATCGCGAATACGCTCGGTGATGCCGGTTTTCTCAAGCATCGCCTTCGTCCTTTCCGCCAGATCACGAAGCGTCGTTATATCTTCACCGGTAAGTCGGATCGAAACCGGGATGCCGACCGCCTTCCCAGTCTCGAGTTGGCGGACGTCTATCCGTGCGCCTGGAATTCGCGATGAAAGTGCGGATTGCAGCGGCTCGATGAGGTTCGCGGTATCGTGTTTATCTTTTACCTGAATTATGATCTGCGCATAGTTCAACTGTTGCAGTTCGGGCGAGACGGAGGACCAGAACCTTGGTCCGCCACCTCCGGCGAAGGTTGTTAGTGACTGCAGCACTTCGCGAGGCTCCCCATCCTCCGAGTGATGCTCGCCGTATTCAGTGATGATCTCGCGGATGATCTCTTCAGCCTTTGCCGCGGTCTCGTTCGTGGCTGAAAGTGGCGCGTCCTGCGGTAGCCATACGTCCACGTAAGAAAGATAAGAATTATCCTTCGGAAAAAAGTTGGTTCTAAGCTGCAGAGCGAAGAATCCGCCGATAACGAGAAACACGCATGCCGCGGCGAGCGAACGCCACCGGTGTTCGATCGCCCAGGTTCCGACCCGGTAATACGCTGCCGCAAAACCCTTCTTCTTTCGCTCTTCAACCGATTTTTCGGACTTAGGGCGGAGTAGGTAATAGCTGAGCAGAGGGATGAACGTCATTGACACCAGTCGTGATGCAACAAGCGAACAGGTCAGCACAACGGGCAAGCTGTAAATGAAATCTCCAGTCGTGCCCGGCAGCATCAGGAACGGCAGATAAGCTACGATGTTCGTAATCGTGGCGTAGAGGATCGCGGTAGCAAGCTTTGTTGGTCCAAGCCACGCCGCGATTTGTGCAGGTAGACCTGCTGCGAGATCCCGCTTGATCGCATCGCCCGCAACAACCGGATCGTCGACTAACAGGCCAAGCGCAATAATCAGTGAAGCGATCGAGACCTGCTGCAGATCGATGCCGAGCACGTACATCATTCCGAAGGTCATGGCCAGCGTGATTGGTATTGACAGTGCCATCAGCAATGCCGAACGCCATTCCCAAAACCCGATCAGTGCGACGATAACTACAAGGATGATCGCCTCCCAGAGACTCGACATAAACAGCGCTACGGCCTCCTCGACCTGCAACGGTTGGTCGGAGGTGCGAGCGAAGATCAGGTCTTCTGGAAGCTGTTTCTTAAGAGATTCGAGAGTAGAATCGATCTCCTGGCCGAAGTGACCTATCTTTTCGCCCGAGCGCATGTCGACAGACAGGGTAATGGCTCGGCTTCGCTGCCAATTTCCGTTCGTGTCACGCCAGTTGAAGTAGTTCAAGTAACGGGCAGGACTTTCATATGTCCGTCCGATGTCGACAAGGTCCCGGAGGTGAACTGACTGCCCGGAGGCGGTCGGTACCAGAACATCACCGATCTCATTCTCGTTCTTGAATTCTCCGGACGGATCGATCGTGACGTTCTTCCCCTCAACGTTAAGGGTCCCGCCGGACGATTGGATATTTCGAGACTGGAGAGCCTTACCGAGAACCGACGGCTGGACGCCGTAGGCCGCGAGGCGCTCCTGCGAGTAGAGAAGATACACCGCCTCGTTAAGCAGACCGGACCGCTTTACTTTTGAAACGATCTCGTTTGATTTAAGGGTCTTTTCGATCAGCTCCGTGAACTCATCCATTTCGCGGTAGCTGTATTTCTCCCCTGCGACCTGTGTCAGTTTCGTGTGGATCTCATCGGTATTGCGGACGATGATCGGCTGCCAGGCATCCGGATGAAACTCCGCCGCTTGGAGTCTTTCGGCGACGAACTCATTGACGAGCGTCATTATTTGTTCATCTGTCGCTCCGGTCACACCGTCTATTCCGGCAAATCCCGCCCCCTCAATCACACGCAAGTCGCTTATACCGCCTTGCTTGGATGCGTGGTCGACAAAAGCATCCAGCGGTCGACGGACGACAGTCGGTTGTACCGAATGTGGGAAGCTAAAAACGAGCGTGAACCTGTCGGTTTGGGAAGTCGAGGCACGTTCCCGGTCGATCGCTGTTCGGACCTGTGCCGCGCGCTGATCGATCTCGACGCCGCCGACCTTCGGACTAGCGACGGTTAGCATCAATGCAGTCGTATCCCCAAAGTCCTTAACGAAATTGATGGCTCCCGCATCCTTCGGGAGATCACTTATCGTGTCGAGCTTGAGCTTGATGTCGTCAAACTCCTTTCCGGTGTCCTTGACCTTGTCGTCAAGCTCTATGTACACCACCGAGATCCCAGTTCGAGAGATCGATTCGATCTTCGTCACATTGGTGTTCTCGGCAACTTTGGCCTCGATCTTCTTTGTGACGAGCTGTTCGACCTTTTCTGCGCTGGCACCGACCCACGGGATCAATGCGACTGCAACATTGACCTGGATCTCAGGATCTTTTCGCTGCGGCATGCTGAAATAGCCAAAGATTCCCCACAGGCACGTGCCGATCAGTAGTACCCAAGCGATCTGCCGGTTCTCTATGCAGAAGCGCGAAAGGTTTCGTGTCTTTTCGAGCTCTTCGTACTCATTACTTTTGTGTGACATGACCATCTTCTCCCAATACTGCTCACTAGGCGTTCGCCGCTAACGGGTCTCGCCTGTTCTTTTCCGATCACCGGGATGCCATTGCGATCGATTCGAGTACGTGCGGCCATCGAAATACCGCTTGAGATAACCCGGCGTCCGTCGAATCTGCTTGCCTCACATCCTTCACTAGTCGATATGTCAGTTCGTCTTTTTTGCCCGTGGACGCATCGATGAACGTGAAGCCATTCTCATTAACCTGGCTAATGAAGCCTGCCTTGATGCGGCCGTCATGAAGGGTCACTAACACCTGAGCCTCTTCACCTGTGCCTTGCCTGAGAACTTCGTTCTTGATGCGAAGTTCGGGCAGCGCTTCGTGCAGGTCCTGCTGGATTCGCGATAGCACGGTCTGATTAACGACATACAGAGCCAATATCGCGATCAATAAGAACTTGTGTAAAAGATTTAGCCTGTCCATTTGTATCTCCAATTCGCTTTCTTTTTAGTTTCACGGGATGACTTCGACCCTTTCACCGTCAGCCAGGTACGCCGAGCCACTAGTCACGATCAGTTCGCCCTCGCTAACCCCGCTTGTTACGGCGACCGTGTTCCCGAACGCTTCGCCGAGCTTGGTGTCTCTCAGGCGCGCGACCTTCATTCCATCGATCTCCTGAACCACGAAAACGGCATACCTGTTGGCATCGGCCTTCGATCGGACGATTGCGCTGAGGGGCACGACGTTGCTGGTTTCACCGACCTCCTCCGAAACGAGTTCGACCGAGGCGATCATTCCCGGCTTCAAGAGATCGTCGGGATTCGGAATAGTTACCTCGATCTCGAAGACGCGACTGTTCGGATCTGCCGATGGAGCGATGCGCGAAACACGACCGGAAAACTCTCTCCCCGGCATTGCCTCTGTCGTCAGCGCCAATACCCGACCGCTTTTCAGTTTCTCCAGCTCTACATCCGGGACGCCGAAAAGGGCCTTAACCGACGTCGTATCCGCGATGACGAACGCCGGTGCGTTTGGTGACACCAGCTCGCCCTCCTCGACCTTCCGTTCTAGCACGACACCCGAGAGCGGCGACCGCAGCGTCGTATCCTGAAGCGGGATCGCCATTTGGTCAATCACTGTTTCCGAAGTTCGGACGCGGACCGCGTTAAGCTCGTTCTGCGTCTGTAGGGTCCTGACCTTTGACTCGGCTGCTCGCAGCGACGCTCTTGCCGTATCGAGTCGGGCCTGGGTTGCATCGAGACTTGTCTTTGCGGCATCGAAGTCCTTCTTCGTCATGCTCTGGGCGTCGTAGAGCGCCATAGCACGTGAGTAGTCAGACTTCGCCTGTCCTAGTGCAGCTTCGGCTTCTGTGACCTGCGATCGATTGATCGAGATCGCAGTCTCGGCTTCGGCAGTTTGAGCCGCGCTCGAGTTAAGTCCTTTCCGCATCTCGTCTTTTTGCGAGACCGCTTGGGCAAGCTTCGTCTCGTAGTCGTTTCGACGCAGCTGTGCCAGCACTTGTCCGCGCTCGACTTTATCGCCCGCCTGGAGCGTGTGGCGCACTCCGAATCTATCCACGCCGGAGTTTACTGCCTCAACGTATCCACCGACCTTGAATCCGACATCGATCTGTGACTCAGGTCGAACGGTCGCTGAATAGCGGCTTCCTTTCGTTCCGGCTTGGCTCTCAACAGCTTTGACTCGGACCGGTTTGGCCGTCTGCTCCTTCATTTCGGCCTTCTGACATCCAAATGAACCGAGAACTAACGCGACGATCAATATGTATTCGCTTTTCATCTTTCTTCTCCTAGTGCTTTCTCGAACTCGGCCTTTGCGATCCAGTAAGCGAGCAAGGCGGACTGATAGTTGGCATTGGCATCCGTCATCCCAGCTTCCGTTCGTAAAAGATCCTTATATAGGATCGACTGCTGTTCGTACCGGTTAAGAGCTACTTGCAGGTTCGCCGATGCGGTCTTCTGTGTCATCTGCATTACCTTGAGCTGATCTGCCGACTCCCGCAGTTTCCTGAACTTGGCGTTGACATCCAACAACACCAAACTCTCGGCTTCCTTGAGCGAGTTTTCAGATTGCCGGATCGCGAGATTCTTTTCGGCCAGTTCGCGCTTTTTACGGCCCCAATCGAAAACCTCCCAATCGACCTGCACGCCGACGGAGGCGACGTTCTTCGGCAAGAAGCTCGAATAGCTGAACGGAGAGAGGTAATTCGCGACGACGCTGACGGCAGGGATCCTCTCGGCTTTCTTGATCCGAGCGTCGAGATTCGACTGCTGGATCTTGAGCCGGGCCTGACGGATCTCTGGTCGTTGGTCGAGGGCACGTTTCTGTGCCGCGGCGAGGTCGGTCTCGGCCAAACGAAGGATCGAGTCACCTGCGACCACGTTGAATTCTCGTCGGATGTCGCGACCCATCACATAATTGAGTTGTTCCTTCTGCGACGTCATTCGGTTCCGGAGTGTGCTCAGGTCGTATTGAGCCTGAGCCAGCTTGGTTCCCGTCTCCATCTGCTCGGGAATAAGCGCAACACCCTTCACGACGAACTGTTCAGTTACGCGATTGATCTCGGCATTCAACCGGACCACTTCTTCTGCGTTCTTGAGCATGCTTTCCGTTTGAAGTATCTGGAAGTACGCCGTTTTAAGTTCCGCAATGATCGTCTGTCTCGTCTCACGCGTTTGCTCCCGAGACAGTTCCTTGTTGATGTCGAATTTTTTCAAGTTGAGATTGATCTCGAACAGTTGAGAGAGCGGCTGCTGGATCTGCCCCTGAACCAAGGCCGATGGGGACATCGACGATCGAATCTCGGAATCGGTGCCCGGTATCGGTCCCGTGCCCGGATAGGTTCCGAACTGTCCCTCTTCGATCGTGAAGACCATCCTCGTCAGTGGCTGCGAGACCAAGACCGAGGTTTTGAACACTGGGAATCTGCGAGTTCGGAAAGCCGCCTGGGCGAACCCGATCTTTTCGGTCTCGATCTCTGCGTTCTTTACCGAAGTGTTGTCTCGCAAGGCCGCAGCGATCGCTTGCTCTAATGTCAGGGTTTCTCCTGCAGGCTCCTGTGCATTGATCAAAAGAGGCGCGACGCCGATCGCGGCGGCCAGGATGATGATTGTTTTTGCTGTTCTTAACATTCTCGTTCCCCCCAGGCCCCCGGTAAGAGAGCTTCAATGATTCGAGGATAAGGATGCAGTGGGTGTATTGGCATGTCCCAAAAAGTACATTTGCAGGGTGTAACGTTGAATCCTTATAAATAACGATTACGAGACTGCCTTTCGCCGAATGACGCTTCGAGGGGAGACCGATCGCGTCGCCGGCAATAGAATTCCGTTCTGCATGCTTCCTTAATCGAAAACTTCATCTTGTTAAGTCCGATCTCAGCGGATCAAAGGGAATCAGGATCGATGATGTTGAGGCGTAAGAGCATCGACATGACGCCGTACATAAGGCCAAGTATTAATAGACAAGCTAGACATTCCATAAATCGTTCTCCTTAAAAAGTGCGTATAATTTGGGCGACTGGTCGCCTGTCCGCCTATTGGGCAGGACATTGAAACGATACTTGGGGGCGAGTTGTAAACACTTGGCCCAAAAGTCACATTTGCCGGTGTATTTTCTAGGCGAGCATCTATCAAATGCTTGCCAATTGTATTTGCCGATAGCTAAACTACGGCTTAGCCCGATCCAGATTTATGCGAAGGCCGCTCCGAGGTGGAGGGATGAAAAGCTGTCCGACGTGTAGCCGCGTTTACTCAGATGACACCTTGAACTTCTGTTTTGAGGATCGGACCCCCCTTGTCGGCTATTACCAAACCGAATCGCTTACCTCAGTTGCCGAACCTGTTGAGGCCTTTGTCGAAATTGGCACGGAGCAAACGAGGGTTAACAACTTTGCGAAAGGGCAAAGGCTCACGACAAAACTTTACTTGCCCCCTCCGAGGCAAACGCTGGTCGAGCGCGATTGGCTTCTTGAGCAGCTAAATGAAGGGCTAAAAGGCAAGCTGACGCTGATCTCGGCGCCGGCCGGATTCGGCAAGACATCGCTTGTTACGATGTGGCGTAAGCAAAGCGATATTCCGCTTGCCTGGTTCTCGTTGGATGCGGAAGATAACGATCCGAATCTCTTTGCCGACTATCTGTTTGGGGCACTGCAGACAGTTGACGAAAGATTGGGTCAAAGGAGCGCAAATCTCTTACAGGCTTCTCGCGTTCCGCCGCTTAAGGTTTTTCTAACCTCGCTGATCAATGAAATAAGTGAATACGAATCCGAGTTCGTGCTTGCCCTTGACGATTATCATGTTGTCCACGAACGCAGCATTCACGAGGCGATCAGTTTCTTTATCGAACGTCTGCCGCCTCACGCCCACGCTCTAATAACGACCCGCAGTGATCCGCCGTTTCCGCTGTCTCGTCTCCGTGCTCGAAGTGAGTTGAAAGAGCTTCGAGCCTCAGATTTACGCTTTGG
>JBEBGW010000198.1:0-8299 GCA_040081025.1 Pyrinomonadaceae bacterium | reverse complement strand
GAGGTGTTCTTTGGCGGAGCAGCCGGCGGCGGAAAGTCTGACGCCTTGCTGATGGCGGCTTTGCAGTATGTCCATGTTCCGAATTATTCAGCGATTCTCTTTCGTCGGACTTACGCCAACCTTTCGAAGCCGGGAGCTTTGATGGACCGCTCGCTTACGTGGTTCTCAGGCACCGACGCGAAATGGAACGAGCAGAAAAAGACCTGGACGTTTCCTAATAAGGCCCGAATCACCTTCGGTCACCTTGAGCATGAGAATGACAAGTACGATCACAACTCGGCTGAATATCAGTTTGTAGGTTTCGACGAGCTGACCGAGTTTACCCGGACGCAGTATCTGTATCTTCACAGCCGCATCCGTCGCACGAATGATATTCCGGTACCGCTGAGAATGCGGGCCGGATCGAACCCGCCTCAGGAGCCCGAAGGCGAGTGGGTGCAGGAAATGTTCGTGCCCGATGATTTCTTTATCGGTGAGACGCAAGATCCGGTGATCTACAAAGAGGGTGTCGATGAAGACGGGAAACATCGCCGCCGTGTGTTTGTTCCTTCGAAGCTCGAAGATAACCCGTCTCTTAATCGCGACGAATACGACGAATCACTGTCTCATCTGGATGCCGTAACTCAGGCCCGGCTTCGTCATGGTGATTGGCGACTGAAGAAACGCGGAGAGATCTTATGGATGTACTCGGATGAGCATGTCTGTATCTCTTGGTCGCAGTTTGCCGCGGTGTTTGGTGAGAAGCGGATACCAGAGCACTGGAAAAAGCGGATCTACATGGATGCCGGAACGACCCAGGGCCATCCGAATGTGACATCGTTCCTGACGACCGCCGGTGCGAATGCCCCAAGCGTGAACGGTGTGAGCCTGGCCGGAATCGCTTTTCTGTATCGCGGACAGATGACCTACAAAGCGACGACCGATGAGATCGCGGCGGCTATTCAAGAATCGATCGACGGAAACAATGAGTTTGATCAGATCGAATCATGGCAGATGTCGCATGAAGCTTCGTCGGAGCGGATGGCTTATGAGAAGAAGAATCTGCCCTTTCGTAATTGGGAAACCGGCCGAACGCGCGGTATCGCCCAGCTTCAGAACGCATTTGCTCTTCGGAACATGAAGCTCCCGCATCCGTTCAAGCCTGGGGTAAGCGGACATCCGATGCTGATGTTCATTGTGGAGGATGGCGAGCTTGAGTATTCGAAGACTGACGCGGGATTGGCTCGCTGGCGTGCGGAAGCACCGTCGTACAAGTATCAAAAGCCTGCATCGGGTGCGGAGCCCGCCAATCTTCTGCCGCATCCGCTGTTCAACGATGCGATGGATACGCTTCGATCGGCGGCGGTCGACTATTTCCCGAACCTGAAGCCGTTGACTGATGAAGAGCTAGTTGAGGCCCGGATGTCGGCGACGTTGAAGCAGGAAGAGGTTGCACAGCATTACGGCCAGGCGGGTTTTGCCGAACTGATGATGGCCCGCTTGCAGGAGCAGCGGCAGATCAAGATAGCGATGGAAGAAGAGAAAAAGGAAGAGCAGAAAACCGTGGGGAAAATGTTCGGTTCCGGGAAGAAACTTCGATTACTCGGAAGGAGAAGACGCTGATGTTTATGTTGAGATCGACCCATGAAGCGGTCGTTAAAGAATTGCAGAATGAGATCGCTCAGTTGCAGGGGCTCTTAACCCTGGGAACGAACAGAAACGTTTCGCCGGTTTCGGCTGAAGAGATCTCCGCGGCGAAGAGCAAGCTTGAGGATATTGACCAGCTGATCGATCTTCTAGGTAACTGGCGTCCGATCAGGATGGCGGATCATCGCCGGAAGAGTCAACAGATGGATGAACTGATCAAGCAGCGGCGATTGATCATCGCTCAGCCGGATCATGCATTGCTGTTGACAGAGGCGGCGAGTGCTAAATAGCTTTTAATCCAGAGCGTCATTCTAGCCCGACGCTTCACGCACGCGAACCAATGGCATATCTTGACGGGCATAACACCGATGCGGCTCAGGTTGCACACGACCAAACCACGTTAGAAGGCACGGTCGAAGCGCAGAAGAATACCGTCGCCCGTCCGATCCCCCGACAGCAGAAAGAAGCGACTTACCGTCAGAGTCAGATCGCCCGGCAGCAGGCTTTACAACTTCCGCTTACTACCTTCCTGCTCGGCAAAGTTCAGCAGCTTCGATCGCAGGACTCCGAGGCCCGCAAGCAGCATAACCGCGACGTTGGTACCTTTTTTCAATACTACGATGGCAACGAGTATGGAGAATTCAACGATGCGGGTGAGTGGCGCAATGATGCTCAGAACAGCGAGGATGAGCTTGCGTATTCGTTCCCGCTTGTTCCCGGTCACGTCGACGCGGCCAAGACTCTTCTGCTCAAGACCCTGATCGAATACGAGTATGAGCCGATCGATAAGATATCGACGCTTGATGCCGAACTCGCGAAGATGTGCGAAGAGCTT
The DNA here is from genome assembly GCA_040081025.1 of Pyrinomonadaceae bacterium. Taxonomy (GTDB): domain Bacteria; phylum Acidobacteriota; class Blastocatellia; order Pyrinomonadales; family Pyrinomonadaceae; genus OLB17. The sequence continues at coordinate 5,838 of JBEBGW010000198.1, read as the reverse complement.
GCCGAGGAAGCGATGTCGCGGCTTTACGGCGAGGATGGTGAGAAGCGAACCAGCGAAGCCCTGAATCTTCTGCTCGCCGGCAAATCGTACCGGCATCACTATTGGGCAAAGAGCCCGATCGATGCGAAGACAACCGAGGTCCCGAATTATTCGCAGGAAACGGTCGAGGCGGCAGGAGCCAAGTCATGTTCGAACCCTGAATGCGGTGCGCCGTGGAAACCGGAAGATGCGGTTTGCCCGCGATGCAAGTCCGATCAATTTACCGAAGCCGAGAAGGGTAAGGTCGTCAAGACCACGCATTCAACAAAAACACTCTCTCTTGCTGAGAATCAGCTTTACATTCCCAACTCACTCGCCGTTCAGCATGATCTTTCAAAGTCCAACATTCTTCATAGTTTTGTCGTAGAACGTGACGTTCTGCCGCGCAGTGAGGCTGAGTTTCAGTATTCGCAGGTGTTTCCAGAGCTTCGCCGAGGGATCTCGGAAGAAAGCAGGATGGTGTTTGAGCTTGAGCGGTTAAAGATCCGGACGAGTTCGAGCATTCTGGAGCGCGACGGCGAGATGTTGCGGTCCTTGGGGAATTACGAGCCGAGTGATCTGGTTGAGCGTGAGCGGGTCTGGCTCCAGCCTTGGCAGTACGCGAATTTCCTGATCACAGAAGAGCATTGGTATTTGACGAAGCAGGACGGGCTCGTATGGTGCGAAGATCCGAAGACGATGCCGGAAGATGCCGAACACATCCAGCCGAATACGTTTCTCGGTGAGGTTGCTACGCGCGGATGTTTTGTTTGTGTTGTTGATGATTCGGTAGCGGAAATCCAGCCCGATGATGCTGGAAGCGATCGTTGGGTGAAACTGATCTTCGGACAGCGGCCATCGAATACCGACGGTGCGGGAATGCGTCGACTACGGCCGCTTGCGGACATGGCGAATGACAGCATGAACCTTGAATTCAAGGTTTTGATGGATGACGCCGATCCGAAGACGTTCCTGAACCGGCAGTATGTATCGAGTCTTTCGCAGGTCGGGAATTACACGCTGGTCGATAATCTCCAGGCCGGCGATAAAGCTGAGAATGTCGCATGGCGGTTGCAGGGTGCTTCATCGCATCCCGCTCTCGGTGTTATCGGTGAGAAAGTTCATGCCTTTGCTCAATTCTTAGCCAAGACCTTTTCGCCATCGGGAGGCGGTGCCCCCGATGTGAAGGCTGCGGGAACCGCTACCGGGGTCGTGAAGATGGCGGAAGAAGCGGCTGGCGGATATATCGAAGCTATTCTTCAGATGAAGAGCGCCGATATCGATTCGCGGTTCAAGGTACTCGAGAACATTCGACGGCGTTCGATCGAACCGCAGAAGAAAGATATCGAGCGTCGGTTCGGTTTGGATCTCGCCAAGCGATTCTTCTCGCTCAGTAACATACGGTCGTATGTATCGATCAAATCGAAGAAGGGAACGGACCAACCGCAGTCGCAGGCGATCAGGCTTGCCCAGATACAGGCTTACGGTGATGCCGTCGCTTCGGTCGGGCAGCATCCGCAGGCAATCTCGATAATCGAATCGTTCGGCGAGCTTATCAATCTTCCGGTGACTGTCGGTATCGGTATGGCCGATCGGGAGGAAGCCAAGAAACGACTTGGGATACTTCGCGAGTTGGCACAGCCTTATTCTGAAAAGCAGATCGGCGAGCCTGAAGCGTTTGCCGCAGCCGGCCAGATCGTGAGTCAGACGTTGATGAAGTGTGAGGCTGAACCGGTGGCACCGGAACCGCCGCCAATGCCGATGGCCCCGCCGATGATGGATCCGGGAATGGGTGAAGGAATGCCCTTGCCACCGATGCCACCTGCTCCGCCGCCACCGCCTGATATTCCAACGGTCGTGATGATGCAGGATCACATGGTGTTTCAGGATGCCTATAAAGATTTTCTGCTTGGTGAAGGCGGGCGAACTCAGAATCGCGTATTGATGATGGGCGTTCAGATGATGTGGAAACTGCACTATGAGCGCGAGCAGATCAAGAAACAAGAGATGATGCGCCGGGAAGCTTTGGTGATGCTCGAAGGTAAGAAGGTCGAGGCGGAATTCATGCAAGCGATGTCTCCGCCGCCGCCTGCTGGTCCCACGCCGGAAGACATCGCCGCGCAGGAGGCTGCCGCGAAAGAAGAGGCTTTGGCTCAGGAAGTCGGAGGCCGGATCGCAGATGAAGAAGCGAAGAATGCCGAATTCCAGCGTCAAGAAGCCGCGAAGGATGCCGATCTTATCCGCAAGGCCGATGAAATGGAATTGCAGGCGTCGATCAATGAGGAAGCTGCGGAAAAGGCCGCGAAGAATGAGAAGAAGGGCGAGGTGTTGAGGAAGGAGTAGCCGTGCCGTATGACCCGCTTCTCAAAGGTGTTTCTCAAACCATCCCTGTCGGGTATGTCAGAGTTATGGATGGGCCGATACTCCCGGATGATCTTCGCTGGTCGGTGATGAAGAGAGAATGGAAGCGGCACGATGATCCCGATTGGTTAGCAAAAGCGATGATGGCCGAAGATGCGGTATGCGTGATCCGCAAACCCAGGCACGTCGCGGCGAGTGGTCAGCAGTCGAGGCAGTACAGCCTTAAATACTAATTTCATGTCAGAAGTTAACATTATTTCCAGCGGCGATCCTGAAAAGGATCGTATCGAGCTTGAACGTGCGGTTCGGTTTCAGAACGAGATCGATGCCGATAGATGTCCGAATGGATGCGGGCAGATGTTTAAAGCTTCTGAACGGCTGTTCGAATGTACGGAATGTGGATTCGTTCTATCGAAATCCAGCATAAATTATTAGTTCCCATGCTTTCAGAGAGTTTTCAGATAAAAACCGCAGTCAAGGAAAAGCTTGTCTTCATCAATCAGCTGATCGAAGAGATAGACGATCCGGAACTGCTGAAATGGCTTCGCAATCAAGTGTCGGTGCCGTATGTTTCAATATCGAAAAAACTTGACGAGAAAAAAGAGCACTTGCAAATAGGGCATAGTGCCAAATAGATTTGATTTCTGAGGGTGATCAGTGTCGCGTTTGACACGGTTGCCGACGATAAAAGCGATTCTGTCCCGTTCGATCGAGCCGCTAATAGCAGAGAGATCTGTTGTTGGCGGCTCTTTTATTTTCCAAAGGTTTCGACCTTTGAGGCATTTTCTCAATGGCAGACGAACTCACTACAGACATTTCTACCGATGCGGGAACGATCGATGTTGCCCCGCCATCTCCACCCGCGAATGAACCGCCGCCGGCAGTCGATACGACCGCTGCGGCTGGTGCCGATGTTCCTTCTGGTGATGACACGCCGGAATCCAAAGAGAACCCATACCAGGGGATCTTTGATGAGATCGATAACATCGGAACCGATCGCGAGGTGAAAGAGCCAATACAGCCACCCGCTGACCCTTCTTCTCTGTTGTCTGATGAAAGCGGTGTCGCGCAACCACCAAATCCCGACGCCGACAAATCACAGAGCCAAGCAGGTAAGGCCGACGATGCTGATGATGCTCAAAAAGCAACTGACTCGCCCGAGCCCGAAGCAGAACCAGATCCAGCCGATGCGGAGAAACCCGCGGATGAGTGGAACAAGCTTTCGGAAGAGGACGAGAAGTACATCACCAAGCACCTTCCGAAGGTCGAATGGAAGAATGCCCGGAAAGCATTTCGCGATGCGGCTATGGCCCGCGCGTATGCGAACCCGAGCTGTCCTGCCGATCAGTTCGTAACGAACCTTGAACAGAAATCCGCCATGAGGTTTGGCGAGGTCGAAACGGCGATCCTTAAACGCGGCGCCGAGAAAGACCCGACCGAATTCCTCGGAAAACTGTTTCAGGCGACGGCGGCAGAGGATGGAAACTCGGACGCTTATCAGCGCCTGCTCGATACCGCAATTCTCACGAACACTGATTACGTTGTAGAGCTTTTGGGCCGCAACGGAAAGAAGATCGTGGATGCGGGTCAAGAGTCAGGTACCCAGGCGAACTTGCCTGATGTTGCCGATGCGGAGATTGACGAACTCGAAGCGAGTATCGCTCTCCAGCAGTTAGCAGAAACCTTTCCTGAAGAGGCCGAAAAGCTCAAAGCTGTTCTGGCCCAAAGCAAATCCCTGAAAGCCGAGAAATCTGCATTCGATGAAGCCAAACAAAAGGAAGAATCGGAGAAGAAATCTGAGGATACTACCAAAGAGCAAGAGGCAGCGGCTGCTCAAGCGGCTACTCGCGTCAAGGCGTTCAACGAGGTGTACGAAGAGGCAGTTACTTCGCACGTCACCGAAACGCTGGACAAGACCTATGCTCTCAAACCGACCGATCAAGAGCGTGAACAGGCCCCGCTTGTTGCGTTCCTCAAGGACGCGAAGCGAACCCTGATCATGGCCGGCGGTATCAATGGTTCGGGCGATTTCGACAACGATCTATACGAATGGGGTAAGACCCGGCCCGCTTTCAAGCAGGCCGCTGAGGCGATGGTGAAATTCACCTCCGCGGGCGAGAAGGACAATGCCCGTGGCGCCGCCGGCGAATTCAAGGACTTCGCAAAGATGTTCCTGGATGAGCGGATCAAGCTTCCCGATGTCGCAATGGTGGATCAATTGATCGAGATCGTGCTGAAGGCTCAGAAGCAGGGTTTGGTCACGAAGGATGATGTCGTTCCGCACTCGCCCACGGTTCCGGGGTCACCGGCCGCTGGCGGTAATGAAGGCGTCAAAGGATTTCTGGATGAGATCGACAACATGAGGGCATAGGTCGCCGCTATTTGGTGACTCAACGGAGATAAAGCAATGCCTCAATATTTAGATCTAGCAGCAGTGAACTCGCTTTTCCCGAAGATTCTGGAAAAGACGGTCCGCAATAAGCTGTTCCAGTCGCGATTTCTCAAGGAGATCAATCGCGCGACGGAGAAGCTTCAGTACAACAACCCTCTGCTTTCCAACACCCCGTATGTGATCGGCGAAAACGCATCACTCTTCGGTGTGTCTGAGGGCGGTCAGATCCTGAACGGATCGCCGATGGAATACACCCAGGCATCGATCGACATTCGCAAGATGTGGAAGTCGGGTTCGTTCACGGGTGACGTTGAAAGGCAGCTCGATCGAAAGACCGCCGAGATCCAGGTTGAGAAGCCTGAGCTTCGCGGAAACTTCGAAGAGCTTAACCGAATGGCTCATAACCGTTTGGTTAAAGACCTGATCTTCTCGACCCTCAATCTGTACGCTCATCACGAGAACTATTTCGCGTTGCAGGGTACCGATAAGTCGACTATCGGTGTCGTGACGGATGTTCCGCTCAACCTCGGAGCCGGGAACGTAGGATTTGCGTGGGCCAGTACCTCGCAGGGGAACCGTTTGTTCGAAAAGAATCAGCGGATCCAGTTCTATGATTCGGCAGCACCGAACCAGCGGGTTGTTGCATCGGTCGCCGAGGCCGGTTCACACTTCGCGACGGTTGATCTGAAGCCTGATCATCGTGCGTCGACAAACGCAGCGAATGGTGTCGTTCACTTCACGAATCTTCCGACCGATGTCGCGGTTGGCGATACGGCTCACTTCCAGAACTCGTACGGAATGCTTCCGCATGGATTTCTGCATTATGTCGATGACACCGGCAACTTCAAGAACATCGCTCGATCGGTCGATTATGAGCGGTTTGCTTCGGTTGTCGATCGCCGCGTAGGTTCGCCGAACCTCACTCCGCTCATTCTTCACGAGAATGAGAGCTTCCTTGAAGGCAAGCTCGGCTATGGCGAGCCCTATGCCTGCAAGATCGTGCTTGGCAAGGCCCAACGCTTTGTCTACACATCGCAGCTTTACAACACGCAGCCGGGATTCGCTTA
>JBEBGW010000197.1:0-8318 GCA_040081025.1 Pyrinomonadaceae bacterium | reverse complement strand
CGCCGAAAAAGTCGAAGTCTCGCTGCTGTCTGGCACGACGTGTCTATTGAAAACGCCACACGGCGACCGCCAGATCGGTTCACCGCTGGTCGGTCGGCCACATGTTTACAACATGCTGACGGCAACCGCCGCGGCACTCGAACTCGGATATAGCCTGGATTCGATCGTGAATGGCCTCGCCAAATGCGTCGGAGCTCCGGGCCGTTTCGAGCGGGTCCCGCACGAGGGCGACTTCGCCGTCGTCGTCGATTACGCGCACACGGACGACGCCCTGCTGAATACTCTCAAAACAGCCCGACCGCTTACCGACGGCCGCGTAATCACCGTATTCGGATGCGGTGGCGATCGAGACAAGACCAAACGCGAACCGATGGGCAGAGTCGCCGGTGAGAATAGCGATGTTGTGTTTATAACTTCCGACAATCCTCGCACCGAAGATCCGCTGAAGATCATCCAAGCGATCGAGGTTGGTGTGAAGGCGAGTGGAAAGGTATTTCGCTCAATATCGGATCGGCGTCTGGCGATCCAGGAGGCGATCAAAGAGGCGGAAACCGGCGATGTTGTGATCATCGCCGGCAAAGGTCATGAGACTTATCAGATAGTCGGAAACGAGAAATTCCACTTCGACGACCGCGAGGTCGCGGCTGAAGCGATCGCTGCCCGCGAAGTCTAGTTAATCCGCAGCGGCCTCTTCTTCCCCTAGCAAATAACTCCGCAACACGTTCCGCTGGGCCTCCGAAACACGCGTAAAGTTAACGGCAAAACCGATCTCATCGACATGGTTGGTTATCGTGCCGATGTACTGAACCTTCATTCCGTCACCTATCGGAAGCAGCAGCCCAACTTCGTCGCCGTCTTGGATCACGACTCCAGTTAATACGAAACAGCCGGCCTCGCTCAGATCGCTGATCGTTCCGGGATGCCGTTCACCCACGTGTTCCCACTCGATATCGATCGTTACCCTGTAACGCTTCGCGCTTCTTCTATCGGTACTACGCCGCCTGTCCGGCGTTTCCTTCTTCATCATTTCCGGGATCCTCCGGGCCATTCGAGCCCTTAATAGTTAAGTAGAAATAGACCGGTAATCCCAGAGTTATTAATCCAATACCTATAAAAGAACTCTGCGGCGAGGTGATGATCGTGTTGACCAAAAGCCATCCGGTAACAAGCAGGAAGACTATCGGCATGAGCGGATAGCCCCATGCCTTGTACGGCCGCTCGGCGTTCGGATACTTACGACGGAAGACGAAGATCGACGCAGTGACAAGGCCGTAAAAGATCCAAGAACCAAAGATCACATAGTCCGTAAGCGTATCGAACGAACCCGACAACGCGAGGACGGATGCCCAAATTCCCTGAAAGATCACAGAGTTGACCGGAACGCTGTTTACCGAAAGCCGCTCGAAAAACGGAAACATCAATCGATCTTTCGCCATCGCGTACGGAATGCGCGAGCCGCTGAGGATAGATGTATGCAGCGTCCCGAGCGACGATAACATCAACCCGATCGTAAAGATCGCAACCGCTGCTCCTGTTGCAATGCTCGCCAGATCTGTTGCGAAGAACTTCCCGACAACCGTCGCCGCGACCGACGAATCTTTCGAGACTGACGCGATCGCCGTCGGATCAAGCACCCAGAAGTACGCCACGCTCGCACCGATGTAAAGCAGGATGATCAACAGTACGCTTCCGATGATCGCGAGAGGAATGTTGCGGTTCGGATCTTTCACTTCGCCCGCGACATAGGAGAGATTGTCCCAGCCGTCATATCCCCACAACGCTCCAAGCATAGCGGCGGCAAATCCCGCAAAGAAGCTGTAGTCGGCCGAACCGAACGTCACGCTGGATGCGACTCCCTCGCACGTGCCACCGGTAGCAGCAAGCGAGAAATGCTCTAAACCGCCACCCGTCACGAAGAAGAAAGCTCCGAGCCCGACAAACAATACGAGAGCGATCTTTATGACCGTTAGAAAAGTCGCGATCTGTCCCGAAAGTGTAACCGACAGACAATTGAGCGTCGTAAAGATGATGATCACCATTACCGCGATTATCTGAAGCGTAGTGATCTCGAACGGCGCCCCAAAGATCGTCGTCGAGAAAAGCGTAGCCTTCAAAGAACCGCCAAGGTAATCGTTAACCGCGATCGCGAAAACGACAGCGACGCTCGCCTGGGCACCCGTCTTCGCAATGAATATCTGCATCCAGCCGAAGAGGAAGCTCGACACCTTTCCAAATGAATCGCGCAAGAACACATACGGGCCGCCAGCCTCCGGTTTCATTGCGGTCAGCTCGGCATACGTCAACGCACCTGCAAGCGACAGAATTCCCGCCGCGATCCAGGCCATGATCACCCAGAACGGTTCACCGACATTGCAGGTCATCACGCGTGCCTTGAGGAACACGCCGGTGCCGATCACATTGCCGATGATCACCGAAATTGCCGCGACCAATCCGAGACCTCGAACCAGCTTGTACGTTTCCGAATTCATTGCCATATAAATTTACGAGAGAGGCTGTAAAGCGGTATGTTCCGAACATCTTACGCGAAATCGCACCGAACGCGAAATTCTCTTCCACCTCGCGCGTGATAAGATTTCGCAGTGCTCGAACTCGACCTATCCGCTGACGAACTCATTGGCCGACTCTTTAGGCTTCCGGGCGAAGCGTCAGTCCTTGATAGCTGCGGCGTCGGGCATTTGAATTCCCACCTGATGCTCGCGGCTTCGTCTCCGTCTGAACGGTACCTCGCTGACGATGTTAAAATCGCAATGCACGTGCTTGATCGTGTAGTTGGTGGCGACCGGGCCGCGATCTTCACTCTGTCTTACGATCTGGGGAACCTGCTGCAAGGCAGGACGACGGATCAGGACGAGAGCGAGCCGCTCGTTTATGCCGTCACTTTCGACGCGATCGCTGTACACGACTACGATGACGGAAGCACGTGCGTGGTTGGCGGCCGCGATGCCTCTGAGCAACTTCGGAAAAGCTTAATGGAAGCAGTACCGCTTTCGCTTCATCATGTACCGGCCAAACTGCTCGAATCGAGTTTCACGAAATCCGATTACTTGAACACGATCGAATTGATCAAGGAAGAGATCCGCAGTGGAAACACCTACCAGGCGAATCTAACCAGAAGAGTCGACGCGACACTTCCGCCCGACACGGCCAAAGTAAATATCTTCGAGCGTCTCCGATCCAGGCACCCAGCTCCATTTTCGGCGTATATCGAGCGGCCAGGTTCGACCGTGATCTCGGCCTCGCCCGAGCGGTTCTTCAAAATAGAAAACGGATCGATCTCAGCGTCGCCGATAAAAGGGACACGCCCACGCAGCTCAGATCCGATTGAGGACGAGCGGCTGCGTAATGAATTGCTCACCAGCGAAAAAGACCGAGCCGAAAACACAATGATCGTCGACCTGCTCCGCAACGACCTCGGACGCGTGTGCGAATTCGGAAGCGTCGCGGTCGAGAGTCTTTGCGAGATCGAGGAGCATCCATCGCTGTTCCATCTCGTATCGACCATCAACGGAAAGCTGCGCACTGGACTGAAATTCAGTGAAATACTCACATCGCTATTTCCCTGCGGCTCGATCACGGGTGCTCCAAAGCTCAGCACTATGCAGATAATCGACCGACTCGAACCGACGGCACGCGGCCTCTCGATGGGAGCGATCGGCTACTACATTCCGGCCTCGTTCGGACTCGGCGAGACTGTCGATCTCAGTGTCGCGATCCGAACGATGGTTATCCGGAACCAGACCGCGAGTTTCAACGTCGGCGGCGGGATCGTCATCGACAGCGATCCCGCGAAGGAATGGGACGAAACCGTCACGAAATCGCGGGCACTGCTCGACGCCCTCGGCATCGACCCCGACGACGTCGAAGAATAGTCAGGAACTTTTCAACCGCCCCGGTGTCTAAACTTCCAGTCCGATTCCACGACCGGAGGTTCCAATGTCAAAACCCGAGATCAACGTCACGCCCCTGATCGATGTCCTGCTCGTTCTGCTGATCATCTTCATGGTCGTCTCACCGGTTAAGCCAAGCAAGTTCGACGCTCGGGTTCCCTCTGAACCAAAGAACAATGGAGCACAGACACCGCCGGACATGCTGATCGTTACCGTCGACGCCAACACGTCCCTTGGACTCAATACGGAAAAGCTCGACGCAACTGTCGCGTCTCCCGAAGCCTTGATCGCCCGATTGAAAGACGTGTTCAGCGCCCGGGAACAGAATCTTGTAAACCAGCGTACTGTCTTTATCAAGGCTCCAAAGAACCTTGACTATGGCACGGTCGCTAAGGTTGTCGACGCTGTCAAGATGTCCGGAGCGGCCCCGATAAGCCTTCAGATCGACCGGCTCGACTAGGCAAAATCGGAGTTTACTGCTGTAAAATTGTGTTATTATAGAGTTGTCGTTTGCGGGCACCCTCGCAAACTAAAACGACAGGCCTCTCCTTAGAAGTTTCGTAGATGGCAAACTACTACGAGATATTAAAAGTTTCACCAAAGGCGTCCAGGACGGAGATCAAATCCGCGTATCGCCGCTTGGCGCGTAAACTTCACCCGGATAAGAATCACGGCTCGGAGGAAACTGCGATAGCTTTCGCTCAGATCGCCGAAGCGTGGGAGATCCTCGGCGACGCGAAATCTCGCTCGATCTACGACAAGCGTCTGCTGCACGCACAGATGCATTATTCATCGAGCGATGGCGGCGATTCCCTATTTGTCTCAACGAACACTCACGCGCGGCGATGGCGGCAAATGGTGTACGAGCACCGGTATAACGAGATCATCGATCGGATGATCGCCGAGGAACGCCGCGAATCCCTCGCTCTTCAAAAGGTCATCTTTCCGACGGTTGCTCTTTTCGTATCCTGCCTCGTCGTCGCGATCCTTCGGCCACAGATCTTTGAGAACTCCGCAGTGATCGGAAAGATCATTCTTGTCTCGCTTTTCATCGCCGGTGTGATCCACCTTTGGAGTCGCATCAAAGACGGTCTCGAGCGATTCACTTATGGCCAGGAGATTCACGAATCGATCCTCGACGACAACGAACCCAAGCCTAAGCCCTTCTCGCGCACCTTTGCAGCGGGCTTCCTGATCCTCGGCGTCGGCCTGAGTTTCGGCGTAGGTTTGCTTATAGGTAATATCTTCCAAATCTTTCCGGCTTCCGTCCCGGCGATGTTTTCGCACAGTCTCAAGCCCGAGTTCGTTTTCTATCCGCCTATTTTCGTACTTTTTGTCGACGTTATGCACGGATTTGCCTCCCGCGTAGATATCTAATCGACGCTTGACACTCCTTTCGCCGAAATGTAAACTTTTGAGTTTCCGTGTGATGCGGTCAGTTTTTAGGGATTTAAAGTAGACAATGGCAAATCATAAGTCAGCCGAAAAGCGAATTCGGCAAAACGAGAAACGCAAAACTATCAACCGTGCAAACCGTAGCAAGCTGCGTACGCAGATCAAGAAGCTCCGCACGGCTCTTGGCGCTCACGACAAGGCGGCCAGCGGCGAGACTCTCGCACCGACTGTTTCGCTGATCGATAAGGCGGTCAATAAGGGCATCATTCACAAGAATACGGCCGCCCGCCATAAGTCGCGTCTGACCAAGCACGTCAACGGCCTCGCTTAGTTTCTAAACAACTTTTCTCCTTTAACTTGCGGAATCGGGATATACGAGCCCCGGTTCCGCTTTTTTGTTACAATCTCGCCCAATGGAAACCCGGCGGCAATACAAGTTCTACGATCTTCTAATGGCGGCCTTCGTGGCCGTTTTGCTTTGCTCAAACCTTATCGGCGTCCACAAGGTCTCGTACGTCAACCTTCCATTTTATGGCGAATACATCTACGGCGCCGGCGTCCTGTTCTTCCCTATCAGCTATCTTTTCGGCGATATTCTTACGGAGGTCTACGGCTATGCACGGTCGCGAAAAGTTATCTGGGTAGGCTTCGCGGCGCTGATCTTCGCCTCGTTGATGTCGTTCACGATCACCCAGCTTCCGTCCGCGAAAACGATGTCCGCCGAACATCAGGCGGCAGTAAACTTCATCTTCGGCCAGACGCCTCGCATCGTACTCGCCTCGCTCCTCGCATTCTGGATCGGCGAGTTCGTCAATTCCTTTGTGATCGCCAAGATGAAGATCTGGCTGGCAGGCCGCTTCCTGTGGATGCGAACGATAGGCTCGACCATCCTCGGCGAGATCGCCGATTCCGCGATCTTCTATCCCGTCGCTTTTTTCGGAACTTGGTCAAACGAACAGCTCATCAGCGTAATGATAGGCAACTACTTCATTAAAGTGCTGTGGGAAGTTTTTGCGACTCCCTTTACATACCTGATCGTCGGCTTCCTCAAACGCGCCGAGCACGAGGATTTCTACGACAAAGACACTGACTTCAATCCGTTTAGCTTAGAGACCTAGACTTCCTCTACCGCGAGGTCCATCTGGATTTATGGAGCGTATTCGATCCGGCGCTATATGCATGACTCTCGATCTCGGGCGTGAGATCGCGAAAAATCTGTTGATGGGTCTCCCGGTCGTCAGGCGGTGGCGCACGAGCCGTCCGAGAACATTCACGGACAGTGGAAATGTAGAGGAGGTACTGGGTCGAAATGCATTCCACGGGCTGAACTTGCTTCTCGATCACGTCGATGATCTGCGCGGGCGATCCGTCTGCGAGATCGGTGCCGGCGACTATCTTACGTCCGGGTTGAGCATCCTCGCCGCAGGAGCATCCCGTTACGCCGTCATCGACCGGTTTCCCGGTGATTATACGGGCCAAGCCGCTAAGCGGTGGTATCGCGAGATTCAAAATAACTGGGATCGGTTCTATCCCTCGATCCCGTGGGATGAAACTCTTTCAGCGGAAGATTTCCCTGAGAAATACGAAAGCCGTGTTGAGATGATCCGCCAGCCGCTCGAGGCAGCCGCGACGACAAGTAGATTCGACATGATCTGCTCCTTCCAGGTCGGCGAACACGTCACGGATCTGGACGCCTTTGCGCAGATTCACCAACAGCTGCTCGAACCCGGCGGGGTGGGATTGCATCGCGTCGATTTCGGCCCGCACGATATCTGGTTCGCCTATCGTGACCCCACTACCTTCTTACGATTTTCCGATCTTACGTGGCGACTGACGGGTTCGAACCGCGGAGCCCCGAACCGTCGTCGCCATCACGAGTTTCTGGATGCATTCACGCGCGCTGGTCTCAACGTCGAGGTGTTATATCTGGAGCACTTTGATAAGGCGGCCATGGATTATACTCGGCTTAACAGAAAATTTTTGGAGATGCCAAGGGAGTCCCTACTGGTGGGTACGGCAATATACCGCTTGTCCCGAGCATCCTAAGCAACTATGCTTTCTGATCCGGTCACGCTCGATACGCCGATCATCGAACTCCATCGCCACGCGATCGCGCATCTTTCGGCCTATATGTCGAAGAAGCTTGCGGCGGCGGTGGCGTTGTTTGCGGAGAAGGGCGAACCGGCGGATGCGACGGTCGAAGACCTGCTCAACTATTTCCCGATGCGGTATGAAGACCGGTCGAGCTTTCTCCAGATCGATCAGCTTTACGACGGCATCGAGGCGACCGTCGAACTTTACACCGGTGTGAGCGGCGGATACCGCGTTGGGCGCAACCGTGACTTCAAAAAGTCTGCTCTCTATATTTTCGAAGTATCCGGCAGCAATCTCGATCGTACGCAGAAGCCGGTCGTCGTTTTCTGGTTCATCTCTGGTAAAGGTGCGACCCAGACGATCGAATACTACGCGAAACGCTTCGCTCGCGGCACTCGCTTCGCGGCGTTCGGCAAATGGGAATGGGACGCGAGAAGAAGAACCTTTGTCCTGAAACTCGCCAAACCCGACGAACTCGAAGTGCTGCCGAGCGAAGAACCGGAGTTACTTAAAGACCAACTATCCGAAGGCAAAACGGAAGAGAATCTCGACGAAGACACCGAGAACCCCGAATTCGCAAAGGTCCACACCGCCCGCCGAGTCCCCGTTTATCGCAAGCTCGGACAATTTCAGACGAAGCGGTTGAGAGAAATAATCTTCGACGTCGTCCAGAACCTCGACAAAGCATCGGTTGTCGAAAGTTTGCCGGCCGCTGTGGTCCGCGACAACGATCTCCTCGATCGTGCCCAAGCTCTGACCGAGATCCACTTCCCGCCCGACGATTCGAGCATCGCCGACTATGAGATGTTTCGCAGCCGGGCTCACATGCGTCTGATCTTCGAGGAATTCTTCTGGCTATCGTTCGCCTTACAGCTCAAACGCGGCGAGCGGCGAAAGGAACCAAAGGGAACGGTCATCGAG
>JBEBGW010000009.1:0-29353 GCA_040081025.1 Pyrinomonadaceae bacterium | reverse complement strand
TGCATATACAGTCGCTCACCATTCAGAAGAAAGCCCTTCTCGGCGTCGAATTCTACCGAACGAATGCCGAAGACGGTTTGATATTTATCGACGATCCGGCCATTTACTTCGATCTCTGTGACGGCGACGTAAAGACTTGGGATTGACACGCTCCAAAGCTTCGGAAGTTTGATCGGAACGGTGGATTCCTGGATCGCGGAAGATCCAGCAGCGACCTCGATAGCGGACTTCTCAGTAGTGGCGACAGGTTTCGACCTCTTGGTCCCATTTTCGAAAATGCTCGTGCGAACAAGTGCGTTCGCGTTTGACCGCGAATCGTTTCGAACCGTTGTCCGTATCGCGACTGTCGCGCGTTCACGGGAGACCTCGGGCGTCGTGACGTACGTACCCCACTGCCCGACATGCACCGGAGCCGTCTTCACCATCCATACGTTTCGGTAAATCCCGGCGCCCGGATACCAGCGCGAAGATTCGGGAAGATTTTCCAATCGAACCGCCAACAGGTTCTCGGCGCCGAATTTAACGTACGGCGTCAGGTCCAGACGGAAGGATGTATAGCCATAAGGCCACCCGCCCACAAACTGGCCGTTGAGCCAGACCGTCGAATATGCCATGGCTCCGTCGAAGTCGATGTAGATCTGCTTTCCTTTGTCTTGCTGTGCGATCGAGAATGTCTTTCGGTACCAGCCGACACCTTCAAATGGCCGCTTGCCCGTCCCGGCCCGAAGCTCCTGAACGAAATCGCCCTCGATCGCCCAGTCGTGCGGAAGGTTGAGTCTTCGCCACGAGGAATCGTTGAAGTCCGCACGTGTGTAGGCGACCTTCTCACCGAGATTCCCCGACGGCCTCGGCGATTTGACGGCGGTCGATGTCAGCACGAACTCATTGCCGGTCGAACGGACCCAATCTTTGATAGTGGGATATGAAAGCAGACCCTCGACACCTCGGGGATCGTCTTTCTGGAACCGCCAGTTCTCGTTGAACGAAACCCGATCACGAACCGACTGTGCCGCCGACGACGACGCGAGGATATGGACCGTGCCGAACAGAGCTGCGAGCAAGTAAAGAGAACGCATGACGTTAGAGATATTCATATGAGTCGCTAGAACGGCCTCCATTCAAGTATCGAGATCATCTGCGGCTGGATATCTTCGAGCTTCTCACCGTCGCCCTGGCCGATGTGTTGAACGAACAGGTGGAGTTCACGCTTCGAACTCCACAAATTGTGATCGAGGGTCGGTTCCCACATCCCGACGCTGGTCTCGTTTAGGTCCTGTATGCGCCACTCACAGCCAGGAAGGCGATCGCAAATCGCCGCAGAAACTCGGCTGCCGCGTTCGGCGTCGCGAAAGATCACTATCACGCGTTTACCATCGACTACGATCTGCGGACGTGCGATAGGTATGCGTTTCGTGCCGCCGCCACTGAGGGTGAACGGAGTTTTCCGCTCGCCGACCTGCGACATGTTCCATGTGCGGCCGTCGAAATAGACAACGCGATACTGAGGAACTTTCGAATTTTGTTCGCGCCAGTAGGTCGCGATGTAAGGTCTGCCGCTTTCATCCGCGGTCTTTGATGTTTGATTGATCAGCTCGCTGTTTTGTGGAATGCGCCAGATGTATTCGGCGGTCTTCGCGGTAACAGGCAGGTGATATTTCTCGCCATTCGATCGGCGCCACGTCTGTCCTCCGTCATCCGAACGCGCGTAGCAAAGATCGTGGTTGGTCGCGACATCTGGAGTTTCGCGCCATACCCACGAAAGATGAATTGATCCCTTTCGATCAACAGCGATCTGAGGGTACGCATTGCGCGTATTTTCGCCGTCGATTAGCCTATCCTGAACTCGACCCCATTTCTCCGCTCTCGCATCGTATCGATTCAGCACGAGATCGCCATTACCCGACTCTCCGTCGCGGTAGAAGAATAGAAGATCGCCGTTCGGCATCAAATAGAACTCGGGATAGCTGACTCGGCCTTCTCTCTGGCCGATCATCGGCTTTCGCTCGAACAATTCGGGCGAGCCCGGCTTTGTTGATCGTGCGTAGTTCAGCCTCGTGTTGTGATTTCCCCAAGCGAGATGTAAAAAACCCTTGCCGTCGATGGCGATGCTGATCGAATTGTGAGCGTCACGCGTATCGCCGATGAAGTCGGTTACCGTCACGGTCCAGTCAGTAGAGCCAAGCTTTCGCTTTGCGATCACCACTTTCGAATCGGGGTCGTAGAACGCGACGTATTGATTGTCGCGAAATGAGGTAACCGAGTTCTTCCTGAAGATGACCGTGTTGACCTGATTCTTCGACCAGCCTTTCGCGATCGGAACGACCCGAACTTGTGCGGCAAGACCAATCGCAATCGAAGCGACGAGTAACGTTGTCGATGCAATTCGAGCAGGCCTCATTTCTTCGATCGAATGAACCGCGTTTCCGGTGGACCGAAATAGCTCAGAGGCAGTTCACCTCGCGAAAGCACTATCTTGTCGAGCAAGACGCCAGTATCGACCGCGAATATCCGCAGCATGTGCCGACCTGATGTGAGCGAGATCTTGGTTCGTCCACGAACCGTCGCGTCCAGAATGTTCTGGGCCCACGTACGCGACGAGACCTCGTTATCCTTATCTATCACGACGATCTGCGGCGTGCCGCCGTCAACGGAGAATGCCAATCGCAGGCCGCCGGAAGGAACGAGCGGCTGTGTCGGGATGAGAAAAAAGGCGAGGTCAAAGTCTCCGGCCTTCTCGACCTCGATCTGATATTCAAGCGAAGGGGCCCCGGCCGCAAACGTTTTCGCCCTTGCTGGGAGAACTGAAACCGAATCGCCGGTTTTGCCAAGGCCCTTGATCACCTGCCATGAGAATCCGTCGGTCACCGCCGATCGGAGATAATTCTCGGCTTCGATAGAGACGACGCCCTCCCATTCCGAGAACAGATCAGTCGATCCGGTCGTTCCGAAGCGGGTGTTGAGGATCGCCAGCGGGCGGAAGCTTTCCGCACCCGATTCCGGCGTCGGAAAATCTTCCGGCCTGACCTCCGGTGGCGTGGTCCGCATGCTAGGCCACTGACCGGCTCCCATCTCGGGCAAGATCATACGCTGCCATTTTCCGCCCGCGAGTGTTTCGTTGAAATACCTCGTTTCCGCCGCGATTGCCTCATCAGCCGCAACCGACCGCTTCGCCCATTCGATACCGGTTGCCGGCCACTTCGCTCCGTACTCGCGAGCTATCTCTGCGGCGAAGAAGCGCTCGTTGGCTAATGCCGCACCTCGAACCGGATAGAGGACAAGCTGATAAAAGGCGTCTTTCTTTGAATCTCGAAGGGTTGCGTTTACTGCTTCAGCGCGTTTGTGAAGGCTCGCGTAGTCCTCCAATCGGTTCAATTTTTCAGTGTTGGTGAGACTACTCGCTTTTTGCGGCTGATTCGGCAGATACCACTGAAGGTGTTCGGGCTTTCGTTGGTATCCAAGTCGGTAGTAACGGTCGAGGATGTCAGCGATCTCCTTAGCGTTCCGCTCGCCGAACTCCCGCGAGGCGAACGACCTAAGGTACTCATGCTGATTCTCGATAGTCCAACGATCGGCGTCGTACGCCATCTGAAGAAAGAACTCCATACCGATCTCACCCGGTTTGATGTCACCGACGTTGACGATCCAGAGGTTGCGCATGCCGTTGGCGTAAGCCTTGTTCATCTCCTGCCATATGAGTGCCGGCGGCGTTGTGTTTAGCCAGAGGTACGAGAACGGCCGTCCGAGATAGGAGATGTGATAGTAAACGCCGAACCCGCCCCTGCGTTTCTGCTCTTCTGCATTCGGGAATTGTCGTATGTAGCCGAAGTTGTCGTCGGGAAATACGATCGTTACATCATCCGGAACCTTCAAGCCGGCACGATAATCCGCGAGAACTTCCTTGTAAGGACAAAAGATCTGAGGAACGGTTTCGACTTTCGGGTCGACGTGCTTGGCGATGAGCCCGCGTTGAACCGCGAAGATCTTTTCAAGCAGCGGGATGCGCTCAGCCTGCGATTTCGTTCCGAGGATCGGGCTGTCGTGAATTCCACGCATCCCAATCGTGTAGATGTTCTCGTACTTGCCGTTCTCGCGTGTTCGCTGTTCCCAATATTCGGTGACACCATCGGGATTTGTGACAAAATTGAAACTATTCTTATCCGCCTTCCACTCGCCGACATTGTTGCGCAGCATCGGTTCGGCGTGCGACGAACCCATCACGATCGCGTAGTCATCGGCTAGCTGTCGATTCGCCGCGATCGAGTTGAATGGCTGCGTCACTTCATGCATTGCGGGCCAGAGCGTGTTCGCTTTTAATCTAAGCAAAAGTTCGAAAACTTTGGCGTATGTCTTCGGCCCGATGTCGCCGGCTTCGGGCTCAAACGTCTTAGCCGCCCACGGCTGCAATCCCCAATCTTCATCGTTGATAAAGATGCCCCGATATTTCACGGACGGTTCGCGGCGTGTGATAGAACCGCGGGTGAGAATGAGGTTCGCTTGCAGTTGGGGCGTAGCGTCCGCCCACCAGTACCACGGCGAAACGCCGATAATGCATGACAATTCGTATACGCCGAACGCCGTCCCGCGTCGATCGCTTCCTACTATAACCAGCGCCTGGCCAACGTTAGGCATTGGATGATCTACCGTGCGTATGACGAAACTTTCCCACTTCCCGCGAACCGCGCTTACGTCGAGTTTTCCCGCCTTTATGATTCCGTCGATCAGCGGGCTCTTGCCTATCGTTCCGATGATTACGGCGGTTTGCCCAGCAGGTACAGTGGTGGTGGCGTTCGGACGCTTGCCGGTCACCCGTTCGACGTCCGCAGCGAGATCCGCGGCCGCGAGTTGGACAACTTTGTGATCTGCCTCGGAGTAAAAGATGCTCGCGGTGCGACCGTTGTGGACCAGCGGAAGATTCCCTTGTCTAAGATCTGACCTCACCGTGATCCGCTGCGCTAACACGCCCGCCGCGAAAGCAACGAGTAACACGCATAGAATAGTTGTACGGCAGACCATTACGGCTTCTTCGGTTTCTTATCCTCGGGCGACACGCCTTCGTCAATGTCAGGAGACGCTGCTTTACTGCGTTGATATTCGAGATCTTCCTCGTCGTCGGGCAGTTTCGGACCTTCGTAGATCACCGCGATATCAGCGACGGCGGTCGTCTTGTCGCTGCCAAATCCGCTGAGCGATTTGAGCCGGATATATCTGGCTGTGACCGCCCTGCCGAAGCGCATCGTCTGCGGATCGAAGATCGATAAGAATTCGCCTCGATAAGCTTCCATCCACGTCGTGCCATCATCGCTCGTCTCGATGACGAACTCTCGGATGTCACCTTCGTGTTCCCGATGATTCTGCCGCGGCATCATTACGAGGCCTGAGAATGGAACGGCTAACGGAAAAGTGATGGTCAATTCCTGCGGCACTCGACTCGCCGCACGAGGATCACCCGCAAGCCAAAACGTATTCGGATCGCCGTCGATCGCGTTTGCTGCATCACCACCTGAGGCAGTAGCCGTCGCTCCGAGCCGCTTCATTATTCGTGTATCGAAGAAGAGCGATTCGATGTCTGCGGGTGCAAGCGAAGTCTTGGGCGCAAATTTTGCCGACGCCATATACTCGATCAGCGATCGGCGAAGCTGCCTGGCCGCTGGACGGGTTGCGAGATCCGATTCCAGGTCAGCCGACGTAACGATCAGTCTGCCTTTTCCGACCTTAGCCTCGAATACCAGCCCGAGTTTGTAATTGCGGTTCCAGTCGTCAATCGGCTGGACGATCGGCTGCAGATCTTTCGGTAGACGGTCGAGGTTGACGGCTCGCGCACCGCGAACGATCTCAGTCCATTGCCAGCTGTTATAGTTTTCAGTCGGGAACGACGCGAGTGCAGGGTGCTTTGCGTCGATCCACATTCCAAGCATTCGTCCCCATGCCGGATTCATGAGGCGATTCCAAAACACTGGAACCGTATCGAGTGGCGGTGACGTCCAGTCGAGGTTGGCTTTTCTCGGGGAGTAGAGGACTTTGCCGCCTGTAGCGAGTCGCTCGCGAGCCGCCGTCCAGGAACGTGTCACGAGGATGCCCGTTGGCTGCCAATCCGACGTGCTTGCCGGATAAAGGTGAAAATCCCATACATTGCTCGCGATCCGGCCGATGCTGACTACTAATCTGTAGCGAGCGGGTGAGACGAGTTTTGAAAGATCAACATTCACATCGCCGAGCGCGATATTCTTTCCGATCGGTAAAGATCGCGAAGCAAACTTTCCGTCGACCACGATCTTTCCCGCGTCATCGACGATCTTCCATGAAGAGGCAGCATTCGCGATCGGGTCCTTACCAAAATGCGACGCTTCAGCCGGAATCTCCAGTTTCTCATCCGAAGTAAAGGCCCGTTTCGTAAGCCGGACAAGCGGCACGGTTTCACTGTTGAACCTTCTAAACTCTTTGGCGGTAACGTAACCCTTCTCTTCCCAGAAAGCGTCGATCAATCCGACGAGAGCAGTGCCCTGACCGAGATAATCGTGGAGGTCAAGCAGCTGGAATCCATCCATTCCCGGCGTCCGCAAGTTTGCCTCGACCTCTTCTTTATACGCCGCCAGTTGATAACGCCCGGAGGCGTATGCAAAGTCCTTGTTGCGATGCAGCAAACCCTTTTTCGCGAGCGAATCACGAAAGATCTCGTAGTTTCCCGGCCGCATATATCCGGTGAACTTCTTGATCACGTCGTAGTCCGGGTACGCCACCCATTGGCCGAGTTCGTGTGAGACGACTGGGACGTTAACGTCTTCAAGCGATGCTCCATAATCCTTGCCGAACCATGCAGTGTTGCCGCGCAGCATCTTCGGCCCGATCCGCTGCATGGCCAGAAAATCTGTGCCTTCCGCGAGTCCCGGAACTTCGCGTTCGGTGTGGCCAGTACCGTTCGTGTAGAGCCGCCGAGGGTCGGCGATGCGATAGTGTGCGATCCATTTATCGAGAGCCTCTTTCCAACGGCCTTTTGGTTCGTTACTCGGCGAAAAGAGCAGGAAGGATGGATGATTTCCATAGGCACGGATCATCGCCTCCGTCTCTTCATAAAGCATCTTCTCGATCTCAGTACCCGGACTGATCTCGTTCCACATTCCCGGCTCCGGCTGAAGATAGATACCGAGTTCATCCGCCGCAACGAATGCAGCTTCCGGTGGGCAGAATGAATGGAAGCGAACGTGGTTGAGGCCCCAGTCCTTGTTGATCTGGAAGATCTTCTTCCAATAAGCGACGTCGGTTGGTGGATATCCGGTCAACGGAAAATCTCCTCCATGGTGAGTTCCGCGAAAATAGATCCGCCTGCCGTCCAATTGGAATTCTTTGCCGACCGCTTTGATATCGCGAAAGCCGAAAGAGATCTCGCGGCTGTCGTCGGCATTGGTTCCTTTCAACGAGAGGGACATCTTGCTCAACACCGGATTGAACTCATTCCAGCTCTGCAGACGGCCATTTATGGGATACGAATTCCGGATCTCGACCTTTGTCTCGGGGTCTCCTGTCCATGTGACCGGAATACTAAAGCCGTTTGCCGAAAGCGTTCCGCTCCCTGGCTTTCCGGTTGAATTACCGATCGTGGCCTTGATAACAACCGAGTCCATTTGGCTCGTCGCATAGATCTGTGCATCGTCGATCCAGATGGGAGAAGTCGTTTTCAGCGCGATCTCGCCAGTGATGCCGTTCCAGCTCATCCCGAGCGAATCCGATACGCCGTGAGCGTCCGGACGATACGGCAGGATCATCGATGTGTCAACGCGGACGGTGATGCGATGTTGTCCCGGTTCGACGAGTCCGAGGTCAAATTCGTGCGGAGCGACAAGGCTTCGCCGCGAGCCGATCTTCCGATCATCTACCCAGACCGTTGTCTCCCAACGCGGGCGCTCCATTTCAAATACGATCCGTTTTTCACGCCATGCCTGGGGAACGGTGATATCGCGCTGATACCAAGCCGGGCCGATGTAATGTCGCGGCGGCTGAGATAGAAATGGGACCTTAACATTCCCCGGCTTCGTATATTCCTTATAATCCGCACGCTGATTCCAGGCTCGGTCGTACAACGACAAAACCCACGGAGTAGTCGCGCTGATCTCGTCCCCAAATCCTTGAGATTGAAGTATGCCGGGAAGCTTGATCCGGTCTGGTAAGGATTGGTTAAACCAATTAGCCGTTACGCCTTCGTTCTCGCGGTCAAGGGCAAATCTCCAGTCGCCCGCGAGCGAAATAGGCCCGCTTTGTTGAGCAAACGTCGGCAGACACAACGCAGCAAATACGGTAAGAAATACGAGGATCTTCATAGCGATCTATCAATCCCGGCCGGCGTACCACTGGAAATCTTGCCGGGGGCCACGACTATTTCACTTGTAAAAGCTGCCCGATAAGTGGTAGAAAATCAGAACAACTAGCGTCCGCAAGTATTAAGAAATCCTAAATTCGTTCGAGAGAGTTCTAACTGATCGTTGTCACTGGGCAATATAGCAGGAAGAAACTTGGAAATCTAGTTAAGCGGTTTTCTCAAATAAAGGAGCACCTTGATGACGATGAAACGGAGAGAGTTTTTAAGGGGTATCGGAGCAGCTACAACAGCCGCGATCGCGGCACCTTATGCGTTGGGCTCGACGGCGGCCGATTCGAGTGTTGAGATCCTCTTGAACGAGCCGATCGGAACCGTAAACCCAAACCTCTACAGCCACTTCGTCGAACATCTCGGCGGCGTCGTTTATGACGGGATCTGGGTCGGTGAAAAGTCGAAGATCCCGAACGTCGGCGGTATCCGTAAGTCTCTCGTCGACAGCCTCGCTAAACTCAAGCCGGGCGTGATCCGATATCCCGGGGGCTGTTTTGCCGATCAGTATGACTGGCGCGATGGGATCGGCCCGCGAGACAAACGGCCATCTCGCGTCAATTTCTGGGCGGATACTACTTATAAAGCTCCGAAAAGCTATCAGGACGTCCAGACGGGTCCACAGAAGTACGAACCGAACTGGTTCGGGACCGACGAGTTCATCAGGCTGTGCCGACTCACAGGCTCTCAGCCGTACATGGCCGCAAACCTGCGCAGCTTTGGCGTGTCCGACTTTATGCAGTGGATGGAATACTGCAATGCTCCGGCCGGGCAGACAACCTTGTCGAACCAGCGGGCCGCGAACGGTAATCGCGACGCCTTCAACATCTCTTTCTGGGGGGTCGGCAACGAATCTTGGGGATGCGGCGGCGAGTTTACGCCGGAAGAGTATGCAACCGAGTATCGCAAGTACACGGCGTGGCTCCCGACTTACGGAACTAAACTTCAGCTGATCGGAGCCGGACCGAATGGGGGAGATACTGGCTGGACGCGGCGATTCTTTACGAAGCTAACCGAGAAGGGCGTGCGGCAACTCGACCGAATGTACGGCTGGGCACTTCATTATTATTGCGGCACGACCGGAAAAGGCGACGCGTCCGTTTACGACGAGAACGAATGGTACGACCTCCTTGCCCGGTCGGATAGAATGGATTCGCTGGTTCGTGAACATTGGCAGGTGATGGGCGAGATCGATCGCGACCACAAGGTGAAGCTTGTCGTTGACGAGTGGGGAGCGTGGCACTGGCAGGACGCGGATATGCCACCCGCTTATCTTTACGCCTATGCGGGAACACTACGGGATGCTCTTATCTCCGGAATCAACCTCGACACGTTCCAACGACACGCGGACAAGGTCGTGATGGCGAATCCGGCCCAGCTCGTGAACACGATACATTCGCTGTTCCACACATACGAGGACAAGTTCATCGAAACGCCGAACTATCACGTCTTCGAGATGTATATGCCGCACGCCGGAGCAACGGCAGTTCGAGCGGAGTTCGTTTCACCCGAAGTTTCGTTCTCGCGTTTCGACGCACAGCGAAAAGAATCGAAGCACGAGTTTTGGGGATTGAACGGTTCCGCCTCGGTGAATGGAAAAACCGTGACGCTGACGGCCGTGAATCCGGATGCGAGATCGCCGCGAGAAACGGAGATCAACCTCCGCGGAGCGACGATCGTAGGCGCGAATGCTCGCGTTCTTTCTTCGAGCGACATTCACGCTAAGAACAGCTTCGCGAATCCGAAAGGCCTTGTGCCGCGTGACGAGGCCGTGACGCTTGGCACCGGCGGGCGATTGGTCTATCGTTTTGCGCCTGCCTCCGTTACACGATTGACGCTGACGATCGCATAAGAATTGATATGAAACGAATTGCCGCCGTTCTCGTTCTAATCGCTGTAGTCGCTGGTGTCGTGCCGGCACAGACAGACGCTACCACGCCGCTTCACCTTCTGAAACCGGACTATCCCGTTCCTTACGGAATTCCTAAACGTGAAGATGTCGTAAGCGTGATCCAGCGCGTTCACGGTTACCTCGATGGAGTTACGCCGCCGTCATTTATGAACGAGAAGACAGGGGTGATGTTTACAGACGCGACGAAGATCGATCAGAACACGATCTTGCAGCGCGGAGATTTTCGTATCGTCTCTTATGAATGGGGAGTGACGTATGCGGGAATGCTTCTCGCGGCCGAGACTACGAAAGACGCGCGCTATAAAGATTACGTCGATCGGCGATTGAATTTCATCGCACAATCGGCCGCCGCTTTCAGGCGTCCGGCCGTTCACTACGAAGAATGGGAAGGCCGAATGCCGCTTCGGAATCTATTGAATCCGCGGACACTCGACGACACGGGTGCGATGTCGGCGGCGATGATCAAAGCAAAACGCGGTGGCAGTACCGCCGAGCTGCAGCCGATCTTTGAGCGCGGTTTGAACCACATAATGAAGGGCCAGTATCGACTTGCCGATGGAACCCTCGGCCGCAACCGTCCGCAGCCAAACACGCTCTGGCTCGACGATATGTTCATGGGCGTTCCGGCTATCGCGCAAATGGGTAAGCTGACGGGTGATGCAAAGTACTACGACGAAGCGGCCAAACAGGTTCTGCTCTTTGCCGCGAAGATGTTTAACCGTGAGAAAGGAGTATTCATGCACGGCTGGGTCGAGTCCATGCCGACGCATCCCGAGTTCCGCTGGGCCAGAGCGAACGGCTGGGCGTTTATGGCACTCGCCGAACTTCTCGAAGTGCTGCCCGAAAGTCACCCGAAGCACAAAGATGTCCTCGAACTCTACCGTGCACACGCACGCGGACTGGCGGCTTATCAATCCGGCAGCGGCTTCTGGCATCAACTTCTTGATAAGACCGACTCATATCTCGAAACCTCAGCAACCGCGATCTATGCGTATTCGTATGCTCGCGGCATCAATCGCGGATGGATAGACGGGAAGACGTTTGCACCGATGACGCTGCTCGCGTGGAACGCGGTTACAACAAAGGTAAATTCGAAAGGCCAGGTCGAAGGTACGTGTGTGGGAACTGGAATGGGGTTCGACCCGGCATTCTATTATCATCGCCCGATCAGTCCATACGCCGCGCACGGTTACGGGCCGGTAATGCTTGCCGGTTCAGAGATCGTCAGGATGCTTGATACAAAGAAATTTGAGATCAACGACAGCTCGGTTCAGATGACAGACAAATGATCCGCAAGGCCTTTCGAATGTACGTGAACCGTGAAGCTCACGCCGAGTATGAGCAGCGGCATCGGCCGATCTGGGAAGAACTTGAGGAAACCCTGAAAGACCATGGCGTACTGAGCTACTCTATCTTTCTCGAGTCTGAATCAAACCAGCTATTCGCGTACGCTGAGATCGAATCGGAAGAACGCTGGGCGGCGATCGCCGAGACCGACGTATGCAAGCGTTGGTGGGCGCATATGAAGGAGCTTATGCCGTCAAACGCTGACAACAGTCCCCTCAGCACAGAACTCCGCGAAGTATTCCATATTCAGAAGTGAGGCGTTCTCTAGCATTATCATTCTCCGTGTTGCTGCTTTGTGGCGGCCTGGCGGGACAGCGGATCGAGGTCAAAGCGGACAAGGCAAGAACGCGAGCCGAAGTCTCGATCGACGGAAGACTCTTCACCGCACTGCGCTGGGATGAGAAGATCCGGCGGCCGGTCCTATACCCAGTGATGTCGCCGGGCGGAAACTTCGTGACACGCGGCTTTCCCGTCGAGACGCGCGACAACGAAGCCATCGGCCATCCGCATCAGGTCGGAGCCTCGCTCGTATACGGCGACGTGAACGGCATCGATTTTTGGAACAACTCTCCGTTCCGTTCCGCCGCTGAACTTCAGAAGATGGGAACAATCGTCCTCAAGGAGATCCTAAGCACTCGCGGTGGCAACGGACACGGAAGCCTTACAACCAAATCGGAATGGATCGGGCCTGACGGAACGGTGCTGCTACGCGAAACAACAAAGTACGACTTTTACGCTAAGGGCGACCGTCGGTGGATCGATCGTCACACGCTGCTGAGTCCCGTTAGCGGCGACGTTACTTTTGGCGATAACAAGGAAGGATTCTTTGCGATCCACCTGAACACGCAGCTACAAAGCGCGGACCAGGCCGCCGCGAAGATCACGACTGCCGCCGGAGCTATCTCCGACCGAACCTCTGCAGCGGGACTTACCGGTTCTTATTTCACAAGCGAAGGCCTGACCGGAGCATCGCTGTGGGGAACGCCCGCGAAATGGGCGGCCGTCACCGGCATCATCAATGGCGAACCTGTCACCGTAGCCCTGTTCGACTGGTCCGGGAATCACAACTTTCCCTCGAATATGATGGTACGACCATACGGCCTGCTCGCATTGAACCCGTTCGGCCAAAAAGCCTTCAGTTCGGAGCGGCCCGAGCGAAAGTTCGTTCTCAAGAAAGGCCGGATCTTAGCCTTTCGTCACAGGCTTCTGATCTCGGCCGGATCTCTCACCCCGCGAGAGATCGAAAGCGAATTCCAAAAAGTCGCCTCGTCGTCCTGAGTCGGAAAATGAAGTGTCGGGCGTTGTCATAAGGGAATGCGGTGTGGGTTGTAAATTTCGCCGATCTTTTGCCCACTCGGGCGCGCGGCTGGAGGGTCAAAAGCGCGTTTCAAATGCCAGGAAGTGATGCAATTGGAGTCGAGATCTGCGATTCCTTTTCACCCGATCAGCGGTCTGATCTCCGATGGAAAAAATTGGGCACGTGCCGCAATTGGAAGACGGGATGCGGGAGACAGGCGACGGGAGCCTGTTAAAATAAGGCTTTCGAGTTAATGATCGAGATTTCACTTTGCGAAATGTGGCACGTGCCACATTTAGAAGCTCGGTCGTCCGCCCATTTCCAGCTCCAGGATCGGTCCCGTTCTGTCCGACACCGACCGAAAAATTTCCAAAAAGCTGAATTTTAAAATTGGTCACGAAACACCGGTAGCAAAAAATAGAATTTTTATGTGGAATAAAGCCTTCGTTTGCCTCAGCCTTATCTCGCTTCTATTCTCAGCGGTCGCCGCCCAATCCGTCGCCGAACTACAGAAGAACTTCGTTTCGCCGCCCAATGATTCGCGGATCATGATGCGCTGGTGGTGGTTCGGTCCTTCTGTGACTAAGGAGGAGATCGAGCGCGAGCTAAAGGTAATGAAGGAAGGCGGCATCGGCGGTGTCGAGGTTCAGCCCGTCTATCCGCTGCTGCCCGATGATCCGAAAACTGGGCACAAGAATTTGCCATATCTTTCCGACGAATTTCTGGAAATGCTTAGGTTTGCGTCCGACAAGGCTCGCGGACTTGGAATGCGTTTCGATCTCACTCTTGGTAGTGGATGGTCGTTCGGCGGAGCGACGACGCCGATCACTGAAGCGGCGGGACAGCTTCGTGTCGATCGGGTAAAAGTTCAACCGGGCGAGACAAGCGTACTGGCACCGTCGATGATCTCCGCCGAGCAGTATTTGGGCGCCTTTTTTCGAAGAACGGATGGAACTTTTGATCAACTTGGAACTGTGTCAAACGGACGCATCGGCGTGCCCGCGAACGCCGCAGGCGGCGAGGTCGTTTTCTTCATTGGCGGAAAGAGCGGAATGCAGGTGAAACGGCCCTCAGTCGGATCGGAGGGGTACGTCCTTAATCATCTGGATCGTCCGTCGGTTGATGGCTATCTAAAGAAAACCGGCGATCGTTTGTTCGAGGCCTTCAAGGGATCTCCGGTTCCCTACTCCGTTTTTTGCGACAGTCTCGAAGTGTACAACCAGGACTGGACCGACGACTTCCTTGCAGAGTTTCAGAAGCGGCGAGGGTACGACATCCGACCTCATCTGCCCGCTCTCATCGCCGACGTCGGGCCGCAGACCGAAGACATCCGCTACGATTGGGGCCGCACGATCACCGAGATCTTCAACGAGCGATTCATGATCCCGATGCAGGAATGGTCGAAGCGAAACGGCACTCGCTTTCGCATCCAGGGATACGGCATCCCGGCCGCCTCTATCTACAGCAATCGATGGGCAGATATCTCCGATGGAGAAGGCGCTCAGTGGAAAGTTGTCCGAGCCGCCCGATGGGCATCTTCCGCTAATCACATCTTCGGCCGCACTGTTACTTCCTCCGAAACCTGGACCTGGCTGAATTCGCCGGTATTTCGAGCAACACCGCTCGATATGAAGGCTGAGGCTGACATTCACTTTCTTCAAGGAATCAACCAGCTAATTGGCCACGGTTGGGGATACACACCTCCGGGCGTCGAGTATCCGGGATGGAGATTCTACGCCGCCGGAGCGTACTCCGAACATAATCCCTGGTGGATCGTGATGCCGGACCTCGCACTTTACCTCCAGCGGATGAGCTATATGATGCGGCAGGGCGAACCGGTCAACGACATTGCACTCTATCTGCCGAATGCTGACGCGTATTCGCACTTCACCGCCGGAAAGGTCCACCTTATTGACGCGAATCGTGATCTCGTCGGTGAGAACCTGATGCCCGCAATATTCGGGGCGGGCTACAACCTCGACTTCTTTGATGACGAGGTTCTCCAGAATCTCGGCAAAAGCGATAAGGGGGTTCTGTCGCTTGGAGCTTCGAAGCATCGCGTCGTCGTTCTTCCAGCGATCAAGCGAATGCCTCTTGCCTCGCTCAAAGCGATCGAAACTTTTGCAAACAGCGGCGGTATTGTCATAGCGGTCGGCGGCGCTCCATCGATGGTCCCTGGCGTACGTGTTACGGACCTTGAACGAAACGAATTCAAATCCATAGCAGAAAAACTCTTCAACTCGAACAAGCCAAACGTAAAGTCGATCTCGTCGGAAGCAGAATTGAAAAGCTCGTTGGCCGCCCTTCTAAAACCAGACGTCGATTTCGGTTCTGCCGGGCAAGACATGGGGTTCGTTCATCGACAAACCGCCGATGCCGACATCTACTTCGTTGCAAACACATCGAATCAGAAGCGAAATCTTCGCCTCACATTTCGAACCTCGCAGCCGTCAGTTCAAGTTTGGGATCCAATAAACGGAACGTTTGCGTCCATATCTACTGCCGAGCGAAACGACGGAACTACGGCTTTCACCCAAGACTTCGAACCGTACGGTTCTCGCGTTTTCGTTTTCTCAAAGCAAGCCGCCCCTGCTAACACCTTCGTAGCCGAGACCGCCGGACAGTCCATCCCGCTCAACGGCTCCTGGAAATTAACGCTTGGCGATAAGGTCCGGGAAACGACGCAACTCGTCTCGTGGACGGACAATGAGGCAGACAAATATTTTTCCGGTGTCGGACGATATGAAACGAGCGTCAACGTTCCTGCTGCTTTGGTTGGCGGAGCGAATAAGATGACTCTCGACTTCGGCGAAGGTACGCCCCTTGAAGTAGTTAACGTTCGCAACGGAATGCGAACGTTTTACGAGCCGCCGATCCGTGAAAGCGCTGTGGTCTATGTCAATGGGTTGAAAGCCGGAAGCCTTTGGGCTCCGCCGTATAAAATCGACGTCTCAAACCTTCTGAGGGCCGGTGAGAACCAGATCCGAATCGACGTCGGAAATACGGCGTTAAACTACATGGCCGGTAGACGCCTTCCTGATTATCGCCTTCTGAACCTCCGTTTTGGGGAACGATTCCAACCTCAGGAAATGGAAAAGATCCGATCGGAATCGTCCGGTATTATCGGATCACCCGTACTTCGACAGATCGTCGGAAAATGACGATTGGTAAAACCAACTATCAACAAATTGGAAAGGCGGCTCCTATTAAAATAGCTTTTATAGAGCTGATCCGCTCGAGTCCCCTGGCCATTACTTCTCGAATCTACAGTATGAAAAGTAATAAACCGGCATTTTTTGCTGGACACGCGCCCGTTTTGATGTTATTTTACCTTTCCATCGGGTGATGATCAGTTGTCTTACCAATTTGGAAGTACCGGCCGGCGTCATCCAGTTCTTCAAGTTCGAACAAAGGAATTCAATTTTTTGGGTTAAGCGGTTAGCAAGATGCGGTCGCAAGCCCAGTACAAATCAAAGGGAAACCAGTCTTTGGCAAACATCGGTTGTCCGGCTAAACGTTTGCCGATAGGTCAGTCCAAAGTTGGTATTACCAATTACGGATCGCCTCCACATAACAGAAAACGAAAGGAATGGAAGGTGAAAAAATGAGATTTAAGCTAACTATCGTTGCTGCTCTACTGTTGGCATTGTTTGCGACGTTCGCTCCGAACGCGAACGCGCAGGACACGCGCGGTACGATCGTCGGAACCGTAACTGACCCTAATGGTGGGGTTGTGGCGAATGCAACCGTACAGGTCAAGGATCCGTCCCGAGGCACAAACAAGACCTTTACAACAAACGGTGAGGGCATGTATCGAGCTACCTTCCTAACATCTGGTATTTATCAGGTGATGGTCGAGGCTCAAGGATTCAAGCGCGCGGTAAGAGATAACGTTCTTGTTGAGATAGCGGCAACTGTAACCGTAAACATTCCTCTCGAAGTCGGTGGAACGGAAGAAACGGTGAATGTAACGGCGGATGTGCCCGCGATCAACACTGAGAACGCATCTCTCGGCCTTGTGGTTGACGGACGTCGTCTCGAAGACCTTCCGCTCGTTCACGGAGACCCGTACAAGCTTATCGGGCTTGCACCCGGCGTCACCCATACGGGTTCGCAACGTCTTGATCGTCCGTTCGAGCCGACGCATATCGTAGGTTACGCGATGGACGGCACGCGTGGTAATCGCAGCGATCTTACGATTGACGGAGCTCCGAGCACGGCGACCGCAAATGCGAATGAAGTTATTGCATCCTACGTTCCGCCGTCGGACATCGTGCAGGAATTCAAAGTTCAGACGGCCACGTTTGATGCGCAATTCGGTAACACGGAAGGTGGCGTCACAAGTATCAGCATCAAGTCCGGTGCTAACGCTCTTCATGGATCCGCGTACTATTTCGGACAGCCGGGAAATTGGGCAGCTAATGATGCCTTCGGTAAAGCTCGCGGAAATGCTAGACCCGAGACCAAGGCCGATAGATTCGGCGGCTACATCAGCGGCCCGGTAGTTTTGCCGTGGCTGTATAACGGCAAGGACAAAACTTTCTTTCTGTTCGGTTATGAAGGTATCCGGGATGCCCGGCCACGTTTCGATGCGGGTGAGGGCCCTTGGGTCCCGACAGCCGCCTTAGCAGCTGGTGACTTCTCACAGTTCGCGTGTGCGCCCGGCCAAACGACTGGCTGCGTGACGGTCTACGATCCGATGTCCCGCGTCGCGTGCGGTTCCGGTCAGTTTTGCGGAACGGCGTTCGCCAACAATCGAATTCCTGACGCACGTATTAGTCCGGTTGCAAAGGCAGTTCTCGAATATTGGGCAAAACCGAAGAATCCGGGACTGACGGGAAACATATTTGACTCCGGCCTGACCGAAGTAACCGAACCGTACGACAACTACACGTTCCGAATCGACCAAAACATCACAAACAACAACCACCTATTCGTCCGCGGGAGCTACTATGACCGCGTTAGCTTCTACAATGACTACACGGCAAACGAGTATACGGGTGTTAGCTTTGCATTCAAGGCTCGCCAGGGCGTGATCGACGACGTTCACACGTTCAATTCGACCACGTTTCTAAATGTCCGTTATGCATATAACCGGTTTATTCGTGCGCAAGACCAAGAACCGGACGCACAAGGATTTGACCTCACAAACCTATGGGGACCAACCGCCGGCGCTACGTATAACAACCTCATCCCCGAATCCATCCGACGCTTTCCCCGATTCGACTTTAGCAACGGGCCGCTCGGGAACGGCATGTCAAACGAGTTTCGCCCGGTAGGTTCGCACTCGTTCGCGGCGACTCTGAATAAGATCATCGAATCCCATGCGATCAAGTTTGGTGGAGAACTTCGCGTATATCGGGAGGACGATAGTTTTGCGAGCAATGACCAGACGGGTCAGTTCGTCTTCAACAATACGTATACGCGAGCGGCCAGTAACACCGCTAACAATGCAACGATCGACTACCTTGGCCTTCAGAGTTATGCCGCATTCCTGCTTGGTTTACCGACCACGCAGACTGTGGTTCGTCGAGCGGACTACTCGGAGTATTCAAAAACATGGGGATTCTTCGTTCAGGACGACTGGAAGGTTACCCGAAAGCTGACGCTCAATCTCGGCCTCCGTTATGAGGTCGAACAGGCCCTCGTCGAGCGGCAGAATAAGAGCATTTCGGGCTTCGACACTTCATATACGCAGCCTTTCGACGCGACCGTTCGCGCACGTCTTGCAGCAACGCCGGTTACGGATCTCAGCGGAAACCCGATCCCCGCTTCGTCGTTCAGTTTTAACGGCGGCCTTCAGTTCGCAGGAGTGGATACGGGTTCGGGCCTCTATGCGACACCAAAAAACATCCTCCTCCCGAGATTCGGTGTGGCATATCAGCTGAATTCGAAGACTGTCCTCCGAGGAGGATTCGGATTGTTTGCTGGATTTCTTGGGGAGCGTCGCGGCGACGTTATTCAGCCTGGCTACACGCGAACCTCCGAACTCCCGACGACCCGTGTAAACGGAAATCCGCTCGATACAACCTCAGCGCCGATTCCTCAGTCAATATCCCTATTCCCAACCGTCTCTATCCTGGAGCCAGTTGGAAACTCTCTCGGAAAACAGACCGGGCTTGGCGGAGCGATCACGTACTTCAATCAGGATCCGCGAGTTTCCAAACAGGCTCGCTGGCAGGTCGGATTTCAACGTGATCTGGGGCTCGGATTTGTCGCGGAAGTAACCTACGTAGGAAATTTCGGTTACGATATCGAGATCAACCGCAACATCAACGCGGTACCAAACTCATACTTCCTAACCGGTATGCCCACTTCGGCGGAAATGACGGCTCGGAACAACATCTTGACAGCGAACGTTAACAATCCTTTCCGCAACGTCGCCGGCTTCGAAGGTACGGGCCATTTCACGGGTGCAACACTTGTCCGTCAGACGTTCTATCGTCCGCTTCCGATGTTTGGTGATATAACGAGCACGAATAACGACGGAAAGTCCTGGTATCATGCCGCTCAGCTGAGTCTTCAGCGCCGTTTCGCAAACGGATGGACTCTCGGAAGTTCGTACACGTGGTCCAAGTGGCTGCAGGCAACTGAATATCTAAATGCCGGCGATGAATCGCCGACCAAAATGATCTCGGATCAGGACACACCTCACCGCCTCTCGGTAAGCGGCATTTACGAGCTTCCATTCGGCAAGGGTAAGGCATTGCTTTCCGATGGCGCGATTCTTGATCGGTTCGTTGGTGGGTGGCAGATCCAGGGTGTTTATCAATTCCAGGTAGGTTTCCCGATCCGTTTCACCAATAGCCTTTTCTACCTCGGCGGCGATGTCTCGCTAGAAGGAAGTGAGCGAACCACACAGCGCTGGTTCAATACGGCAGCATTCTCGACTGTTAACCCCGTAGCAACACTTCGAACATTGCCGTTCTTCTTCTCAGATGTTCGACGCGACAACATCAATAATGTTGACTTGTCGATCCTCAAGAATACGCGGATCAACGAACGGATGAGGATCCAATTCAAAATGGATTTCATCAATGCGTTTAATGAACCTTATATTGCCGCACCGGTCACCGCCCTTGGTGGAACGTTCGGAGCTATTACCGCATCGAACCAGGACAACTATGCGCGACGCATTCAGTACGGAATAAAATTCTTGTTCTAGTTTGTTCGCAATTGACAGCAAGGGCGGCTTTCGGGCCGCTCTTTTTTGCGCTAGACAAACGGTCGAAACAATGCTATGTTTCCAAAACTTCGGTATTTTTCAGACGCTTTTCTTAAGAAGCGAATTTTTTTGAAAGGTCAGTTAAGCGGTTTACTGGATAAAGATCGTCCTGACATATCGGACCAGTTCCTCTCGATTTCATCGCCATATTGAAATTTAAGACCCGGATCGTCCCCCGGAAAAGGGCGAAAACAGAGCTTTTTTGGAGGCGTGCGGCATGAAGGCATTCAAGATCATCGGACTTTTACTACTATTTTCGGGCCTTTTAATTGGTCAAACCAATCGAGGCGGCTTAACCGGCACAGTATCCGACGCAAACGGCGCGGTAGTGCCGAGTGCGAAAGTAACCATTACGAACGTAAAGACCGGAAAGTCGATCGTCGTGAATACGTCGAGTTCCGGTTCCTACAACGCCGCGACCCTCGATCCTGACATGTACACCGTGCTTGTAGAGGCTCCGAACTTCAAGAAGGCGTTGATCGAAAACGTTAAGGTCGATACCGCACAGGTCGCCACGGTTAACGTGTCGATCGAGCCGGGTAGTGTCGACGAGTCAGTAACGATCCAGGCGGACGCCCAACTTGTGAATGCCGATTCCGGAACGATCTCGCAGACGATAACTGAGCGGCAGCTAAGAGACTTGCCTTTGAACAATCGAAGTGTTCTCGACCTCGCGTTGACGATGCCAAATGTCTCCGGCGACGCAGGAAGCGAAGACGTTGATTCCGGTGTGATCACTCCGTCACCAGGTTTTAATCTGAGTGTTAATGGCGGCCGCCCCGGAAGCACCCTGCTCCTCGCGGACGGCGTAAATAACACCGGTGTCGGTATCGCCAGATCGGTCGTTAGTTTCACCCCGGAGACTGTTCAGGAGTTCGCGGTTCAGAGCTCAGCCTATTCTGCCGAGTTCGGCACGACCGGCGGCGGCGTGATCAACATCACCACTAAGTCGGGAGCGAAGGATATTTTCGGGACCGCGCTTTGGTATCATCGCAACCCGAAGACGAACGCGCGAGCATGGAACCAAGGCACGGCGCCGCGTCCCGCAAACAATCTCCGCAGCAATCAGGTTTCGTTCACCGTTGGCGGACCGATAATGCTGCCGAACATTGGCGACGACGGCCCTGCGATCTATGACGGACGAAAGCGTGGTTCGTTCTTTTTCTTTGCATGGGAACCTCGCTGGCGTAACGACTTCACTTCGGGTACCGCACTGGTACCGAGCGCGGCGGAGCGCTCGGGCAACTTCCGCGATCTTGTGCTTACGACCAATAGCGGTTGGCTGCCCAGATCGGTAGCAACACAGTTCAATCAGGCTCTCGTTGCCGGAGCGGACTCGAATATCTATCAACAATTTACGCTCGGTGCAGGCGGCACACTTATCCCGATTGTTGTTCCGGCAGTGGCAGGAAACCAATATTGTCCATTCGGCTGGTCAGCGGCAATTGGAGTTTCAACTAACGCCCAAGGTCAGCCGTACTGTACGACCGCTCAAGCCCAGGCGCAGATCGCGAATGCTGCGAACAATCCGGCTCTCAATGTTGTTCCCACAGCATTTATGGACCCAACTGCCCTGGCGCTTCTGGGGTACATGAACCCTGCAGAAAATTACTTTCTCGACAACGGCGCTGTGCGGAACCTTGCTACCGTCCGCGAATCCTCGCAAAACGAAAGCCGATTCACGGTCCGCATCGATCACAATATTACCGAGAGGGCAAAAGCCACATTCCGTTGGACGAAAACTCCGGCCGTAGGCGTTCGTGCGTCGAACGGCAGCGACATAAACGGCAACCAAGGCATTTACAGCGACGCGACACAGTATCTTGGAACGGTGAACTATATCTTCTCGCCGTCTATCACGAATGAAGCTCGATTCAATTACACGCAAGGAGCGTTCAGCGAAGACTACTCGCCCGAATTCTCGATCATGGGCGGGAGAAATCTTTCGACAGAATTGGGAATGACGAGCCTGACGGCCGGCGGCATGCCGCTTATGACCGGTTGGGGCACTGATAACCAATACGGCGCGCCCGATATCGGTTCCAGTTTGAGCACGAACAACTTTAACGAAGAGACCCGGTACGATATCAGCGACACCCTTTACTGGACCACCGGCAACATGGTTTGGAAGATCGGTGGTAATTTCAACCGGGCTCGGCTGCAGGTGACGCCCTTTTTCGCAGCTGCGGGAGGCCGCTGGAATTTCCGCCGGCTTCAGACCAACAATAGCCCGGCGGGTGTCCCCAACAATAACAACCTTAACGGGGTCGGGAATGGAGGGAATGCGATTGCCAGTTTCCTTCTCGGCGTTCCCAACGTCGTCGCTTTTCGTCCGGCACTGTTCAACTATAATTACCAATGGGACAGCTATGCCGCCTTCGTACAAAACGATTGGAAGATCAAGCCGAATTTTAGCCTGAATCTTGGCCTCCGTTATTCGGTCCAAATGCCGCGTACCGAAGACAATAACTTGCAAGGTGTACTCCGGCCCGATCTCGCGATCGATCAGGCTCTGACGGCTACGCAGCGCCGCACGATCGCGACCGCGGCGGGCGTCTTAGCCGCCGATCCGATACCGTCGTATGTTCCGACCACCGCAAAGATCGTTCCGTTTGCCTTTTCGGGCCGCGGCGGAAGGTCGGCACATATTGTCCCAGTTGACTACGGCGCCATCGAACCCAGACTCGGCTTCGCGTGGAGTCCGAAAATGAAGATCCTTGGGTTGGAGACGGAAAAATACAGCTTCGTGATCCGTGGCGGATTCGGCATTTCCCATTTCCCGATAAACGGCAACAATCGCGGGGCGAATCCGGATTTCGGGGGCTTTACCGAACCAGGCACGTCTAAGCCGACCGTGGTAGGCGGCAATGCGTCGAGCGGAACGCCGTTCCCACAGCTGCCTTTCAGACTGACGGGCAACAATCCCTTGCAAGGCTCGTCGCAGACACTGGATACGCTTTTGGGAACCGATGCGAACGGTCTCGTCTTTCTGAAGTCTATCGCCGTGCCGGCCGTCGCCGTCGATGTGAACGACCCCAATTACGGCAAGGTGCCTTATTCGCAAAGCTGGAATCTCGCGGTCCAGTTTGCCCCCTTTAGAAACTCGACCATCGAGATCGCATATGTCGGCAACCGCGGCGTTGCCCTGTACACGCCGCAGATCAATCTTAACCAGCGCGACGTCGACACGATCTCGCTTCTCACGGCAAACAATATCAATCCCGGGGGCAATACTGCGGACCCCCTTGGGCGCACAACACTTCTCGGTGCCGGGATTACCACGTCGCTCGCAAGCGTGTTCTCTGAATTCATCGGCGTTGACACGATGAACAAGTATTTCAACGCAAACTCAAGTAGCATCCGCCACGCCGGTTATGTCGATTTCAGACGCCGAATTACTTCCGGCTTGAGCCTTACGGCCAATTACACCTTTGCAAAATCGATGGACGACTCTTCGGATGCAAGCCCGGACGTGCGCGTTCTGACGAGCGGTTCGGTACGAGGGCAGGTCGCTCTCGGCGGTTCGCTTGCGGATGATTACGCGCTCTCTGCATTTGATGTTAAGCATGCGTTCTCCTCAACCTTTACGTGGGACCTGCCATTCGGCAAGGGCCGAAGTTTATTTAGTGATTCGCCGTGGTACGTGAACGGTCCGCTTGGCGGCTGGACTTTATCGGGTGTGGCCAGGCTAGTCAGCGGCAATCCTTACCAGCCGTTTCTTACCGACCCGAATCAGCTCGGCGGGGCCGGACTTAACCGGGTGGTTCGTCCGAACATTGTCGCGGGCGTGTCGTTAAGGAATCCGCTTTGGGACCCGAGTTGCAAAGTGGGAACTGGGGTTGGGACTAATAGTTTTAATGTCTGTGAACCGTACGTAAACCCCGCGGCGTTTATGCGTCCGCCCAAGGGCGAGCTTGGAAATGCTCCGCGAACGCTGAGCATCAGGGAACCTATCAGGAAGTATTTCGATCTCTCGATCCAGAAGAATTTCCCAATGCCGTGGATCGGAGGCGAAGGCAAGAGAAAGATCAACATAAGGGTCGACGCTCTGAACCTGTTCAATATGCCTAACTTCTACTTCAATAGCCGCGGGAACACCCCGTTCGGATTCGGAACGTTCCCGACCGAATTCAACGGAACCGAATGTATCGCAAATGCCTCAATCGTGGTGCCGAATGCAACGAATTGCCCGGGAGGCACCCGAAGTTCGGCGATCGCGGCAGCCGAGTACAATAGTTGGGCTGCTGCTAACGGCCAGCCATTAGCTGACACAGCAACGTCAGGAGCAACCTCTGCCCTGCTTGGACAAATTCGCAGCACGGTAAATGGAACCCGGCTTGCGCCGCGTCCCGGTCAGCCGGTCGGCGGCGGAGCGTTGCCGGACAACTTCTTCTCCGTCCGCGTCCCGGAAGGGTTCGCTACAAGGAATCCTTTGTTATACGACATAAGGACTCTTGAAGGATTTCAGCTTTGGCGCCTTCGCAACAGCTATGAAGCGAATTTCGGGAGCTTGACGAGCGGCGCTGTTGGCAATTCGTTCGGTAGTCCGAACCCGGGAACCAGCTCACGCTATCTGCAGTTTGGAATTCGGCTGATCTTCTAACAGATTTCCGCGTCCTTTCATTTGATCAGCCCCGTTATCTCGATAATGGGGCTGTATTTTTGCTCGATCATTGCAG
The DNA here is from genome assembly GCA_040081025.1 of Pyrinomonadaceae bacterium. Classification (GTDB taxonomy): domain Bacteria; phylum Acidobacteriota; class Blastocatellia; order Pyrinomonadales; family Pyrinomonadaceae; genus OLB17. The sequence continues at coordinate 4,534 of JBEBGW010000009.1, read as the reverse complement.
AACAAACGGGGAAGAATGTATGAAGAAATTGATCTTAGTCGTACTGTCGTACACGATATCGGCCATTTCATCTCTCGGCCAAACTGCTGAAGTGCCGAGGGAATATGTCGACCCTGACACCGGCCACCGCGTCGTTCGGCTTTCAGATGACGCAGGAAGTCAGTCGTTCTATTTTCATCAGAACGGATACACGGCGAAGGGTAACAAGCTGATTTTCTCAACGCCGAATGGATTATCAGCCTACGATTTTAAGACAAAGAAGATCGAGCAGATCGTCGAGGGGCGGGCCGGATCGGTGATCGTCGGCGCCAAGACGCGCAAGATCTTCTATCTTCGAGGGGAGTCTGTTTTCGAGACGGATATCGACACGAAGACGACGCGTGAGATCGTTAAAGATGCTCGGCTTCGAACGGGTTCCGGTCTCGCACTCAATTCCGACGAGACAGTTCTCGGCGGCAGCATGGTGACCGGAGAAGTGCCCGCCGAGTTTCGGCAGCAAGCTCCGCAGCCGGCGCCAACACCGAATTCGTCGGGCCAGGTGCCGGCACGCGATAGTTATCCGGGCAAGGGCGAAATGATGGAGCGTCGCCTTGCGGCAAAGATACCGATGTCGCTGTACACGATCAACGTGAAGAACGGTGAGGTCAAAACATTTCATCGCGCGACCGATTGGCTAAACCACGTCCAGTTCTCACCGACCGATCCGACGTTGTTGATGTTTTGCCATGAAGGCCCATGGCATAAGGTCGACCGTATTTGGACGATCCGCATTGATGGCAGCGAATTGAAGAAGATCCACACTCGAACGATGGAGATGGAGATCGCCGGGCACGAATACTTCTCGCCCGACGGAAGGTACATTATCTATGACCTTCAGACGCCGAAGTACGAAGTATTCTGGCTGGCTCAGTACGATGTAAAGACCGGCAAGCTAACGAAGCATTCTTTGCAGAAACGCGAGTGGTCGGTTCACTACAATATGTCGCCGGATGGCAAGGCCTTTTCGGGTGACGGCGGCGGGCCCAACAGCGTCGCACGCGGCGACAACGGACAGTGGATGTACCTGTTTAGGCCCGAGAACGGGAAACTAAAAAGCGAGCGTCTTGTGAATCTTGCGAAACACGATTACTCACTTGAGCCTAACGGAACATTTACTCCTGACGGCAAGTGGATCGTCTTCAAATCAAATATGTTCGGCCCGACACACGTGTTCGCCGTCGAGATCAGCAAGGCTCAGGCATCGAACTAGACAGACCTTATCTCGATCACACTCGTCCCAAGTCGCGGGTGCTTTGCCGTCAGCCGGACCATCCCAGGTCGCTTGGTCGAGCGTATCCAAACCGCTCCACCACCGCCGACAAGTGCGAACGGACTATCGCCGATGATCTCTCCATTTTCGATCGAAAACTGAATGACACCCTGTGCGTAGGGTCGGATGTTACCGAACTCGTCGGTAACGCGAAAAACGACACGAGTCATATCGATTCCATCGGCGTTGATCTCTTTGTCGTCAGCTGCGGCAATGAACTTCTGATCGACGCCCTTCCCTGACATCCGGCGCTCGATCACCTTCTTCCCGCCGATCCAACCCTCGAGTCGAAGCTCGCTCCATTTGCCCGTTCCCCATATTGCCGGCCGCAGATTTGCGGTGAAGGGCGAGTACTTGAGATTCGGATATGTCTTGCGGTCTGGTTCAGCTTCGGCGATCAATTTATCGTCCACGAAGTATTTCACTCGCTCACAATTCGATGAAACTAGCGCCTGAGTGAATGCCTCATTCTCGTCACCCGGCGCCCAATGAAACGCGGGCTCCAGGACGATCTCTTCGAACGGATCGCATTGCGACTTGTAGAAACCGGCGGCCGGTTTTGGAATTCGATAGATATCCGAAACACCGTGGTAGCAGATGCGGTCGCCTGAGCCGAAATAGTCGTGCGTGTTGTAGTCAAATGCGCACCATCCGATCCCGCCGGCGATCTTCACGTTCCCCGCGATGTTGTCGTGAACGCGGGCGTGTCGGTGCATGTGCTCGCGAACGCGGTCGATATTATCGACACGCTTCGTCGGGAACATGTGTCCATTAAATTCAGTGACGATGTAGAGCGAATGATTCGGCTCGCGCATCGGCCAGCGGAAATCGTTCATCGTAAAGACGTCCTCGAGTCGTTCCGAATCGTATTTATACCTCACACCGCCCGTCTGACGCGAGTCATCGAGATCATGGGCGAGCTTATTTGTTCGGGTGTAGAACTCCTTGTTGTCGCCTGATTCATTCACCCGCACGCCCCACAAGACGATCGAAGGATGACTCCGGTCCCGCCGGATCATCTCGCCCACATGCTGAACGGACAGATCCTGCCAAGCCTTATCTCCAATGTGCTGCCACCCGGGGATCTCTTCAAAAACGAGAAGTCCGTACTCGTCGCATGCATCCAGGAAATGTGTCGACTGCGGATAGTGCGAGGTCCTGACCATGTTGCAGTGAAGTTCTTTCCTTAATATCCACGCGTCACGCTTCTGAACGCGTGCCGGCATCGCCTGGCCGACATACGGATAAGTCTGATGCCGATTCAGCCCTCGAAGCTTGAGATGCTTGCCGTTTAGATAGAATCCCTCGGTAGTGAACTTCGCCTCGCGAAACCCGATTCGAGTTTCATATTGGTCAACCATTCTTCCGCCATCCGTGATCGTTACGCGCACGGAATAGAGATGCGGGTCGCCGACATCCCAAAGTCTCGGCCTACCAAAACCTCCGATAGTTAGCGAATGTTCTCCCGGTGTGAGAACAGTGTTGTATTTTGTCGAGCTGATCACCTTGCCGCCGTCGAGCAGTTCGGCGGTCAACGTCGGCTTACCCGATGAGGTTCCCTCGACGTATGTTTTTACAACTACTTCAGGTTTAGCCGAGAGAACATTGGTCGGCTTCGCAAACATATTCTCGACAAACCGTGCCGGCACGGCACGGATGTGAACCTCGCGATAAATGCCGCCGAACGTAAGATAGTCGATCATCCCGCCGAACGGAGGAATATCGCTTCGCTCTGTGGAATCGACGACCACCGCGAGTACGTTGTCGGCGTTGTGTTTTACGTGTTTCGTCAGCTCAAACGAGAACGGCGTGTATCCGCCCTTGTATTCTCCAAGATCCTGACCGTTGATGAAGACGCGAGCGGCGGTCATCACGCCGTCGAAGTCGATAAAGATCCGATGTTGTGTTAGTCCGGCAGGGAGGCGGAAATGTCGTCGATAGACGGAAACAAATGTATACTCTTTCTCGTCGAAACCGCTTGCTGGCAAGAGTTTGTTGGTATGCGGGATCGTCACCTGTTTATAGCCACGATCATTGTGCAAAACGCCGGTCGCACCAGGACGTACGGTCTCAGAGAACAGCCAGCCGTCGTTGAGCGGGATGATCTTTCGTTCCGATGCAGACGCAGGTAACTGTAGCTCGGTCGGAACGGCCGCTTCGGAATCCTCCGCAAGCAGCGCGATCCCCGCGGCTCCTACTGCTGATGTCTTAAGAAATCCGCGTCTTCCGATCTTCGACTTGTTGGTCATAAATAGTTACTTGGTCTCCGTTGGCATTTTCCGGACTAGTGTGCGCAGGTCAGATACGATCTTCGAGTATTTAAGATCGCCCGCAAGGTTCTTCAATTCATGCGGATCTTGCTCAATATCGAACAGCATCTCGCCGTTTTTCCCTTGGTCGTATTCAACGTAGTGCCAGTTGTTCTTCCGCACCGAATGGCCTTGGACTGCCTGCATTTCCATCATGCTATACGCCGGATGATCCCACTTCTGTCTCGGCGAGCGGATGAGCGGAGCAATGCTACGGCCCTCGATATCAGCGGGCGGTGCCGGCAGTCCACACAGGTCGCTCAAGGTGCGATACAGATCCTGAAGCTGGACCGGCCGTTCGGTCGACTGCGTCTTTCCGTTCGGGACCGCAATGAATAGCGGAACACGAAGTCCTATCTCGTATAGCGAATATGCCTTTGACCATTTTCCTTTCTCGCCGAGGTGATATCCATGATCGCCGAAGAACACGACTATCGTATTCTCGCGAAGTCCATTCTTCTCGAGTGCATCCATCACCCGGCCGACCTGCGCGTCCATAAAGCTCGTCGATGCGTAGTAGGCACGCATCATTTCTCGTGCGAGTTCGGGCGTCGAATCGCGGCCGATGAACAGGTCGGCGTTTCTCGGAGCGATCGAGACTTCGGGAAACCCTGCAGGAGCCTTCGGCTTCTCAGCAAAATCGACCGGCAGCGGCATCTTGTTCACGTCATAAAAATCAAAAAACGATTGCGGAGCGGTCGGCGGGCTGTGTGGCTTTACGAAACCGACAGCGAGGAAAAATTGCTTATCCTTGTAACGCTCGATCATATCGACCGCCCGCGTTGCCGCCTTGTAGTCGCCATGCTGCGATCCGTCGCCCTCGAGTACGACGATGCGATCGGAACCGGATTGACGATTATCGGCAGGAGCAACGCGACCTTCATTACCGTCGTATCGATCGGCCTCGGCCACCTGT
>JBEBGW010000196.1:0-8356 GCA_040081025.1 Pyrinomonadaceae bacterium | reverse complement strand
GCCACGGGATCATCTTCGCCGCCGAGCTCTCAAAAAAGCTTGAATTACTTGCTGAGGATGAAGTAAAATTGTTGAACGATGTTGTGCATCGTACGGGCGTACTGCCTTCGCTGCACGGTATCGACCCTTCAGAGGTTTTTGAGGCCTTCAAGTTCGACAAGAAAAACATCGGCAAGTCGCTTCAATGGATCCTGCTTAAGGGGATCGGAAAGCCGGTCGTAAAATCCGGCAGCGAGATCCCGGACAAGATCCTGAAAGATACCCTTCGCACAGTTATCAACCGCTAACCCTCAACCAACTCTTCGATCGAGGAGATCCAGCAATGAAAGATTCCACCATTTATCTGCATTCACAGCGCGGCAGCGCCACGACAAAGTTTCTGATCATTTTCGTGTTTATCCTGATGCTCGCACACGCGGGCTACAACTACGTTCCCATTGCATACAACGGTGCGTCGTTCAGGCAAGAGATGGACACGGCGGTTGTAAAAGGTCTTGCCGCGGCAGGGCAGATCAAACCGGTCGAAGCAGTGACGGCGCACATTCGAAAGGCTGCCAACGATTACCGGATCCCGTCGGACGCAGTTGTCGAGATCAGCAATGACAAGGGCCACGTCACCGCACACGCCACCTATCAGCAGCCGGTGAACATCCTGCCGTTCGGCATCTACAAATACAATTACAAATTTGATTACACGGCGACGCCGCAGGGATATCTATTGAAGGAGTAACGCCTCACGTACGCGGGCCGGCTGGATCTGGATCAGCGCGGGCGTAGCGTCGGCAAGCCAGGTGGTCGGACACACGCCGCAGGTAGTACATTTTTCGACAGCAGGGCACGGGAGGCTCGACAGAGCTTCTCGTGCTTTTTCGTGTTCGGTCTTGAGGAATTCGAACGACAGTCCGCTATCGACTATCGACCACGGCAGAAACTCGTCATACGATCGATCGCGCGAGATGTGGAACGCCGCGTCGACTCCGGTCTCACGCAGGGCCTTGTCGATATCTCCGCCAAGCTGAGCGGCTCGGTCGATAACGCGAGCGATCGTCCGGTCTCCCGACGAGAACAACGCTTGCTCGTGAGCTATCCGCGCCGACATGAACCGCACGTCAACGTTCGGTATCTTCGACAGACCCTTGCACACATACTTGATCCGCCGTTTCAGTTCGCGTTCGTCGCAGATGCCGTCCCACTGCAGAGGCGTATTCGGCTTCGGCACGAATCCGTTCAGCGACGGAATGATCTTCCCCGCCCGTCCGAACTTCTTACCGGCCACCAGCATCCGATCCTTTATCCGCTCGACCAGCACGAACATCTCATCGAGGTCTTCCTGCGTCTCGGTCGGCAGTCCGACCATCATATAGAGCTTGACCGTCAGCATCCCGCGGTCGAACACGGCGCCGCAGATATCGACTATCTCGTCGTTCGTCAGATTCTTGTTAATGACGCGCCGCAGCCGATCGGATCCTGTCTCCGGCGCCACCGCGATCTGCTGATCGTTCGACTCGACCAATGCATCCAGCAGCTCGTCGGAGATCTGATCAAGCCGCAGGGATGACACGGTTATCCGATATCCCATCGCCCGCAGCTCGGAAAGTATTGTCGAGATCTCAGGGTGATCGCACACCGCCGTCGACACCAGCCCGATCTTGTCCGTCCTCGAACGCCACTCGGCGGCCTTTGCGAGTATGTCCTTCGCCGGCACGACACGCGGCGGATAGTAGTTGTAACCGGCCCAACAGAACCGACACCCCTGCGAGCAACCACGCGATATCTCGACCAACAGCCGATCGCCCATCTCCGCCCCCGGCGACCAGATCGCGGTCGAAGGGCAAAACGTATCCTGATTAACTAGGAAATCGGCGAGTTCCTTCTCGCCGCGTTTCAACGCCCGTCGCAGCGTCCCTTCCTTCGGGTTAACCGACGCCAACGCACGCCCCACCCGACGCGGCACGCCCTCCTGATTCGGAATGTAATCGAACGCCGTCCCGTCGTCGTTATAGATCACGTCATAGAACGACGGCACATAAAACCCACGCCCGATCTTCGCGAGCGAGAGCAAAATATCTTCCTTCGTCTCGTTCTCGAGGATCGCGTCAACCAACTGATGAGCCAGTATCTCGCCCTCGCCCACCGCGATCACGTCCGTAAACTCCGCGATCGGCTCCGGGTTCAAAAACGAAGCCGCCCCGCCCATGATAACCAGCGGGTGATAATGATTTCTGTCCTTCGCCCAAACCGGTATCCGCGAAAGCTGCAGCATCCGCGCCATGTTCAGGTAGTCCGTCTCAAACGAGATCGAAAACGCCACCACATCAAAATCGCCAACCGGCGTCTGCGTCTCAAGCGACATCAACGGCGTCCCGGATCGCACATACTCGTCCATCTCCGAGATCGGTTTCTCTCGACGGCCCTTCCCGCGCTGGTCCTTCGCCCCCGCTCCCGTATCTGCCCTCTCATCCGGCAGAAAAACCCGCTCGCACGAAACCTCCGGGATCGCGTTAAAAAGCTCATACATCGTATGCAGCCCCAAATTCGCCATCCCGATCGCGTGCGTGTTCGGATAACAAAGCGCGATCCGCAACCCCGCCCCACGCTTCACCACCCACCCGTCCTCACCGGCAAGCTTCTCCCTATAACTGTCTACAATGCGTCTACTCATCTAAAGACCAATCTCTTAGACTACCAGTCCGCCCCATTTGTTTCAATGTTTTTACCGACTGGACCGCACGCGTCCCGCGTGCACTGCGGTCGGTCTATTGCCCGACCAGTCCGCGGGGCTTTAGCGTTATCGGGCGGCGGTTTTTGCGAGGATTGAAATGCTGTCTAGTATCTGGAGGATCTCTGCATCGGCTTCGGCGTTCGGACTTCCTAAATAAGACGCTTCAAAACTGATCTCTCTACCTGCCGAGTATGTGGCTTCGTTCCAATGTGTTCTCACGTGTCCGTCGTTCCACGTAACGACGTAGTTAGTCCGTGCCCAGTCCAGGCCGTGGGCCTTGAACTGTTTGAAGCTGATCAGCTTTCCTGTAGCTTTGCCGGGATCCGAGTAAAGTTTGAGAATCCGCTCGGCGCGCTTTGAAAGAGGATTCCTTTCAAGCTCGACTGAATCGATCGGCCCATTCGACACACGTATCGACCTGTCATTGGTGAGGTGGTCGAAACCGACCAATGTAGATCCGGCAATTGTCTTCGGGCTGAAGGTTCGTGTCCACCCGGTTCCTATGTTCAAGCTGAAAGTCCCGGTTCCGTCGTGAACCGTCCATTTGTCGTTCGTGCCTGGCGCCAGTCTACCGAGCTGCTCAATGGTGTACTTGCCCGCGTAGGTCAGATTTGCAAATGTGACGAGCTGTGTCTCCGGCCCCCCAGTCGGGAAGGCGTACATTTCGTCGGTTCCTTCCATCGATATCGTGGCTGCGATACCGGTCGCTGAGTCGACTACGGCATCAATCGTAAACGATCCCTTTCCCTTTATAGAATTTCCGTCCCTCGAACCCGACAGCGTTGTTTCGCGAGTGCCCGAGATCATTGCTTTGCGCCGGCCCGAATCCACTCGGGTTAGGCTGAAGGTTCGAACGACCGGGATCTTGAAACCGAAGGCACTTGCTTCGGTCTTGTCTGTCCACGTACCGGATATTTTTACCGCGCGGTTTGGCATCGCCAATAATATCGTGTCTGAAAGCGTGCGTCTGATCTGGTCCTCGCCGAAATAGGCTTCGAGCATCGCATCCTGGCGGGCGCGCAGAGCCGCATCGACGCTCTTTTTTGAGATCGCGGTTCGATAATCATCCATCAATCGCTCGATGCCGATGATGTCGACCACCTTTGCCTCCGGTGATACGACGACCGTGAATGGCTTTCCGATCGCGGCCTCAAGAAGCGAGTCACGCGCGAAGTTGAGAAAATCAAAGATATTGGCGATGTCCTTTTGATTTTCCGGGTTCTCCATCGCCGGTTTCAGTTCCGGATTCGAGTTGGAAACCTCGATCCGGGTATCAAAAGAGATTGCCTTGCCGGGGTGGATCACTGATCCCGAGATCTCATCGATGAGCTTTCCCTTGATGATCGCAATCTTGATATAGACATAGTTCATCGCGATTCGCGTGTTACCGGTTGCGTCGCGAGATTCGATCCGCCAGTCAATGCCAACTTCCTTATCGGTTACATCCCGCTGCGCAAATCTCTCCGGACGTGGCGGGGGGCGGCCCGGGATCCGCGGCGCGTAAGGGAGGTCGGTTTCCGTATCCACGTAGGTAAGGCGAAATAGGTGTCCGACAGGCGGCTGAAACCTCAATATCGGGTCCACAGTTTGACCAAGGGAGGAAGTGGCCGAGACGAAGAACAATGCTAAGAGGATCGGCAGAAGAATCTTCATATCATTTATTGATCGTACGTCTAAAGCGCGCGACCGCCGGAAAATTAGGCGCGATCTTCTCTGCCATCGCTAGGTACTTCTTCGCCAGATCGGGCCGGTTCGAACCGATCGCCCAGTCGACGATCATCAGCATCGGGCCCGGATTGTTGGGCGCTATGGCGATCGCCTTATTGACCCACGCCTCCGCCTCCGCGGCATCGCTGTTTACGAAAGAAAGCATTGTTTTTACGGACAATGCTCTGATCCGCGAAACGGGATCAGCTGTCCTGTCCGCCAAGACCAGGTCGGCGTATCGGGATGCATTCGCCAACCGATTCTCGACATCGCCAAGCAGCGACAGCGAGATCTCTGAAAGTGCGAACGCCGAGTTTATGTTGGGATCCGTCGTCGGGCGCGGCGACAGGGCTTTGGCTTTGTCTATATAGCTTCTGCCTCGAGAGCTGAATCCCTGACCGATCTCAAACAAGCCGAACGAAAGGTGAACGGCTGTCGAGTTAGGTGCGAGCGACAACGCCTCGCGGAACTCTTTTCTAGCCTCGCCGCTTCGCTCCAGCATCGACAATGCTTCGGCGCGAAGTAGTCGGGCCCGCGGGTTCTTTGGCACCCGGTCGACTACCGCATCTATTTCGGCGAGAGCCGCGGCATTTCGCCCCGAAAGGGAATGCGCTTGAAAACGAATGATCGACGCGCTTGCGAATAGGACCGTGTCATCGCTTTCAAGGGCGACAGCCCGATCGGCGTTCGCGATCGCCGAATCATACCGTGCCCGGACCAGGTCGCTAAGCGCAAGCAGCCGCCACGGCTCAGGATCGTACGGGCGCGTCGTTATCCATTCCTGAATCGCGTTCTCGGCGGCCATTGTATTGCCTGCCTGGATCGACGATAGAATCGCCGCGGGGTCGACGGTTCTTGTTCGATCCGTTCGCAACGACGCGGGCCGGAGGTCGCTTACAGAGATCTTCGAGACAGGGCCGGGCATGCCAGAGGCGGCCGTTCGCAACTGCGAAAACCCGGAACGATCCGTAACGTTAAACGAACTGTTTCGAGCCGTCATCGACAAATTGACGCCCCCGGCAACATAGAAGGCTTCACCATCGGGTCCGGAGATCGGATCGCTCTTTACCGACGCATAGGTCGCCGGGACCGCAACGCGTTCGTAGGGCAGAGCGTTAAACCGGTCTAACAACTGCGGTTGTACTTCGAGCTTCTGCAGTATCTTTGCTGTCAAAACTACATCAAAAAGTCCGTGCAGCCTCTGAAACTCGGGATGCTTCGGTTGCAGGTCCCCGAAGACGCGATTAAAACCCCTCGCCCATTGGTCGGCGGTTTCATCAAGACGATCACTGCTGACGATCCCATCGTGCGACAGTACGATCCGTTGTGTGAGCACTTCGATACCTGATCTTACGCTTACAACCCGTCCGTCTGAAGAGGTCTCGATGTCGCCAGGCTGTAGAGATCTTGGATAGAACCAGAAACGGCTTGAAAGATCAGGGATGCTGCCTTTGCCGATCAACCGCTCTAGCACGTTCCCCATCGTTATATATCCGGGTTCGGTTACGACGACCGTACCCGCGGCCATCTTTTTCATCAGATGGTCGGCCTCAAGCATCGTCAGGGCGAATCCGGAGTCGTTCGGAACGCCTCCGATACGAGATCTCTGCGGACCTTCAGGGTCGGCCGGATCCGGATCGAGACTACAGAGGGGCGTGGCATTGAATTTCAGTACGGCCTGAAAGCCGACAATGAGATCATCGATCGACAGGGACGCTTGCGGTGTACCCCTTTCTCCGATCAGCACCAGATCATTTCGCTCAACATCATTTACGAACCCTACGATCCGGGAAAGATTACCGGGCCTTTTTAATGCAAGGGGGAGATCTCCCCACCTCGACGCATACGGCTCGGCGGCCGCGACCAACGCCTTCAGTGAGACCAACGCCAGATCAGTCCCCGTACCGCGGGCTTCTCCGCCTGAGCGTGATCGGGATTCGCGAACGAACACATCGAGGATCGCTCTTCGTTGTTGCTCATCCGAAGCGGATGCGAGATTTGAGGCGAGTTGTTCCATTGCACCCGCCCTGGAATTCCGCAGCAGGTCTGTCAGCATGGCGTCGCTGTACTGGATTTTGACGCCTTTCGGAAGCCCGTCCGAAAGGCTTTGCTGAAGAGATGTGATCGCTTTGCTTATTCGGAAGTACGACGGATCGTCACTGACGGCGGAGAATACCATCAAGGGATCGAACTGAAAGGCAACCGCGTTCACTGCCTTTCTTGCCGGGTCCTTTGAAAAGTCGACGAACGCCGGGGCGTTCCGCACAAAGGCGTTGTAGAACTTGCTCGCGTCGACTTCAATCGCGATCTCGCGATTCGTACCTTGAAGCCCCTTTAAGTTTAGGCTATAGAGATCGATCAGCTTGATCTCTATATTTTTCGCAATTCGGTTGGGCTGATCGGTCGCGACCTCGCCTTTGAATTTCAAGAAAAGTTTCTTGACCTCCACGCCGAGTGACGCCACCGTGTCCTTGGTTCGGTCGAACTTGCCGCTGACTATGAATTTGGCATCGCCGCCGACCGGTATCTCACCCGCGACCTCGGTAATGGTCGGATCTTTACTGAACTCGAACGAAACCTTACCCAGAGCGCGTTCTGTGACGCCGCGAACGCCGGGCAGGATCGTGCCGAACTCGACCTTTATGCGATCCTGATCAAGCCATGTGATACCGAACTGGACGTGTTCAATGGTCCCGGCGTCAGAAACACCTTCGGATTCATATTGTCCTTTGAGCCTTACGCCAAACTCTTCGGCGAGTTGCTTGAAGCTCAGCTGATTACGCCGTTCCGTATTCCAGTCCGGTGCCGGTGAAGGCGGCTCGATGAACTTTGTCCGGCTGCGTTGAAGGCCGGATGCGGACGGCTGGGAAAAAGCAGATGCAACCGCGGCAGACAGGACCAAGAGCAACAGGAAGGAACCTGTAAAATAGGGAGAAGCTGCTTTCTTGGAAGACAGAAATCGCATTCAACTTTGTACGGCTGTCTGGATGATCAAGGGCGACCCCGCCAATCTATTCCAGTTCCTTCGACCTGTCAACACCTGAACCACATCTGTCAGAACAGGGAGCGGTAGCGACCTGATTCAGCCAACGTCTACTGAACGGGCCTGTGTTAGGCACCGAGATGAATCCCGTCGCTATCGCTCTGGGTTCTGACCCAGCTGATTCTCCGTTTGGCGGTGGCTAAATCAAGTAGGAGGTAGCTTCGTCGTCGATGGGGATCTGCGACCTGATTCCGCCTCATGTCCGGCAACAGAATCCCGTCGCTACCGCTCTGGGTTCTGACTACCCCGCTGAATCCCGTCGCTACTGCTCAGGGTTCTGACTTAACGGATCACTTGCTGCCGCCGTAGCTGCTGACCTTGCGTCTGGCGGTGGTCAGGTCGAGGAGTAGAGTGCCTTCGTCGTCGGTGCGGACGGATTGGAATTCGATGGTGTGTTCGGGGCGGATGCCGAGGCTGTCGCAGAAGAGGGCGCCGGAGACGATCTGAGTTCTGCTTTTGTCTTCCTTGCACAGGCGGAAGGAATGGTCCGCCTCGGGGTCTTCGGCCCTGATGCCGATGCGGCTGAGCTGTACATCGAACAGGAACCGCACCGCTTTCGGAGAGCCGATCAACTCCAAGGCCTTTTCATTGAATCTGAAGCGGCGATGTTTAGTAAGCGATACCCGCGGCGTCCGCCGCCGCGTCGCGTGCCCATCTTCCTTAAATTCATACCAGTTGTTATTCATACGTGTGTACCTCCATCCACAACGAATGTACTACATCGCAGGACGGTGTGTCAAGAGTGAAAATGTGAGTGGGAAATGAGAAGTCATAGATCGCCTCTTTTTTTTGTGATTCAAACCGCTTTAACCACAAAAAAATAGAAAACACAGAAAAAAATCGAATAAGAGGGGATTGTTGGTGCGATTCATCTGTTTCGTGGA
>JBEBGW010000195.1:0-8362 GCA_040081025.1 Pyrinomonadaceae bacterium | reverse complement strand
TGTGAGCAGCGGTCGCGCCGAGTACGACGATGACCTTCGGCTTGATGACGGCGATCTCTCGCAGGATAAAGGGTCGGCACGCGGCGGTTTCGTCGGGCTCGGGCTTGCGGTTCTCGGGCGGACGGCAGCGGTTGATGTTACCGATACAAACCTGGTCGCGCTCGAACCCCATCGCGATAATGATGTCGGTCAACAGCTTCCCGGCTCGTCCAACGAACGGGAAACCCTGGTCGTCCTCGTCCGCACCCGGAGCCTCGCCGACGAACATCAGATCGGTCTGAAAATTCCCCGTCGTGTGGACTATCTGCTTGCGGCCAAGCTTAGATAGTTTGCATCGGGCGCAGTCGCCGATCTCCGTACGGATCGATTCGATCGTGTCCGCGGTTTCGGCGAGGCTCGGGGTAAGGTCCAATAAAACCGGTTCTTGGGCAGGTCTGGCGGCGGTCGGTATGGGCATATTTTCTAACTGTGACGGCGTTCGAGTTTTCAGAGACGGCAGCGAAGTGATCCGCGAACCTCCTCGTTTTGGGGCTTCGGTCGCTCGTTTTGGCAATCCAAGAGCGGATGGCGGCGGAGCTTTCTCAAATTGAACATCCGAAACTGCGGCTACAGGACTATCTACTAACCGCTTGTCACTACCCACTGAAGGCAATAGACGCCCAGCCTCGGGCAACTCAACCGCAAGCGAATCAACGCCAAGTTCCTGCAAAAACAGGATCTGCTCGCGGATATCCGAGATAAGGTTAGAAATTTCGCTCACTGATTTCTTCTTGCTTCGTGTCTTTCGTGTATTTCGTGGAGAAAAATTTTAGGTCTCGACGAAATGCACGAAATAAGAAAATCGAAAACTAGGATCGTAACTTGATTAGTTCATCCAATATCCTATCAGCCATCTCGCGTTTGGACATAAGGGGGAGTTCGGTTTGGCCGGATTTAGTGATGATGGTGGCGATGTTGGTGTCGGTGTTGAAGCCCGCACCCTCCGCGGTGATGTCATTGGCAACGACCATATCGAGATTTTTCTTGCCCATCTTGATCTTCGCGTAGGTGATCACGTCGTTCGTCTCGGCTGCGAAGCCGATCACCAACTGCCCGTCTTTACGACGCTTCGAGACCTCGGAGAGGATGTCAGGCGTCTTCTTGAGTTCGAGCGTGAGCGTATCCTTGCCCTCTTTCTTTATCTTATTGTCGGCGGCGCTAGCCGGAGCGTAGTCGGCGACGGCGGCGGCTCCGACGAACACGGTAGTACTAGGCAATTCCTCCATCACCGCGTCGAACATCTCCCGCGCCGAGCCACCGCGTCTCACTTTCAGTCCCGCAGGAGTCTCAACCGTAGTCCCACCGACCACAACCGTGACTTCCGCACCCCGATCCCTTGCCGCCTCAGCCACCGCAAATCCCATCTTCCCCGACGAATGATTCGAGATAAACCGAACCGGATCGATCGCCTCGCGAGTTCCACCGACGGTGATCAGGATGCGTTCGCCCGAAAGGTCAGAACCCCCTGCGTTAGCGGGGGGCCAACGTTATGATCTGTTAGAACGTTCGGCGATTCGACAGTTGCAACAACTTCGAGTTTCTGGCCGCCCGCTAACGCAGGCGGTTCTGACAAGAGCTCAAGTGCTTGCCGAACTATATTCTCCACGTCCTCAAGTTTCCCCGTTCCCACCGTCTTACACGCCAGCTCTCCCGCGACCGGCTCGACAAACCTCACCCCGTCGGTTTTCAAACGTTCGATGTTCCGCTGCGTGGATGGCTGGTCCCACATCGTGGTGTTCATCGCCGGGGCGATCAGGACGGGAGCGGTCGAGGCGAGGTAGGTCGATGAAAGAAAATCGTCGGCGATGCCGTTGGCGAACTTCGCGATTATGTTTGCCGTCGCCGGGACGATCAACAGCAGGTCGATGTTCTGCGAAAAATTGATATGTGCGATCGGATCGGGGTTCGACGGGTCGTAATCGTCGACGATAACGTGGCCTTCGTTCAACGCCTTAAATGTCAGCGGCTGGATGAATTCCGTCGCATGCCGCGTCATCGCCACCGTCACCTCACACCCCGACTTTTGCAGCAGCCGCATCACCTCAACCGCCTTATAAGCCGCGATCCCGCCGCTAACGCCTAACCCTATTCGAAAGCTCTTCATTCTCTGTTTTGCTTCAAATGCAAACAAGTCGACCTATGGATCAATCAGTGCCCTTTTGCCGATCGATTTGAGTGCAAAGTCTGATGTTATACGTGCTCCATTTCCAAGATCAAAAGTCGAGGCGCTTACAGCAAAACCGTTCGCTGACGCATAGACAATATATTGGCCTGGCTGGATCGTTGAGAGTTCGAACTTGCCGTTCTTATCCGTTCTAGTCTGCTGGGTTTCGTTAGGATCAAAAGCGTTTATAAGAGTTACGGTTGCGTTCTCTACGGACCTTCCGTCTGACGATCGAACGCTTCCGGAAACCTTGCTCTGAATCAATCCATGCGTATAACCAACAGGTATTCCGATGTCGAGAGTTCTGGAGGCATTCCGCCAAAGATAGAATCGCCATA
Organism: Pyrinomonadaceae bacterium; assembly: GCA_040081025.1. Lineage (GTDB taxonomy): Bacteria > Acidobacteriota > Blastocatellia > Pyrinomonadales > Pyrinomonadaceae > OLB17. The sequence goes on along the minus strand of JBEBGW010000195.1, from coordinate 5,821 downwards.
TCTCAGTATGTCCGAAACCAGACATTGAGAAGTGAACCCGATATTGACCCGATGGCAGGTTATCCACACGATACTGACCATTCTCGTCGGTCTTCGTAGCCACGATCAATTTCTCTGTAGGTGAGATACCACGAATTCCTTCCAGTTGGAAGAACCTCACTTCAACATCTGCGAGTGTGTCCCCCCGCAACGTTGTTACGCGCCCCTTCACACTCGCAAAATCCTTGTCCTGAGCGAGGCATACTGTCGAAATTACGAAGATCAGTGCCACAGAAATCGTAACGATCAGCGCTTTGCGTGTAAACGTCACTAAGTTCCAATCTGTCGCCAGCACGATCCGCAACAAGTCGATATCTCCCGATCCTTTCCGGTATTTCGCCATCAGTTGGATTATACGTCAGAACCGCTATCAGCCGAACGCTGTAAGTATCACAGGCTTGCGCTGTGGATTGCCACGTTACGGTTTTTCCGGACAACCCCTAAGATTCTCCTCATTATGAGACGATCCGTTATTGGTATTCTCTTGTCCATCGTCACTTTCTCAGTCGGTTTCGGGATCGCAAGCATCCGGTGGCGGTCAGCGACCGATGTCCAACCGCCTCCGCCGTTGACGATCGAATGCACGGAAGAAGTCGCACAGGCGCCACAAGCCGAAGTTCCTAAGGCGGCCGCACCCGCGACTCCGGAATTCATCGCTCAGATCACCGATCTGGAGGAGTTCGCAGATCAGGGTTATGGTGACTTCAAGATGAAGCTCGTCGATATCCACGAGCACGAGAATGTTTATAGAAAAAGCGAAGTTATAGCTAAGAATGATGAGCAATGGTTCGGGCTCTTCGAGAAGGGAGAAAAACTCTACTTGAAGAAGACACGCGTGAACGTGAAATTCGACCCAACCTACGAAGGCTACGGCGATGAAGACTATATGCGGTTGACTACCAGTGACAGGGGCAACCCGGTATTCGTATTAAAGAACGCTCGAAATCTGAAAGCCGGCGCAATCGAAAGCGCATATTTGCGGCCGAACTATCGAGAAATGGAACGGCGCCGACTTTATGATAAGCCGACGAAAGTGGGTTTTGAGGAATACTACTCGATCGGAGGAAATGAATACGCTATCCGCGTCAACCGCGGACTCACGAAGGCGAACGAGAAGGTTGTGGCGATGATGCTCTCCGTTGGCGATACCAGCCAGGCGATCACCTACCTGCCATACAATAGCGACGAAGATACCGTCGGACATATCGTGTGGGTCGGCGACCTCGACGGTGATAAAAAGCTTGACCTCTACCTGGAAGGCGATGGCTACGAGAAGTGCGGATTCTACTCAAGGTTATTACTTTCTACTGCCGCGAAAAAAGGCGAACTCGTAAAGCAAGTTGCATCGTTTGGAACGGCCGGTTGTTAGCTTCAAACCCCAAACTGCCTCAAATGATGATCGACGTGTTTGTATTGCGTTTCGCCCCATTGTTTGCCGGTGAGGCGGCCGAAGAATTTGTGGACGTTTCCGTCTGTGCCTGATTCGCCGAGTTCGTGGAATTTAGTTATCAGGGCTGAGAGCCGTGCGCGGGTCGGTTCGAAGTCGGGTTCGTGTTTGATGATGAAGTCGGGTCCGGTTGGCCGATTTGGTTTGAATGGTTCCTCGCCTAAGAATTCCTTTCTAAAGAACCTGGAAACCAGTTTCCCCGCAAATATCTGCTTCACGGGAGTTCCGCCGATGCCTAATTCCAGTGCCCGAGCCGTGTGCTCCATCATCTGCGACGGCGACATTTTGCCCCATTGTCGTTGCGTGTCAGCCGTCAATTTGGCGAGCCGGTCGAGAAACTCGTCGTGGGCAGTCTTATCAAATAATGTCTTCATACGTCCTCGATGCCGCAGGGATTTTACATCATAATTGATAATCGGGGAACGGCGATCCGCTCTCGCATAGCCACGTCGTTCACGGCGTGGTCAATGCACGAAAAAGGACTCAGCCCGATTACGGGCTTACAAATTCTTAAGGGCGTAAACGCCCTGTCAATACAGCCAGAATGTGATCCACGCCCTAAAGGACGTGGCTATGCTATGAATGGAATGACGTGGCTAGAATATGAAACCAGAAACTTTAGGTTCCAAGACGATTCACCGCGGCCGCATATTCGACATTCGCATCGACGAGATCCGCGAGGGCGAGCTTGAGTATAACCGCGAGATCGTGGTGCATAAGGGTAGTGCGGTGATCGTGCCGGTGTTTGGTGATGAAACGGTTGCTCTGGTGCGGCAGTATCGGCATGCAGCGGGTGAGTATCTGCTTGAGATACCGGCCGGGACGTTGAACGACGGTGAGGATCCGATGATCGGAGCGGTGCGCGAGCTCGAGGAAGAGATCGGCGTCCGACCGGCCCGGGTTCAGAAACTTACTGAATTTTATGTCTCGCCCGGCTTTCTAACCGAGAAGATGCACGTCTATTTAGCTACAGAGTTGACAGAGGTCGGCCAGAAGCTCGAAGCCGACGAGAATCTCACGATCGAGCGATATTCATTTGATGAACTTGATGCGATGATCCGTGACGGCCGGATCGTCGATGCGAAGACGATGCTCGGAGTTATGTTGGCGTCTGAAGCGATCAAAGAGCGGGGGCAAGCCCGTCTTCCAGACTGAGACTGGCTCAGTTGATCGCGTCTACTTTACGTTGCAAGGATGCGTCGGATCGTTCGCCTGTTTAGCTGACGGGTCGAACGAGGCGTTGGTGATAGACGCTGAGGATATCTGCCAAGGCGAATCGCCTTTTTTGACGGCTTTTAAGATCTCCAGATTTCCCTGGCCTTGTACGGGCTGAACCCCGGGCCGCCAGTTTCCCTGTTCGATCGCAACCACGAAATTCTGATCCGAAGAGAACATAGTCTCGCCGAAGGAGCCGCAATTGTAATACAGTCGGCGTTGCGGAAAGCGGGCTGATGCCTTTGCGAGATGGTCGTTGACGGCGGTTTCGGCCTCGGGCGGGGCGGTGACCTCAGCCCCGAACGGCGTGTGGCTTGAGTAAGCAACGCCCAGAAGGATCGCTATCAGAACCACTATCGCAATGCCAACCGATGCAAATGGAAAAGGAGCCGATCCTACGTGAACCCTGCCGTCGTTTTGTGCCATAAGCGAGAATGTTAGCACCGATGTCAATGGAGGCCCTGAAGTACACAAATTCCCGCCCTTCGAAGATGCCCATCTACACTTGACCTTGATAGGTCTTTTCGATACTCTGTGAGTTCGCTTTTTGCGAAGAATCGCTATAAGTGTAGGTAGATATGAGTACTTATTTTCCGAGCGGAAAGGGTTTGGCGGATGGCCGCAAATGGTTCGTAGTTGATGCGGAGGGCAAAACCGTAGGCCGTTTAGCCACGGAAGTTGCACGGATCATCTCCGGCAAGAATAACCCTGCGTGGACCCCATTTTTGGATATGGGCGACCATTGCGTCGTCATCAACGCGAGCAAAGCAGTCTTCAAGGGCAGCAAGAATGACCAGAAGATCTATTACCGCCACACGCTTTATCCGGGCGGTCTTCGCGAAACTTCCGTTAAGGAGATGTTCGAGAAAAAGCCTGAAAAGGTGATCGAACTCGCCGTTAAGGGAATGTTGCCGAAGACGAAACTCGGCAAAGCAATGGCAAAGAAATTGAAGGTTTACGTAGGAAACGAGCATCGTCACTTTGCTCAGAAGCCGGAACCTCTTGCGATCGAAACTAAATAAGGATCTGTTGATCTCGAGCTTTGAGATCTGAAATTTAAGAACATGGCAGACATTCAGTATTACGGCACGGGCCGCAGAAAGACCTCGACCGCACGTGTTTACCTTCGCCCCGGCACGGGTGCGATCGTCGTTAACAAACGTGAGTTCGAGACGTACTTCCCGAATCAGGCCCTTCAGATGATCATTCGCCAGCCTTTGAACCTGACGGAAACGACCGGCAAGTTCGACATTCTGGTGAATGTTGACGGCGGCGGTTCGGCAGGACAGGCAGGTGCGGTTCGCCACGGCATTACGCGTGCGTTGATGGAATACAACATAGACCTTAGGCCCACCTTGAAGAAGGCCGGCCTGGTCACACGCGATCCGCGGCAGAAAGAGCGTAAGAAATACGGTCAGAAAGGTGCCCGTAAACGCTTCCAGTTCTCGAAACGTTAAAAGCAGTTTTCAGTCGCCGGTGGGCAGTGGTCAGTTTTTGTTCACTCTACACCAGTTACTAAATCCATCGCATTAGGATTAATCGGTTCCATTTTGGAAAAAATCCTAGCGAGTACATAAACCAAATAGGTCAGGAGATATAAAGTTTTGGCTACAGTTACGATGAAAGAACTCCTCGAAGCAGGAGTTCACTTTGGTCACCAGGTCCGGCGTTGGAACCCGAAGATGAAGGAATACATCTTTGGCGAGCGCAACGGTATTTATATTATTGACCTGCAGAAGACCCAAAAGCTTTTCCGCGATTCGCTTGCATGGGTGCAGGAATCGCTCACCGAGCGTCCGAATCAGAAGGTCCTTTTCGTCGGCACCAAGCGTCAGGCTCAGGATGCGATCAAGGAAGAGGCGGAACGCTGCGGACAGTATTACGTCAACAATCGTTGGCTCGGCGGACTTCTCACCAACTATCAGACGGTTCAAAAGTCGATCGCTAAGCTGAAAGAGATCGAAAACATGCGTGAAGACGGCCGGTTCGAGATGCTGACCAAGAAGGAGCGTCTCAAACTCGATCGCGATCACGAAGGCCTGATGAAGAACCTTGCCGGTATCAACGATATGGGCGGGGCTCCGGATATGCTCTTTATCATCGACGTCCGCAAGGAAGACATCGCCGTCAAGGAAGCAAATCGCCTTGGCATCCCGATCGTCGCTGTCGTTGATACGAATTGCTCGCCCGAAGGTATCGATCACGTGATCCCGGGCAACGACGACGCTCTTCGAGCGATTCGCCTGTTCGCTTCGCGAATCGCCGATGCGATCCTCGAAGGCAAGCAGATCGGGACCGAGGGGGCTACTCCGCAGGTCGAAGCCGCTGATGAGGAGACTGCCGAAGTCGCTCCGGCGGATCAGATCGACATCGCCGCGACGCTAGCTAAGGCCGGCATCACTGATCCGGACGAAGAAGACGGCGGCATCGAGATCGAAGAGGAAGAGCCGACCAGTGCGGAGATGGAAGTGGTATCGGCGGAGGCCGAAGCTGCTCCGGTTGCTGAAGAAGCACCCGCCCCTGCGGCTGAGGAAAGTAACGAAGCGACGGCAAGCTAGAAATTCTTTTCAAATATACTTGAAAGCGTGGCTTTTTCCGGGTTTCGGCAAATTGGCTACGCTTTTTTACAAATAAGGGTTTAATTTTTGGAGCAATAAAATGGCAGAGATCACAGCAAGTGCAGTAAAGGCGTTACGTGAGAAGTCGGGCGCGGGAATGATAGATGTTAAGAACGCCCTCGTCGAAGCAAACGGTGACGAAGCGGCGGCGATGGAGATCCTCCGCAAAAAGGGCGTCGCGACCGCCGGCACGAAGGCCGGTCGCGTAACCGCCGAAGGCGCAGTCGGTTCGTACATCCACATGGGCGGAAAGGTCGGCGTGATGGTTGAGATCAATTGCGAAAGCGATTTTGTCTCGCGCGGTGAAGAGTTTCAGCAGTTGGTAAAGGATGTTGCGATGCACGTCGCAGCTTCCGATCCGCGTTACACCAACCGCGACGAAGTGCCGGCTGACATTCTCGACAAAGAACGTGAGATCACACGTGAGCAACTAAAGAACGATCCGAAGAACGCTAACAAACCGGACGATGTTCTTGCCAAGATCGTCGATGGCCGTCTGAAC
>JBEBGW010000194.1:0-8375 GCA_040081025.1 Pyrinomonadaceae bacterium | reverse complement strand
GCAACTCTTGCAGCGTGGAGATCTTGGCATCGCGCTTGGGGAAGGCGACTTCGATGCGCGGCAGTTGATTTTTCAACACGTTGATCGTGAGCCACGGCGGCTGTTTGTTGGCGCGATCATGGTCATCGACAAGAACGTCGCCGAAAAGTTCATCGATATTGAATTGGCGGTAGCAGTTGTTGGGGGATTCTCCGCTCCGCTTCTCTTTCTCTCGTTCGCGTACGTCTCTTACTTCAGCATCGTTCTTTTCACGATGGTCTTCGTGATCGGAACGCTCGTGGGGCTTGAGATCCCGCTGCTGATGCGGATCTTGAAAGATGAGCTCGATTTCAAAGAACTCGTCTCGCGCGTGCTGGCTCTAGACTATGTCGGAGCTCTTGTCGCATCGCTGCTGTTCCCGATCTTTCTCGTACCAAAACTCGGGCTCAACCGCACGTCGCTGCTGTTCGGGATGCTCAACGCGGCCGTCGGGATCTGGGCCACATGGCTGCTCGAACCGCTGGTTAAGAACAAGTCGTTGACGATCCTGCGGGTCAAGGGATTCGTCGTTATCGTCCTATTAGGAATCGCTTTTATAAAAGCCGACAGCCTCACGACGCTCGCTGAGGATGGCTTGTTCGTCGACAACATCGTCTACGCCAAGAGTTCTCCGTACCAGCGGATTGTCGTGACCAAGGGCAAGACCGGCCATGCACTCTTCCTAAACGGCAATCTGCAATTCAATTCGTTCGACGAATATCGCTATCACGAAGCGCTCGTGCATCCCGCTTTCGCTGCTTTCGACGGCGAGCCCAAGCGTGTCCTCGTGCTAGGCGGCGGCGATGGTTTAGCGCTGCGTGAGGTATTAAAGTACAAGTCGGTCGAAGCGGTACAACTCGTCGATCTCGACCCGATGATGACCGGTCTTTCGAAGGCTTTTCCCGCTCTCGACGAACTCAATCACCACGCCTACGACGACCCTCGTGTCTCCGTCACGAACGGCGACGCGTTTGTCTGGCTCGACAACACTGACATCGAGCCGTTCGACATCGCGATCGTCGATTTCCCCGATCCGAACAATTTCGCTCTCGGCAAGCTTTACTCGACCCGATTCTACAACCTGCTCAAAAAGAAGCTGCAGCCGAGCGCCGCAGTCGTGATCCAATGCACGTCACCGCTGATCGCACGCCGATCGTACTGGTCGATAATCCGTACTCTCGAAGCGTCGGGATTCGCCGTGAAACCGTTTCAAACCACCGTCCCAAGCTTCGGCGTTTGGGGTTACGCACTCGTAAAAATGCATCCGTTCGAAAGACCGCTATCACCGCCGCCGGGCATCGAGTTGAACTTTCTCAACGGCGAATCGTTCTCGTCGATGTTTGACCTTCCGAAAGATCTGCTCGCTCCTGACGGCGAAATCGAAGTGAATCGGCTGGATAATCAAGCACTCGTTCGGTACTACGAGACCGAGTGGAGAAGGTTTGAGTGAAGCTTTCTCGGCGAGACCTTCTGACAGTATTTCTAGGCGCACCATTCGCATTTGCGGCGTGTCGAGATGCTTCCGTGCGCCGATTTCCGGAGGGTGAGATCGTTGGCCAAAGCGCGAGTCTCGGTCACGTTCTACGAGAGAATCGCACGTTCGAGGTTCCGGTGCATAGGTGGTCGAACGTAAAGGTAGCGATCGTTGGCGCCGGAGTTTCGGGGCTGTCAGCGGCTTGGAAGCTGTCGAAGACGGGCTTCAATGATTTTGTTGTCCTGGAGCTTGAGAAAGAGACGGGCGGTACGTCACGCTCCGGCGTCGGGCAGCCGGTGAATCATCCCTGGGGAGCGCATTATCTGCCGGTTCCGTTTCAGGAGAATTCCGAGCTGATCTCGCTGCTGGACGAGATGTCGCTGACGGAGGGCCGCGCGGCGGATAACTCTGTGGTCGTTAAGGAGCAGTACCTCTGCCGCGACCCCGAGGAGCGCGTCTTCTTTAAGGGTCGCTGGTACGACGGGCTTTATCTGCATGTAGGTGAGAGCGAAGAAGACAAGCGGCAGTACGCGGAGTTTCAGAAGCAACTCGACCATTGGGTGAATTGGCGGGACTCGAAGGGCCGTCGGGCGTTCGTCGTGCCGTCTGCGATGTGTTCGGATGACGCGGAAGTTATCGCTCTCGACAAGATCACGTTTGCCGATTGGCTGCAGCAGAATGGACTCACCTCAGAGCGGCTTGTTTGGTTTTGCGACTACGCGTGCCGCGACGATTATGGCCTGAAGCTGGATCAGACATCGGCGTGGGCTGGATTGTTTTACTTCTGCTCACGGGTTCGTAAAAGCGGCGAAGAGTCGCAGCCGTTCATTACGTTCCCGGAGGGCAACGGGCGGTTTGTGAATCATCTTACGGAAAGCGTTAAGGATAAGATTCAGCGGTCGCATATGGTCGTGTCGATCGTGCCGACGGCGAGCGGCGTTGAAGTGATCTGCCTGAACGATGGAGAGTTGCGCGGATTTCGATGTGAGAAGGTGATCTATGCGTCGCCGATCTTTACTGCTCCGTATGTGATCCGCGGATTTCGCGAAGATGCTCCGTTCGCGGCGACGGAGTTTCATCACAATGCATGGTTCGTTGCGAACCTGTTCCTCAAAGATCGGCCAAAGCCGAGACTCACTAAGGACTTTCCGCTTGCTTGGGATAACGTGCTTTATGAGAGTCCAAGCTTGGGATACGTGAACGCGACGCATCAGGCGGGCATCGATTACGGCTCGACTGTTTGGACGTATTACTACCCGATGTGCCACGAAACGGATGGCCGCACGAAGCTTTTCAACTACGAATGGCGGGAACTAGCAGACGTTTGCCTCACCGACATCGCCCGCGCTCATCCCGAGATCTATGACCTCTGCGAACGGATAGATATAATGCGATGGGGACACGCGATGATCAGCCCGCGGCCGGGTTTTATTTGGGGCAGCGAACGGCGGAAGGCGCTCGAACCGTATCGCAACATTCACTTCGCCCACACCGATCTGAGCGGCATCGCGTTGTTTGAGGAAGCTTTTTATCACGGGCTTCGAGCGGCTGATGGGATTGGAGGTAAATCATGACCGAGTCTGAGTTTGCGGAACAGATCGAGGCGGTTTGCTTACGTCCGAAGATGTACACGCCCAACGGAACATTTTTTGAGAATTATTGCTTCCTTGACGGACTAGGAATCGGAGCTCTCGAAAACAGGAGTTCTCATTCCGCCTTCACTCCGTTCCGAAACTGGCTTGCTGAACCGGATGAGCATGGACGACGATTTCCGATTTCGTTGGAGGAGTTTAGATCGCGATTCTCTTCGGACGACGAGGCACTTAGGGAGTTCGCATCACTCTATCGTCAATACGTCCAATCCAAGCAATAGTAATGGCCGACGAATCAACGTCAAAATTCTGGCTCTTTTCCCGCAACACCGACCTCTCAGTATTTCTCGGGAGTGCGGTTGTTGCACTTCTTTTGCTCGCGGTTGGCTATCAGCTTGGGATACTTAACGAAGACTCGCCGGACTGGACGTGGGTATCGGCGGTGCTGCTGATCGACGTCGCTCACGTTTGGTCGACTAGCTTTCGGGTTTACTTTGACACTGAAGAATTCAAGCGCCGGTTCTGGTTGTATCTGCTCGTGCCGGTCGCGGGATACGCAGTGGGCGTCGCGTTGTATAGTGAGGGCGAGTTGACGTTCTGGCGAGTGCTGGCGATCGTCGCGGTATTTCACTTCGTGCGGCAACAGTATGGCTGGGTCGCTTTGTATCGGCGAAAGCTCGGCGAGACGGAAACGTGGACGTGGTGGATCGACGCGGCGGCAGTTTATCTTGCTACGGTTTATCCGTTGGCGTTCTGGATGACGTCACTTCCGCGAAACTTCAACTGGTTCGTTGCGAACGACTTCTTCCTGCTGCCGGCTTTGGTTGAGGATGTGCTGTTCCCGGTTTACGTCCTCGTCCTCGTCGCGTACGCCGGTAAATCGTTATATCTTTACAAGACCAAGGGATTTCTCAATCCCGGCAAAGACATCGTTGTAGCCACGACCGCCGTTTGCTGGTACGTCGGCATAGTCGCGTTCAACTCTGACTACGCATTTACGGTCACGAACGTGATCATCCACGGCGTGCCGTATTTCGCACTGATATGGTTCTACGCGAAGGCTCGGCGAGAGCAAGCGGGAAAGGTTTATCGAACCTTATCGCAGCATTGGATCATCTTTCTCGCCACGCTGTGGGCGTTCGCTTACGTCGAAGAACTGTTCTGGAGCCGCGGCGTTTGGCATGAGCGGACGTGGCTGTTCGGTGGGAACTGGGATTGGACCGCATGGAAGATGTGGCTCGTACCCTTGTTGGCGGTGCCGCAATTGACGCATTATATTCTCGACGGGTTCATCTGGCGTCGACGAGGCAACGCGAATCTTTCTGTTACTTGATGAGAATTTCGAGATTCACAATCCTTCTACTCATTACAGTCGCTGGATCGTCCTGCGGATTGTTCGGACCGCGTGACGAGACTTTGGAGGCGAGAAAGCTCGTTGAAGACGCAAACAAGGATCTTCGCGAGATCAAGAAGCTCTACGAAGAGAACGAAGGTGATGAAGATAAACCCGGAAAACGGCAGCAGCTAAAGCAAGCGCTCGAAGCGAACGACGCAGCGCAGGTTCGGAAGATCGCGGACGATGTGAACTACCTCATCGTAGATGGAATGAACTTCGCGAAAACGGCGATCGAAAAGATCCAGCAGGCTCAGGAATTGAATACTAACGACGAATACAAGGAATACTTGAGTCTGAAGGAGATGGCGTTGAAGAAACAGGTGGAGGCTTTCGAGCAGTATCGCCAGGCTTCGCGATCGCTTCGCGACAACTACGATCCGCAGAACGATGCTATCCGCGCGAAAGTGGCCGTCGAGTTTGACGACCGCACTGACAAGTATCGCAAGCTAATGGAAGAGGCCCGCGACTTTAGCAGCCAGGCTAACGAATTAGCCAAGGATGCGATAAGGAAGCAGGCCCAGCAGTAATTACGATCAGAGCTAAACTACCCTTTCCGGAACAAACATGTGATCTAACGGCATCGGAACACTCGGAGTGCCAGGCCGCTGCATTTTGAACATGCCCGGTTGCCCCGGAGCCGTGGGCGCCGGGCTGTCACTATCCCACTCAAAATGCTCGAAAAGATTTCCTTCACCTTTCTCGGGCGTCACACGGACCGTCTGCCGCTGGCCGCCGCCGCGTACGTAAGTGATCGTAACTTCGCCTTCCTTCTTTGCGCCGATCGCACGCGAAACATCGAGTTCACCCTTGATCGCCTTGCCATCAACTTCAGTGATGATGTCGCCCGCTTTCAATCCTGCTTTTGCGGCGGGTGAATCTTCGCGGACGTTGTTGACCAACGCTCCGTTGGTGACACCATAGTGATCGCTGAGCTGCTTGGTCAATGGCGTCAGGCTTACGCCGATCTGGCGTCGGTTGCCGAACGCGAATGCGAAAGGCTCTCCCGGTTTGCCCGGCTCGAACTTGTGCTGTTGAAGTTTGTCGAGCTCCGGCATCTTGAACTCGAACTTCTCGAACTCAGGCATTTTCTGGAAGTCGAACTTCTCAAAACCTTCGGGCATGTTGAACGAACCCTCGGCAAACTTCGGCATCGGGCGTTTGCCAAGCGTGACGTTGATCTCGCGTTCCGCACCGCCGCGAAGCACCGTCACCTTTGCCGTGTGATCAGGCGAGATCTCGCCTATCAGCCTAGTCAGCTTTCGACCGCTGCCGATCTCGTCTCCATTGATCCGCACGATCACATCGCCGTCCTGAAGTCCGGCGGATTGAGCGGGCGAACCTTCGATCACCTTAGAGATCGCGACACCGCGAACCTCGCGCAAGCCAAGCTTGCCAAAGTTTTCGCGCGTGACCTCTTCGGTCTGGACGCCAAGATAGCTGCCGTCACTATCCCAGGAAAACGAGAACATGTGCGGCTCGGACTTTGGAGCCGGAACGGGAGTTTGAGCCGTAACCGAGGGAATCGCAACAGCCGTAAACATCGCAAAAGAAAGCACTTTTCCGATCATGTCTAACCTCCAATTGTATTATTGCGGACGAACCTCGAAGAGGATGCCCTGAGCTAACACAGGTTAGTGCTCTTCGGATGGCATTTGGTTGCTTGAACCGGCCGATGCGAAAGCGCAAATCCAAGAGATATGACGACGGCGCGCGAAGAAAGGTTACAAGGGCCTATTTCGCAAGTTCTTCGTTGATGAGCGCGCGAAGGTCCGGCATCGACAACCTTGCCAGCTTTCGGCCGTTTACGAAGAACGTTGGCGTCTGTCTGACGCCGAGAGCCTTGCCATCGTTGAGGTCGCGCTCGGCCTTATTGGCGTACTCGGAGTTTCCCGCAGCCACGTTAAGTCGCATCGGATCCAGCCCGAGCTCCTTTCCGTATTTCTCGAAAAGTGTGCTGACCGGCACGGTCGGTGCGGCATGAGCACCAGGTCCGTGCTTCTCGCCCCATTCACCTTGCATCGCGAAAAGCTTCTCCTGATACTCCCAATACTTGCCCTGCTCGCCCGCAGCCTCAGTATATTGCGCCGCCAGCTTTGCATTACGGTGCAGCGGCATATACCGGGCGACAAACCGGACACGGCCCTCGTATTCTTTCAACAATGCCTTCACCTGTGGCGCAAGAGCGGCACATGATTCGCATTCCGGGTCGAGGAACTCCACGAGGGTGACCTTCGCATCGGCGGGTCCGAGTGTGGCGCTGTCCGGCCGCACCAAAACCTTGGACGTATCCGGCGCGACCGGGGCTTTCTGAACCTCGCCTCGATAATACGAAGCGCCGATGACGCCGCCGACAATGACGATCACGACGATCGTCAGCAAGATCCCAACTTCCTTTTTCATAAATGCTCAGCCGAACGCGGCTTGTATAAAAATGCGATCACCGAAACTAGTACGAACGCTGTCAACGCCATCAGCGGGATCGTGATGAACCCTAGCCACTCGATCTGCACGGTCGTGCACGAGATGCCTTCTTTACAGGGCGTGATGCTTTCGGGGATCAGGTTGTAATAGAGCAGGTTGTGATACACCGCGATCACAAGCCCGACGAGCGAGAGCGGCAGAGCGTAATACTTCCACCTCGCATCTCGCATCACGATCCCCACGCCGATGATGAGCACCAGCGGATACATCGCGATCCGCTGATACCAGCACAAAATGCACGGCGGAAGGTCCATTACCTCGCTAAAGAACAGGCTGCCCGCCATTGCGACCAACGCGACCAGCCACGCGGCGTACGGCAAGAGGTCGTTTGTACCAGATCTGTGCAGGTTCTCAGCCATTTCTCGTAGTTTACCCGTTTCGATGCCCGCGCTCCAAGAGCCGCTCGCTGTCCCGTTGTCCCGCTGTCCCGTTGTCCCACGCGCATGAAATTTCTTTTTTTCGGCGGCTTTTTCAAAGATCGGGGCCGACGCGAGTCCGGCTGAGTAATATCCCATGGGAGTAATTCTGTGTCAATACACCATTTCGTATACGGGACAGTGCCACTTTTAGTGCAAACCGAGCATCCATTCAGCGTTCAACTAGTTGAGGTGGTACGTCTATGAGATTCAAATTCGCAATTGCCGCATTTCTGGTTCTGTTCGCAGCGTCGTTCGTTGAGGCTCAAAAGGCTCGCGTAATCCCGAATCCGGCGATCGATATGAAGGGCTTTCTCAAGCTTGCTGGAGAAGCGGCCGAGCATCGCGAGAAGCGCAGGCTGACCGAAGATGAGTTCATCGCCATGGCCAAGGATCCGGACGTGATCATCCTGGATGCACGATCTAAGCAGAAATTTGACGAGCTTCACATCGCAAGTGCGGTAAACCTGAGCTTCCCGGACATCACCGTCGACAGCCTTGCGACGTTGTTCCCGAACAAAGACCAGAAGATATTGATCTACTGCAACAATAATTTCGTTAACGAAGAACGGGCATTTCCGCGTAAAGAGGCGACGGCGTCTTTGAATTTGTCGACCTACATCTCCCTCTACACCTACGGCTACCGCAACGTCTACGAACTCGGCCCGCTTCTTGATGTGAAGACAACCAGGCTCGAATTGGTGAAGAGTGATCCGGTCGCATCGCGTAGCGATGATTGATTGTAGCAGTAGGTTTCAATCCACGGATGGATGCGGCATTGTCCCCGTCAATTCATGCGGTCGCTCACGCGACGCGGTTAGACCCTGCCGTGGACTGAAGTCCACGGCTACATTCGTTAGGCCGCTATGCGGCGAAATCCACCTGCACAACGCGGCGATTCAATTCGGTTCTGTTAAAATCGTCGGCAAATGAAGCTCGTCTCCACCCTGCTTGTCGCCTTTGTTTTCGGCTCATTTTCCATCGCCCAAACGCGTGAT
>JBEBGW010000193.1:0-8407 GCA_040081025.1 Pyrinomonadaceae bacterium | reverse complement strand
AGATTGACATCCGGCAAGATCATTTGTGAAACGGCCCCTCGATCTCTTCGAGCAGTTCCCCGATATTGTCGTAGTTCAGATGCTCGTAAACGCCGAGGTTCTTTGCCTTCACCTTGAAAGGCTTTCGCTTCGTTGTTGCCAAGTCTTTCTTAAAGTACCGACCAAGACGGATGAGCTCGTTGACGGCTTCCTTAAAGGTCTTACCGTCGCCGCTCTTCATTTCTTCGCGGATCGTTTTCACGACATCGTCATCTAATGTAAGAGTCGTTCTCATATCACTATACTACTCCACATGATGTTTTGATGTCTATATAGAAGCATCATGATGCCTGATACGGGATCGGGTCATTGACGCCGACCTGCTCAAAACCTCTCAACCTTAACGCACACGAATCGCATGTGCCGCACGCGAGGTCCTCGCTGCGATAGCACGACCATGTCAGATGGAGCGGCGCTCTCAGAGCTATGCCTTTTGTTACGATCTCGGCCTTGGTCAGATCGATGATTGGCGTGCGGATCTCGATGCGGGTGTCGGGCTTTGTGCCCATATTGATAGTCTGCTGAAACGCCTCGTAAAACTCAGGACGACAATCGGGATAGCCGCTCGAATCTTCCGCGACCGCTCCGATGTAAATGCTCGTCGCCCCGATCACCTCCGCCCAACTCGTCGCTATCGCCAGCATATTCGCATTGCGAAATGGAACGTAGCTCGTCGGGATCTCTTTCGATTCGAGATCAGCCTCGGTCACTGCGATCTTCTTGTCGGTCAACGACGACCCGCCGATCTTCGCGAGATACTCGATTGACACATCAAGCCTTTGGTCGACACCATAGTGGTCCGCGATGTCGTTGAACGCCTTCCTTTCGCGCTTTTCGGTCCGCTGCCCGTACGAGATATGAAGGAATGACACCTCATCGCCTTGGGCGTGAGCGATCGCGGCAGAGACGCAAGAATCCATCCCTCCTGAGACCAATACTATCGCTCTAGACCCCATGCACGTCCGCCCCCCAGATGTATTTGTGAAGTTGCAGGTTCAGTCGAACCGCAAGGCCGCTGCGCGAAACGGCTTCTGCCAGGGGCCGCATTTCGATGCCGTGAACGGGTGAGATCAGGATCTCTTTGCAACGATCCGCAAGATCATATTTCGCCATCACGTCCTTCGCGAACTCCCAGTCCGCAAGATCGGCAACGACGAATTTCACCTCGTCCAAATCAGGCCGCAGGCGTTCGAGGTTCGGCCAATGATTACGTTCCGATTCGCCTGACGCGGGACACTTTACGTCAAGAATTATCTTAGCTCGCGGATCGACTTGCTCGGTCGAAACGAATCCTCCGGTTTCGATAAGGACCTCATATCCGCGATCGCAGAGTTCCGTGATAAATGGAAACACGTTCTTCTGACCGAGCGGTTCGCCGCCCGTAACCTCAACCAACCGACAGCCGAACTCTTCCAGCCGAGAGAATATCTCATCGAAAGACATTCGCTCACCGCCAGTGAACGTGTATTCGCTATCGCACCAGACGCACCGCATCGGGCAGCCTGTCAGCCGCACAAACGAACACGGCCGTCCCGCGTGCGACGACTCGCCCTGGATGGAAAGAAAGATTTCGGTGATGCGAAGGTCCACGAGATATGCACGAACAACCATTTTCCGACAATTCGTGCAATTCGTAAAATTCGCGGCTACAACAGTCCGAACCAGCCGGAGTAGTTTAGTAATTCGCCCACTCCGAATGACGCAAGGTTAGCGATCACGATCGCAACGAACGACCGAGCCCATTCTAGTTCCCGCCCGCGGAATGCAAGCCAAAACAGCAGGCACTCACCGACCGGAGCGAATGTCTCAGCCACCGCGAGGTACTGCCAACGCGGTTCTCCATAGAAGATGGTGGGCAGGACGAGCACGACCATCGGGTACGTGCATGCGGTAAGCCAAACCCCGCAGAGGAGCTTTTGCTTGATCGAAAGCTTCGACGACAGGCCGAGCAGAAGGATCGGCGTCTCGATCAGGATGGTCAGCAGATATCCGAACGGCAGGAAATACCATAGCTCGCCAAGCGGCAGATTCTGCGTCTGAACGAAATCGACTTCGTCAAAGAAAACCATAAATTAGCCACGAATTAGCACGAATTACACAAATGATCTGATTCGTGTAATTTGTGGCTAATTTTCCTAAAGCATCTTCACCAAAAACGGAAACTCCGCCAACACATGTCCGATAGCGAAGGCGAAATAGATGTCACGCGTAGTCGTGTAATTGAACGCGAACCCGAACCAAAGCGCGACCAAAACAAGAACTGAGAACACCAGGAACGCAGCGAAAAGTTTCGGAATCCCGTTAGACTTCGAGAACATCGGCACGTTCTTCAACCGCCACGGGATCGCCCGCGGGTCAACGAGCGGGATCAACAGCAGCCAGACGAAGTAATGGATCGATTCAAGAAATACGTGCGTCGCGATGAGGAGGTGGCTTGAAATGCCGGGCAGAATTTCAGCCCCTGCATGCTGATTGATCCGCCAGAAAAGATTCGTATCCTGCTGCAGATCAGGCTGGCCCGCGAGAATCGTCCAAAGCAAAAATAGAAACACAGGAATCGACAGCAAACAGAGATGATACGCTCTCAGCCACTCTGGACGTGTCCGACGGATCTGCCGTTCCAGAAACCACATCGCGACGAACGGATGCAGATAAACTAACGCCAAACTGCAATACTGCGGCGCGATCCACGTGAGCCCGGCGAGAAAGAACGCGGCCGCAAACGCGATCGACCAATCCCGTCGCCGCTGTTTGCCGCGAAGAAAGAACAGCAGGCCGACCCATAGGATCAACGCCGTGTTCCAAACTGCCGCGTAGATCTGCCAACTCTCCAGCGACCATAGCCAGTTCCCACTCGCAAAATACAGCGTCAAATAGGCAGCGGTCAAAACGACGACCCCGCCGATCCCAACCGAATAGAAAAGCTTCGACCTTCCCCAACGCACTGGCATCCTTGCCGCGAAGTACCGAAACTCCATCAAATTGTGCGGCCCCGCAAACAACAAGACTGTGATGATCGAAAGCTGTAGCGGAAACGACCCGATCAATACCGCTCCAATGGCGCACGCCGAGACGAACGCGACCAAAAACATGTGAGCGCTCGTCAACTGAAAAGGTCTGACGCGGATCTCCTGCAGCTTATTCTTCTCCCGGCTTCTTCGGCTCTTCAGGATCGGGCACGATCAAAACGGGATTGTCCTCGTCTGCCGAGACCTCAAGCTTGATCGCACCACCGCCGAACTTGTAGTAATGCATTCCCTGCGCAAACATCTTTCCGGTTATCGACCTCGCTTCCGGCGGCGGGCCGGCATTGGCGTACACCATCGTCGCCAACGTACCAACGGCAAAGACGACCACCGTAGCTGCCGCCGGCTTAGATATGCGCCCCGATCTCGCAAACCAAACGCCCGCGAACGCCATCGCAAGACTCAGGAACAATCCCCCTGCGATCGTCTGAATCCCGGTTATTCCAGCCGATGCCGTGTCGGTCTCTCCGCCATCGATCGCATCGAGTTCGGCCCGTAATTGATTTAACTGGGCTCTCGACAAGATCAACTTCGCCTCCTTCGCATCGCGGCGAAGCCGGATGTCGAGCCGAGTGTCGATCGATGTCGTTTTAGCAGGTCTCGTCGGCGTCGTCTTGGGCCGCGGGACATCCGCAATCGCGGAACCTGCGAACATCATCAGCGCCGTGAATGTGATCAGTATCTTCATAGTCTCTCCTCATCCGAATTTTGAAGGGATTATATACTAGCCTTTCGATTGAACGTATCGCCTTTAAGGAACTTGCCGCTTCCTCTGACAAAAGTTTGCGATTGCGATAATATCCTTAAATATGCGACCGCAACTGAAACGATTTATCAACCAGATGGAGCCAAACTCCATCGCCATCATTCCCGCCGCTCACGAGCAGACTCGCAGTTACGATACGGAATTCAAGTTTCGTCAGGATTCCGATTTCTGGTATCTGACGGGCTTTCCTGAGCCGGACGCGATCGCCGTTATCGACCCCGAGAACACAAAATCGCCATACACGCTCTACGTGCGTCCGCGCGATCTTGAAATGGAAACATGGTTCGGCCGCCGCGAAGGCGTGGAAGGAGCGGTGAAGAATTACAAAGCGAACAAGGCATTCTCGATCGAAAAGTTCGCTGCAGATCTCCCCAAGCTGCTCGATGGACACGACAAGCTCTACTACCGATTTTCTGTCGACAAAACTCTGGATCAGGAGCTGCTGGGCTATCTATCGGGCCAGCGTGTTCGCCGCTTGAAGACAGCATATCCGCCGCACACGATCATGGACCCGACGATCATCACTGGCGAGATGCGTCTACATAAGACCGCCGAAGAGGCCGAGTATATGCAGATCGCCGGAACCATCGGAGCCGACGCCCACATCCTCGCGATGAAGAAGGTCAAGCCCGGCATGAACGAGGGCCAGGTCGAGGCTTTGATGGAAGCCTTTATGAAGGATAAAGGCGCGAGCGGCGTCGCATACAACTCCATCGTCGGCGGAGGAGCGAACGCGACCATCCTGCACTACGTCGAGAACAACATGCCGCTCAAGGACGGCGACCTTATCCTTATCGACGCCGGAGCCGAATATAAAGGCTATGCGTCAGACATCACGCGCACATTCCCGGTGAACGGCAAGTACACGCCTGCACAACGCGAAGTTTACGACGTTGTTCTGGACGTGCAGGAGAAGTGCATCGAATACACCAAGACCGGTAACACCATTAGAAAACGCCAGGAATATTCGATCGAACTTCTGACCGAAGGAATGGTCAAGCTCGGATTGCTGAAGGGCAAGACAAAGGATCTGATCAAGAAGAAGGCGTATATGAAGTATTACATGCACGGAGTAGGCCACTACCTCGGCCTCGACGTGCACGATGCGGGCCGCTACTTCACCGATCAAACTGCTAAAAACTCGCGTCCGTTTGCACCGGGTATGGTGCTGACGGTAGAACCGGGTATCTACGTTCCGCCTGATGACAAATCGGCTCCGGCAAAATACCGCGGCATCGGAATCCGCATCGAAGACGATGTCCTCGTCACCGAAGACGGCAATCGCAATCTCACATCAAAGGTCCCGAAGAACCCCGATGAGATCGAGGCTTTGATGCAGAAGCCCGCAAGGAAAAGATGAGCTTCGATCTACTCATTAAGAATCTCCCTGCGCTCTTCGTCGCTCTTTTCATGGCGATACTATTCCTGCAATCCGGACTCGACAAGCTGTTTGATTGGAAGGGGAATCTCGGATTCCTGACGGAACATTTCTCGAAGACGCCGCTCGCCGGAATGGTCCTGCCCATGCTTGGGACGATCACGTTCCTCGAACTTGCGACGGGAGTTGTCGCAGCCGGTGGTTTAGTCAAGGCCCTACTGACCGGCGACACGATCTTCATCT
Organism: Pyrinomonadaceae bacterium; assembly: GCA_040081025.1. Classification (GTDB taxonomy): domain Bacteria; phylum Acidobacteriota; class Blastocatellia; order Pyrinomonadales; family Pyrinomonadaceae; genus OLB17. The sequence goes on along the minus strand of JBEBGW010000193.1, from coordinate 2,955 downwards.
TCGTCTCGTCAATTCTCGCCGCCGCGTCGCTCACCGCTCTCTTCTTCGGACAGCGGATCGCAAAGGACTACCCAGGGGCGGCAGTCCTCGTTCCGTACTTCATCCTGACGATCATAGCGATGTTTTTGACTCGGCCTTAACTAAAAAAGGCGGGTGCAAACCCGCCTTCACGCATCTGAAGAGAAACGGTTACTTGACCTTCTTGACTTCGATCGTCGCAATATACCCATTCCGGTTGATCCGGACATTCGACCTCAGTTCCGGAGTCAAGCCTTTCAGTTTGAGAAGATAATCTCCGTAATTTGGCTTCATACCCTTGGTCACCATCTCAAGATCGAGCACTTGTGATTTACCGCCCTTGGTCACTTTCACCTTGATCTTCGCATTGCCTGCCCAGATACACTGGACATCCGCCGGACATCGGGAATCTTCCACAAGCTCGACGAACTCGATCCTGATCCCCTTCGTCGTAACGGCTTTATTGATCTGGACTTTAACGTCGTTCGACTGTTTCGCATGCGTCGGTGAAACACCTACGGCGAAAATCAAGAACATGATTCCTGTTAACAGCTTTTTCATACGTCCCTCCTTGCAGGGCATCATTTCGATGCCAACTAGAGAACGCTCGGCGGCATGTAAAATTGCATCCGATCAGGCATTCGCTGTGGATCCGGCATTCAGTTTGTCGATGATCGCGTTCGCGAACTCAGCAGTCTTGGCATTGCCACCCAGATCTTCTGTCAATACTTTACCTTCCGCGAACACTGCAAGCATCGCTCTTTCGGCGCGATCGGCCGCATCGTGTTCGCCAAGGTGACGAAGCATTAACAATGCCGACATCAGAATCGCCGTCGGATTGGCGATCCCTTGTCCAGCGATGTCCGGAGCCGAGCCGTGAACCGCCTCGAATACCGCGCCTTGCTCACCGATATTCGCTCCCGGCGCGAGCCCGAGCCCGCCGATCAGCCCCGCACACAGATCTGAAACGATATCGCCGTAGAGATTCTCCATCACAAGAATGTCGAACTGCTCCGGCCGCATCACTAGCTGCATGCAGCAGTTGTCGATGATCTTGTCGTCGGCCTCGATCTCTGGAAATTTCTTCGCGACGTTGTAAAAACACTCGAGGAAAAGCCCGTCCGACAGCTTCATTATGTTCGCCTTGTGGACAGCCGTGACCTTCTTACGACCATTCGCGACCGCATAGTCGAACGCATACTGAGCGATTCGCGTCGAGGCTTTTTCGGTGATGATCTTGATGCTCTCAACGACACCTGGTACAACCACATGCTCAAGCCCTAAGTATAGATCTTCGGTATTTTCCCGCACGATAACGAGGTCAAGTTTCGGATTCCGGCACGGTATCCCGGGCAGTGCCTTGATGGGACGGACGTTCGCATAGAGGTCGAGATTCTTCCGCAAGCCCACATTCACCGACGTAAAGCCCTTGCCTATCGGCGTCATCTGCGGACCTTTAAGGGCAACCCGGTTCTGTCTGATCGAATCGATCGTCGATTCCGGAAGCGTTGTTCCATACTTCTCCTGCGCCTGGACTCCCATGATGTGCGTCTGCCATTCAAAATCGACACCTGTCGCCTCAAGGATCCGTACAGTCGCCGCAGTTATCTCCGGGCCAATGCCGTCGCCCGGGATCAATGTAATAGTGTGTTTCATACCTTGTAACCTATAATAGACGTAAACATAACCGCGATAAAGACTTGGTTGTAATGAGTTCGGATTTTCTTATCATCGGCGGCGGCGTTATCGGCCTGAGCATCGCCCGCGAACTGCATAAACGCGGCGCGGGATCGATCACAATCGTCGAAAAGGGCCGCATTGGTGCCGAAGCGTCCTGGGCCGCCGCCGGAATGCTCGCTCCCAACGCCGAATGCCACGCGGACGATGAACTCTTTCGTCTCTGCACTGCCTCGAACGCTCTCTATCCTACGTTCGCCGCCGAACTACTCGATGAAACCGGCATCGACATCGAACTCGACCGCTCGGGAACGCTGTCACTCGCGTTCACGGATGAGGAAGCCGCAGGGCTCGACGAAAAATACGAATGGCAACGAAAGGCGGGTATCAACGTTGAATCGCTGACGGTTGACGATATTCGCGAACTCGAACCCGAGATCACGCCGAGCGTCCACCACGGTTATCTTTACCCGAACGACTGGCAGGTCGAGAACCGCAAGCTCGTCGCCGCACTCCGACGGTATTGCGAGATCAATCACATCGATCTGGTCGAGAATACTGCGGTAACGAGAGTAACTGGAGGTGGGGCCGAGACCAAAAACTCAAAGCCTACTGCCAAGAACGTCATTCTCACCGCCGGAGCTTGGTCGAATGAGCTGCTCCCGAAACCCGAAGTCAAACCGATCCGTGGACAAATGATCAGCTTCGCCGCGACTAATTCGCGCATCCTACGACATGTGATCTATTCGCCTCGAGGTTATATCGTTCCGCGTTCAGACGGCAGGATTCTTGTTGGTGCGACGGTCGAGGATGCCGGATTCGCGAAGGAAGTGACACCAGACGCGATCATGTCACTGAAGACTGCGGCTGTCGAGATCGCGCCGTCGCTCGCCGATCACAACATCACGGAATCGTGGGCCGGACTTAGGCCGTTCGTCGAAGGAGAACTTCCCGTCATCGGCCGCGTGCCGGATATCGAGAATGCGTTCGTCGCAACCGGACACTATCGCAACGGCATTCTCCTCGCTCCGATTACTGCAAAGATGGTCGCCGATGAGATCGTCGGAAAAACATCGACCGCTCAGGCAAACGCGGGATAACGACTTTAGATGAAGCTTTACGTTTTAGTCATCACCTTAATCCTAGTCGCGTCCGCCGCGGCCCAGTCCGGACGTACGATCAAGACGGTCGAGACAGACGAGCGGCCGGTCAAAGAACTTTTCGACGAAGCAAACAACTTTCGCCGGATCAAGTACGAAG
>JBEBGW010000512.1:0-2206 GCA_040081025.1 Pyrinomonadaceae bacterium | reverse complement strand
TACTCCCGACAAAAGCTTAGTTATACAGGAGCAGAAGTGCTCCGACAACTCGTCGAGCCATAACATCTCGTTGTGGCATCCATAATTTTTTCGATTTTGTTTGACAACCTGTATTGTAATGAGCGAATCTTATGATTGCAGGCCGTTCACACCCTGTAAACTTTACCCTTTTAGGCCAATAGCTCTCCAAAGTTTGCCGATTATGACCAGAGTATTTTTCTGTACGATATCCCTTTTCGCCGGTGCGTTTTCAGTTTTTGCCCAGGTGCCCGAGCCTACATCTACTCCGGTTAAACTGGTCGTTACGGACAATACTCCTAAAGCAGCGGCGACTCGTCCGCGGGTTTCGCCTACGCCGATCATCGTCGGAGCACCGGGAAATACGAACGTATTGCCGCAGCCGTCAACTCAAGTACCGGCCGAGCCCAGGATCTTCACGCCGACCACTCCCGCTCTGACGCCGCTTGAGAGTTTGAACTACAAGACACTTCCCTTCCGCGATATTAAGAACAAGATCGCCGAGGCAAAGCGCCAGATGCAGACGCGTCCCCTGACGATCGCTTCGGTGAACACGCCGATGGCGGGCGAGTCGGTACGCATCGCGTTTCAGGATTGGGATACGAACAAGATCGATTACGCGGTGATCACGAAAGAGTCGTTTCTTTCGGTCGCTGACGAAAAGCTGGTGTCATCTGAGGCAGGCAAGCAGCTTCGAATTCGTACTATCCGCGGCAACGGTGTGAATACGCCGCTCGTGCTGATCGACGGCAATGGTGAAGCTCATCTTCCGCTCTTGGTTCAATATCCGGTCGTTCGCAACGGCGTTTACCACGAGACGGCCTATTATATGTCGACGCATCCGGGCCTTGTGAATCCGGAAGTGGTGAATGCTGGCCGGCTGTATGTCCGCAATGTGATCGAGATCGCACGCGAGCGTCTGAGGGAAAAAGGGATCACCGTAACGCCCAAGATCGCCGATATCGCCGAGCGTCTGTCGGCCGTCGAGCACGTCGATCATATGCGCTTCCGAACCGAAACGCACAGCAAGATCTTTGACGACATCTTCACGCTCTACGCCTTGAACGAAGGCCAGACCTATCGATATTCGGTCAGTTCGGCCGGTGCGGGCGGCATGGTGCAGATGATCCCGTCGACGTATCGAATGGTCCGATCGTGGCATCCGAATGTTCCGCTGGTTCCGGATTTTGTCGAGGGAATGCGAAACCACCTAAACGCGGCCCAGGCGATGCTCCTCTACATGAACCGCACGTGGAACGACCTCGCCGCGAGTCCGACCGTAATGGACGCCTACACCGGCGGCATCGCGACCCAGGAACAATTGATGGCAGCGGGTTACAACTCGAATCCGGCTAAGATCGCAGGCTACATCAAACGTGGCGGCGAAAACTGGACCGGCCTCATCCCGCGTGAAACCAAGATCTATCTCCAGATCTACGATTCGATCGAACGCTTCGTCCCGATGACGGCTCGGACGAAATAACCACTGTCAGTACCACCTGCGATAGCGGGTGGTTTACGATTTCTCTTGAAGCCCTCGGGAAACCGAGGGCTTTCCTATTGCTCTTTACGGTTGAGCTCCGCCTGAATCGCATCAAAGGATTTTCCGACAACGTTCGCATCATCAAAGAACGCGTTATTCGTCACCTCAATAACGGCCCAGGGCGGAGGGTCAGATGCGGCAAGATCTTCGCGTGAATCGAACTCAACGCGGGCGCGATTTAATCCCCACAACGGTCCTAGATAGATATCGAACGCGAATATTCGCCCGTCGAACTCGTGAAAGTAGCGGTTCTTGCGGATCTCGTTGCCTTCGAATGGTTTGAAGTGTTCGTATTCGAGGTCGTTCAGATAGATCTCTGCGTACTTCCATTCGCCGCGATGTTCGGGGTCGACCGGGAAACGCTGTTGCAGGATGCGCGTCCATTCCTTCGTCTCAGGGACGCGGATCGAACGCAGCCTCAATCTCGTTTCGTGGATGTAGTTGTCGAATAGTTGCAGATGACCGCTCTGCGGTGTCAGCGGTTCGGGCAGGGCCTCAAGGAGAAACGTGCGATGGAACTCGGTTCGATAGGTTTTGTCGGCATTCATCTGATTTATTATACTTTCGTTACTGAATAATGACGGAGAGGCGGACATCCATCGTCCGCATTTTTTTGGAGATATCGATATGAAATTCTATTTACTT
>JBEBGW010000192.1:0-8463 GCA_040081025.1 Pyrinomonadaceae bacterium | reverse complement strand
CATTTCACGGTGACGACACGAAGGTTCTGAAACGACGGGATCAAGGTTCGATGTTTTCGCCATGAAGACGGAAGACGTTGGGTCGCTCGCCTGCACTATACAAACGCCGAAGGCAAGCGGACTTCAAAAAAACGCGTAGCTCTCGGGCATGACGCTGCAAAGTCTATGCTCGCAGAACTTCGCGGCGAAGTCGCTAAAGATCTCTCCGATCGCAAAACGTTTCGAGATCTCGACAAGTTCTATCGTTGCGAATAGGTACACGCCGCAAAGATTCAAGATGGCCGCAAGGTGTCCGGCTTCAAGCAGCGAACGTCCATCGTCGAAGGTTATCTCGATTATGCGCTGGAATACTTTGACGATACGCCGCTCGATGAGATCACCTTTGCGGATCTGCTTGTAATCAGCACGAAAGCTCGATGACGACGGTCGTGCAAAAGCTGAACAAGGCGGCCTGAAAGCAGGTACTCTAAAAAGTACTCTCGACATACGTCGCGAGCCGTCGTCAGCCGTCGCTACACAAGCCGCTGAACACCAAATAGGTCGAAAAACGTTACCAGCCGTCACGAGACGTCAAGAGAGGTCACACGCCTTGGTCGATTCGTAATCGAAAGGTCGTCGGTTCGACTCCGATGGGCGCCTCCATAAAATATGGCACTTTAGCAAGCTCGCTAAAGTGCCCGATTCACTCACCGAAATTCCCACCTAAGGTTCGCGAAATATCGTTTGATCTAACCGTCCGAACTTCAGTGAGCAGAAGAGTTCGGTATCTGGCTTAAAGGACATTTGGGTAGCCAATTGGACGGTCGAAGTCGAATGCATCGCGCCTCTCAACGGAAGACGACGCGGATCCTGCGGCCTATGGGCGCCTTCCGGAACCGGAGCTATTTCGCGTCCTTTACGAGCCTGAACCCCAAATGGTTTGTTCCCGTATCGGGAGCTTCCTTTCCACGGCCGCCGGGCATATAGCGGGAACAATATTGATCGGTGCAGAGGAACGATCCTCCCTTGGTCACTCGTTTCGCGACTCCGGGCTCGGCCGGATCATCGCTATTTGGAGGACCGACCGGGTTCTTCGCAAGAGTCGATTGGGCTGCAAGCGATTTATAGTAGTCCGCTCGATACCAGTCCGAACACCATTCCCAAACATTGCCGGCCACGTCAAAGAGCCCGAAAGGATTCGCCTCGAAACTGCCAACCGGTGCCGAGGCGAGGAATCCGTCTTCAGCGGTATTCTTGTTCGGGAAGTTCCCCTGAAAACTGTTCGCCCGGAACTTACCCTCCGGTTTGAAATCGTCTCCCCACGTGTATTTCTTGCGGTCGAGTCCGCCCCGGGCTGCCCATTCGAACTCCGCTTCGGTTGGCAGACGCTTGTCGGTCCACTTGGCATATGCCAAGGCATCGTCGTACGCGATATGCACGACCGGATGCTTTTCACGGCCCCTGATACCGCTCGCCGGGCCTTCCGGATGCCGCCAATTCGCGCCAGCGACGTATGCCCACCATTGCATGTAGTTGTTAAGAGGCACAGCCTCTTTGGGAGGCGTGAATACGATCGAGCCTGCGACGAGCTTTTCAGCCGGTACGCCTTGGTAATGAGCAGGGTCAGGCTTTCGCTCGGCTCCCGTTATGTATCCGGTTGCTGTGACGAACTCATTGAATTGTTCGTTCGTGACCTCCGTCTTATCCATCCAGAATCCGTTCAAGGCGACCCGGTGTACGGGACGAGTATCCGGAAATCCGGCTTCGTCTGTGCCCATCGAAAACTCTCCCGCCGGGATCCAGATCATTCCTTCAAGCGCCGGACCCGACGGTTGTGAACCATCGATGACGGGCGGTTCTCCGGATCGCATTGCGGAAGCAGAGGTCTCGGCGTTGTGATTACTATGGTCTTCTACCGATCGAACTGGCGGTGGGGCAGGGCGCGTGTCCGAGCACGCTGCAAGCGAAAAGCCCACAGCAAACAATACTGCGACCGCCGTTGATCGGAAATATAGAGAATACCGATCGCTCATGCTCATACTTGACCCACCCAAGTCGACCTCGTGAACTCAGTTGAGAGTTAGGGTTTCTTGTAAACGGCGTCGCGTTGCTGGTAACCGTCCTTGATCACGGTCGCGTCGACGTTGTCCTTATCGACGGCGATCGGTTCGAGGTAGATGAACGGAACGTCGACCCTGCCGTTGTTGACCGTCTTATCGGTCACCGGTTTTTCGCCTTTAGCTAATCCGACCGCGGCTTCAGCCGCACGCGTGGCGAGTTGCAAAACTGGCTTGTAGACAGTCATTGACTGCGTCCCCGCGACGACACGTTGAAGAGCCGAAAGGTCCGCATCCTGGCCGGATACGAAAACTTTTCCCGCCAGACCTTTCTGAAGCAGCGCTTGAACCACACCGCCGGCGGTTGAATCGTTGGACGCAACGACGGCGACAACATCGTTCGCATTCTGAGTGAGCGCGTTCTCGGTGTGCTTCAACGCTTCCTCCGCCAGCCAATCCTTCGCCCACTGATCGGCCACGACCTTGATATCACCGCGGTCGATCGCCGGCTGAAGGACCTTCATCTGGCCGGCTCGAAACATCTTGGCGTTATTGTCGGTCGGGGCCCCGCCGATGAGGATGTAGTTTCCCTTCGGCGCCCGGTCAAGCAAGTACTTCGCCTGAAGCTCGCCGACCTTCTCATTGTCGAATGAGATATAAAGATCCGGCGCGGAGTTTCTGATCAGCCGGTCATAGGAGATCACGGGAACGTTCTGCTTCTTTGCGGCCTCAACGATCGCTCCGGCCACGTCGGCGTTGTGCGGAATTACGACGAGAACGTCGATGCCTTGAAGCAGTAACGCCTGAGCCTGGTTGATCTGCGTTTCGTCCTTGCCGTCGGCGGATTGAACGATCACCTCGGCGCCAAGTTCCTCAGCCCGTTTCACAAAAAGGTCGCGGTCCTTCTGCCAGCGCTCTTCTTTGAGCGTGTCCATCGAGAAGCCGATCTTGATCTTGCGATCGGGAGCTTTAGAGTTTGCAGCGGGCGAACTTCCGGTTCCGGCACACCCAAATGATAGAACAGCGATTGCAAGCGATAGAAAAATGGTTGTCAGTTTCATTTTGGGCTAGTCGACTCCGAGCAAAATGTCAATCGTAAGCTGGTCAAGACGTTCGTATTTCAAACCCTTTGAAGCCATTGCTACCCGATCGAACGATCGGTCAAGCAAGTCTGCTGAGGCATGCTCGCTGAATGATCCAAGTCCGCCGTTGTCGGTCGCCGCGATCTCCGCCAGCAACTCCCGGATCTGCGGGTTCGCGTTCCACCGCTCTCCCTTGTCCTTAAGGATCAGATACGTTCGCATACAACCGCGGGCGAAATCCTTCACGCCCTCGTAGTCCTCAGTTCTGTACGCGTGAGCGTCGAAATGCCTTGGGCCGGAGTAGCCAACGTCCTCAAGATATTTCACGAGCCAGAAGGCTCCCTTCGGATTAGCCGAACCGAACCGAAGGTCCTGATCGTATCGGCCCGGCACCTGATCATTCAGGTCGATGTGAAACAGCTTGCCGGATTCCCAAGCCTGCGCGACTGCGTGCATCATATTCAGGCCCGGCATCGTCTCGTGCGCGACTTCAGGATTCACGCCTACCATTTCCTTGTGCTCAAGTGTTTCAATGAAAGCGAGGTAAGAGCCGGTCGTTGGGAAGTAGATGTCCGCACGCGGCTCATTCGGCTTGGCCTCGAGCGCGAACTTGTATCCGTACCCTTGGGCGATGTTGTACTCGCACAGGTAGTTCAATGCCTCGCGAAAACGCTTGATCGCATCGTCTGGAACGCGGCACGCGTCTGTCTCGACACCCTCTCGGCCGCCCCACAAAACGAACGTCTCAGCTTCGAACTCCGCACCCAGGTCCATCGCCTGCATCGTCTTCTGCACCGCGTATGCGCGAACGTTCGCATCGTTCGCCGTAAACGCTCCGTCGCGGAAAACGGCGTCGTAAAAAAGATTCACCGTCGCCATCGGTACCTTGATCCCGTTCGATTCGCAGGCCGAGCGAAACTCCGCTACGATCGAATCACGTTCAGCCGTCGTAGCGTCGATCGGGACAAGATCGTTGTCGTGAAAATTGACGCCATACGCCCCGACCTCGGCCAACAGCTTCACCGCGTCGACCGGCTTCAGCGTATCTCGCACGGCCTCGCCGAACGGGTCTCGGCCACGATTCCCGACAGTCCACAGCCCAAAGGAAAACTTATGTTCAGGTTTTGGTTCAAAGCTCATTCTATTTCTCCGTGGTCGGCGCATCCTTCAAGCCGGATAGAGCGACCTGTATTTTTGATAGTTCCCTTCGAGGGTTGCGGAATCGTCCGGGTTTGGTTCCACAGTCTCACTTATTCTTATCGTCTCGCCGACAGCCGTCTCGACCGACGGCCACGCTCCGACCCCGACACCTGCGAGTAGTGCCGCACCGAACGCGGCACCTTCATCCGCAACCAGTGTCGAGACCGGTTGGCCGTATACATCAGCCTGTATCTGCCGCCAAAGCGGTGACGAAGCACCGCCGCCTCCCAATCGGATCTCGTTGATCGGAGCTCCGAGCGAGCGAAATACCCCGACTGAATCACGAAGTGAAAACGCAACGCCCTCCATTATCGCCCGCACGAAATGCCCTCGACGATGACTTCCGGTTATACCCGTGAACGACGCCGTCGCATTCGGGTCCATGTGCGGACTCCGCTCACCCATCAGATATGGCTGCCAGATCAAACCGTCTGAACCCGCCAGGACTCTCGCCGCCTCCGCCGTCAGCTCGTCATAAGATACACCGGGTGCGAACACGTCCCGAAACCACTTGAGGCTGTAGCCTGCAGCCAAAGTAACGCCGGTCATATGCCAACGGTCGGGGATCGCATGGCAGAGCAAATGCGCCCGTCCCTTCGGATCGAGCGTCGGCTTGTCGGTTACGACAAACACGACACCGGAAGTTCCTATCGTCACGCCGAGCGTTCCGGGCGATACCAGTCCCGCGCCTATCGCTCCCGCAGCGTTATCTCCGGCGCCGGCGAACACTGGCGTTCCAACCTTCAGCCCAGTCGCTTCCGAGCCTGCCTCCGAGACGGCTCCTGCCGCCTCGGTAGATTCGACCACCGGTGGCAATAGGCTCGAGTCGACATCGACAGTGTCCAGCATCTGCTCGGACCAGCATCGATTACGGACGTCAAACATCAGCGTGCCCGACGCATCCGCTACATCGCACGCTTTCTCGCCGGTCAGCCGAAGCCGGACGTAATCCTTCGGCAGCAAAACTGATCGAACACGGCTCCAGTTCTCAGGCTCGTTGTCGCGAAGCCACAACAGCTTCGGCAGCGTGAAGCCCGTGACGGCCGGGTTCGCGACCATCTCAATTATCAGCTCATCGCCGATCGTCGCCTTTAATCTATCGACTTGCGGGGCGGTTCGCTGGTCGTTCCACAACAACGCCGGTCGGATCACGGTGTCACCCTCATCCAGGAATACCGAGCCATGCATCTGGCCCGAAAAGCTCACTGCGCCGATCTCTTCGGAAACGGATGCCAACACGCTCCGGATCGCGTCAGAAGCCGCGCTCCACCAATCGTCTGGTGATTGCTCGGACCAGCCTGTATGCGGCGAGGCGAACGGCGCATGTTCGACCGTGGCTTGAGCAAGTACTGCTCCTGCCTCGTCGATCACCACAGCCCGCGATCCGCCGGTGCCGATATCCACTCCAAGAAATGTCATAAACGATAATTGGTTTAGACAACCAACTAAATCTAGATTATTGTGTTCTCAGTGTCAACGGTGAAAGAAAAGAACAAATCACCCGATCTGGTCACGGGCAACCACGGCTCCCTGCGATATCAGAACCTCACATCGATCCTGCAGCTTATCTACCGCGATCGCCCGATCTCCCGCGTCGAGCTCTCCCGCATCACAGGGCTCAACAAAGCAACCGTCTCCAGTTTGGCAGCCGAGCTTGTCGCGAGCGGCTGCGTGAAATTCATCGGCGAAAACCCGACGGAACGTGCGGGCAGGCGAGAGGTGTTGATCGACATCGATCCGCGAAAGGCCTCGGCGGTCAGCGTCGAGATCGGAATCGGAAGTATTGTCGTCCTTGCGGCAGATCTTGCAGGAGAAACGATCTCGCGAAAGGACACAACCTTCGATCGATCGATGCCGGCTGGCAGGGTAATTTCAAAGACCGCCAAAATGGCGCTCGACGCCGCAGCCGATGCGGAGGCCCGCAACGGAAAAGTCTTTGGTGTGTCGGTCGCAGTTCCCGGAGCGGTCGACCTCGACAGCGGAACGGTCCTCTTCGCGCCGAATCTTGGCTGGCGCAACGTGCCTATTCTCGAGCGTTTGAGGTCCAAGCTTAGCCATCCGGTCCTGATTGATAACGAAGCTTCACTCGCGGCGCTAGGCGAGCATTTCTTCGGAGCCGCAAGAGGTTTTCGCGAAGTGCTGTACGTCAGCGCGGGGGTTGGTATCGGCGGCGGGTTGATCGTCGAAGGCGAGATCTTCCGCGGGTCATCCGGCATCGCGGGCGAATTCGGACATATGACCGTCGACTTCAACGGCAAAAAATGTGCTTGCGGGAAGATAGGCTGCTGGGAAACCGTCGCAAACGAGGCAGCCCTATTCTCGGAGTTTGATCGGCTCGCCGCCCGCACGAAGAAGGCGGGAACAGCACCGCAAACGATCGAACGGATTCTTCTTTCGGCTCGCAACGGCGAGAAGCGGGGCCTCCGAGCTCTTGTATTTATTGCCCACTCTCTAGCCATCGGGATCGACTCGCTCATCAAGAGCTTTGACCCGGAACGCGTTGTTCTCGGCGGCCCGCTTAGTTCGCTCTCCGAATTCCTGATACCAATGATCAGCCAGGAACTGCGCGAGCGCCCCATCTTCGGCCTTGACCACTCGGTCGAAATCGTTCCCGCGGCGTTCGGCCCTGACGCGGCACTCAAAGGAGGCGTCGCACGAGTTTTACGGAGTTTCCTGCGAAACCCAACACTTTAGAATTTCAACTTATGAAAATTAAGATCGGCGACAGCTTTTCTAGAGATCGCGTGATAACCGACGAGCTGGTCCGCGCTTTCGCTGACCTTTCAGGCGATCACAATCCCATTCACCTTGACGAAGAGTTTGCCAGAACGACCCGCTTCGGACGCCGGATCGCTCATGGAATGCTCAGCGGGGCATTGATCTCCGCCGTGCTTGGAAATGAGCTCAGCGACCGCAAGATCGTATACCTATCACAAATTCTCAAGTTCACCGCGCCTGTTTTCATCGGCGATACCGTTACAACCACCGCGACCGTCACCGCCGTCCGCGAAAGCAAGAACATCGTCTCACTAAAAACGATTTGTAGGAATCAGGATGGCGACACGGTTGTCGAGGGGGAATCCGCGGTTATTGTGATGGACTAAAGCGTCGTTCCCGAATCGGATGATCGGCGGCTTGTTTTCCAGGTCGGCCGGTCCAAAAACAAAGAAGCTGTCCTGAAAACTCGATCAGGACAGCTTCACTTACCCCACGGCCATTATTAGCGGCGTCGGAAGTTCAGATACACGCCGGAAGTCCGGTTGTAAGTGCGGATTCCGTTTCGGTCCTGAGTGACGGTCGCTACTTCACCGTTGGAATGTATGCTTCCGTAATAGTAGCGGCCATTGTAGGTGTTATTGCCTATCCGGCTGGTCACTTGGCCGTTGCTTCTGATCGTCATTCGGACGTCTCCACTCTCGGCTTCAAACGTGCCAACGGCCCAGCTCGGTGGAGCGCTCGTCGGGCCGTCCCAACCGCCGCCATTGTCGCCGCCACCACCGCCGCCGCCCCAATTTCGGGTAAAGTCGATAGTCTGACCAGTGTTTCGATTGTAGGTACGAATACCGTTACCAGAACGCGTAACCGCAGCCACCGATCCGTCACTGTCCGACCGTATTCCCTGATTGGTGTATCGGCCGTAATAGATCTGTCCGCCGATGTTCGACTGAACCTGACCGTTAGAAGCGATCGTCATAGTAACGGACGGGTAGGCCGAACGAAACGTTCCTACTGCCCAGCTCGGCGGACGACTGCCGCCTCCACCACCACCGCCTCCGCCACCACCGCCACTGAGGCGCCGGAGCGATGAGATGCGATCGTTCCAATTGTTCTGACCAAGGTCGCTTTCTTCACCGGAGACGGTGACACACTGGCCGCGATAGTTGGCTTGATCGCAAACTTGCCATTGCTCGCCGCCGCCGACGCGGATGCTCGAAATTCGATTGTTGAACCGTGAGTTCAAGTTCGAGACATTGCTCTGATAAGTAGCTGCATCGCCTCGAAAATTCCGGTCCTCGAACACGGTGATCCCGGCTCCGCCTCCGATCAATCTCTCGTCCTGGGCTCTAACCTCTGCCGAGAACGCGCCCCCGAACGCGACCAACGCAATAGAACTTAGTATTCCAAGTTTCAGTACTCGCATAAGA
>JBEBGW010000511.1:0-2211 GCA_040081025.1 Pyrinomonadaceae bacterium | reverse complement strand
TCCGCGAAAGTTTCGTCGTCCGAGCCGAACCCGTTGAGCCAGCACGCATCCGATTCGCGGCGGAACCAAGTTAGCTGTCGTTTCGCGTAGTTCCGAACATCTTGCTTCGACTTTTCGATTGCCGATTCGAGGCTCCTTTCGCCCCGCAAATGTTCGCATACGCGCCGGTAAGCGTGGGCTCCAAGTGCATTACCTGTTTCATTTACGCCCGATGCCAGCAATTGTTTCACTTCCTCAATAAGGCCGGCGGCGAAATGCTCTTCGGTACGGCGGTTTATTTTTTCGTACACAATCTCGCGGGGCGGATTCAGGACGAATAGACAAATGCGGGCACCAAATTCAGGCGGTTCGGCACGATTCGGCTGCTGTCGAGAGAATAGTTCGCCAGTCTGAAAGATGACCTCGAGGGCACGCATTATTCGGGGAGCGTCATTTTCGAGGAGCTTCGCGGCAGCATTCGGGTCGAGACGTGCGAGCAGTTGGTGAAGATGCGGAACCCCTTTCTTTTCAGCAATTTGCTTGAGACGCTCGCGAAGGTCCTGATCGGTTTTCGGGCTTTCGAAGAGCGGCTGACGAAGCGTGCGAAGGTAGAATCCAGTCCCCCCAACCAGTATCGCCACCGCTCCACGGGATTCAATCTCAGCGATCTTCGCCGCTGCATCGGCTGCCCAGTCAGGGGCGGTGTAGTTGATGTTCGGGTCGACGTAATTAATGAGATGATGTGGAATGCCCTGCTTTTCGGCCTCTGAGGGCTTTGCGGTGGCTATTTCGATGCCTTGGTAGATCTGCACCGAGTCAAAATTGATGACCTCACCGCCGACTTCATGGGCCAATCGCACTCCAAGGGCCGTTTTGCCGGAAGCGGTCGGTCCCGAGATGGCGAAGATCGGCTTATCGTTTCTCATCCAAGCTGTCCCGTGTCCCTATCCCACTGCGCGCACGCTTTATTTCGCGAATCAGCATCCATCAACGTAACTGTTGCTAGAGAATAGCTTACCCGATTTTTAACGATAAAGCTGTCCCGAAGTGTCCCGCAAGATGCGTGGGACACGCAACCGATAGCAAAGACTATACTTACGCTGTTTTCCACAGCTAAAATTGTCGATTTCGAAAAACTTTTTCTCTAGTATAAAGGCCTGAAAAGGTCAGGTCGCGCTGACCCTTAAACCGGACTCCAAGGTTGTCAAAGATCACGGGCAGGCCCGGGCGAAACATTGCGCCATACACAGAAATCAATGTCAACGGGTTTCTGAGAACTGAGTCGAATCGCTGTTTTCCTGGGCAACATTTATATTGCGTGGGGATACAAACCGGAATAATATTTTTTGATCGTACGACGGAAGCAGCATGAAGTATTCCCCAACTAAACTCCCTTTGAGGGTCTTACTTGTATTGGTCTCGTTGTGCCCACTTACAGGCTCTGCTCAGTCCAAAGATGATTGGCTGCGAGTGGTGACAGGTGAGGAAGAGATCATTGACGTAGACAGGACGAGCATTAGCTTCACGCCTAACAGTCTTACCTACAGTGCCGTTTTCAGAACGACTTTAACGGCCCCGGCTGATGTTCCATCGAAGCGGACCGTGAAGTATTTGACCAGGCTCGATACTATCGAGTTTGGCAAGGGGCATCGTGTTATCGCGAGCCGATTCCTCGACGCAAAGAATGTTGAAGTTCATACCATCGATCATGGGCCGGACGCGGTGTGGAACTCTGCTTCCGGGCGTTCGTCACGTGCGATCTACAGCGCGGTCCGTCAACTGAGTCCGTTTGGAAACTGGAAGGTTGCTGATTACCGCTTCGCGACGGGCGGGAAGGGCTCGACGGCGGACGAGAAAGACCTCCGGTCGCTGATCGGCTCCCGCGTAAGATTCGGAGTGGACAAGATCGCGGTGGGCGATGAGAACTGCGGAGTCAACAGCTTCGAAGGCCGCACCGTGTCAAACGCAGACGCAAAAACATACTTTGATACGTCTCTCGCCGCCATCGGGATCCACGGCGATGAGATTAATGCAGTTCGATTCAACTGCACTATCAGTAATACTAGAACCCAGCGTTCCTTCCTTATGCGAATCGGTCGCGACCGTGCCGCAATGCTCTGGGATGGCGTGTTCCTTGACCTTCGCCGAATACCAACGGCATTCACTCCTTAATCCGGATATTCCTGCAAGCGGAACATTCTTACACGTTCTGGCGAAGTCTCAGGCCCAACG
>JBEBGW010000191.1:0-8475 GCA_040081025.1 Pyrinomonadaceae bacterium | reverse complement strand
GACGCGTCCATCTTTTCGTACGCGTCATAGAGCGAGAGCATGAACTTCGCTGCCTGATTGACGAGGTCCGCGGGAATGCCAAGTCCGAACGCGAGTTTGCGAGCCTGGAACGGACGCAAGCCGACTGACGGATCTATCGACTCCTTTAGGATCAACTCCGGCGTTTCTTCGGCGACCTTTTCGATGTCCATACCGCCCGCAGACGACGCCATAAAGGTGTTCCGTCCAGTGACGCGGTCGAGCGTTATGCCGAGGTAAAATTCCTTGTCGATCGGCAGGCCCTCTTCGACGAGAAGCGTCTTGACCTCGCGGCCTTCGGTACCGGTTTGATGCGTGATCAGCATCATCCCGAGTATCTCGGACGCGACCTGCTTTGCTTCTTCAGGTGACTTAGCAAGCTTTACACCCCCGCCCTTGCCGCGGCCGCCGGCGTGGATCTGTGCCTTCACGACGACAACATCGGTGCCGAGCTCCTTCGCCGCCGCCTCGGCTTCTTCCGGTGTTTTCGCGACAATGCTGCGCGGAACAGGGACGCCGTATTCCTTAAGAAGTGCTTTACCTTGAAACTCGTGGATCTTCATAATTGGAAACTAAAATCTTATCGGTCAAGGGTTTAAAAAGCAAAAGGGCCGCCCGAAATAAGCGGCACTTTTGCTGGTCTCAACCTATCGGATGTAGATCTTTAGTATCAGCAGTTTCCAACGTCCATCACGCTTTACGTATTCATAGTTGAAAGTCACGGGCAGCGGTTTCGTCGCGTATTTTCCTTCCGTAACCAGAATGTCGAGGCCCTGCTCGGTACGGATCCTGGGAGCAGATGTATATTCCGGATCGGAGGCGATCGCTTTTGCCAGGATCGGAAGAACCTGCCGCTTCTTATCGATGAAATCCTTGAACGAAGATTGAAGCGTGTCTTTAGACACCGAATTCTGGAAGTCAGTTGACGCCTTCGCATGCATGCTCGAGAAATCACCCGAACTAATCGCGGCAGCGAAGTCGGCGGTCGTTTCCTTGACAAGAGCGTTCAACAGAGCATCTCCAGGTACGCCGCTGTCATCGCTACTCGTAGAGGAGTTGTCGAACGGATTGTCGCTCGATGAGTTGCTCGACGAGCTTGCGTTGTCCAAGTCGAGGCTTTTAGTGCAGTTGCAGCCGAGTGCGATAGAGAGCACGACCGCGAGTGCGATCAACCCACTGAGCCGGTTGTCTCTTCCGTTCACCAATTTGTTGAGGATGTTCTTCATTCTATTCTCCCGCTTTTATGTGAGGTTAATTTCTGCGCCAGGGCCCGAGCAGTTCTGACCATGCATCTACAGTTTTCCCATATTCCGTCGGACATCGAACCGCGCGTTCCTTTGGCAGATAGCCGTCGGTCACGAGCTTCTCCCATTTAGACGCATTCGAGCCGTAAACCATGCAAAGAGCGTTGTAATATCTTTGCTCGCCGAGCAGATGCTCGTCGGCCATATTCTTCTTGGCACCCTCGGTCCGCTTAGACTCGATCGCGAACGCGTCCGCCGCGGCAAGGATCGCCTTAACGCCGTCGGCTCCGAGTTCTTCGAGGTTGATGTAGGCCGAGCAGCGGTCCGCGGCGTCTTCTTCGTTGCCGATGATCGGGAGTTTATATTTGTCGATGATCGCGTGGGCGATCTCGTGAAGGAACACAAAGCGGACGGCGTCGAACATCTGCGTATACGCCTCTTTCTCATTGACGCCGGAACTTCTGAACGAGGCGTAGAAATGTTCCATCAGCTCGTAGCACATTGTGACGGAGCTGTCGTTCGGGTCGTAGTAAGCGTTAACTTCCTTGCAGTCCTTTGTCCGAAGTGTGATGTTCTCCGGCAGGCTTAGTGCGGCGTTCAACTGGCTCGCGGCCTTTTCGAGCAACTTCTCGCCCTTGATCTGCTTGTCGATCTCGACATACTTCGGTGTCGAAACGTCTTCGTGCTCCACGAGAAAATCGCCGCTATCCGGTTTTTTGCTCGGGTCGCTTGAGGTCGTCGACGAGCCCTTGTTCGAGGCAGGCTGGGACGAATTAGAAGCGACGGGACGATCCGGCGCGGATCCCGAGTTGCGATCCGAATTGCAGAAACATCCGGCAACAAGAAAAATGGTGCCGAGGGCCAACGACAGATTTATGGTGTTTCGATTCATAGGGGGAAGCGGCTCAGACGCGTCGCCGCGCGAATCTCACTTAATACTAAACGCGTAATCCCGCGTAAAAAGGACGAAACAGACGGGAGTTTATTGCAATAAAAAAAGGCTGATAAGTGAAAACTTACCAGCCAATTCTATGCGGAAGCCCGCGCGTAAGCAAGGCCAATACATTCAACCTGATCGCTGCTCGCTTTTCCGGCTATTGCGAACGTTCGACAAGCGTGAGCAGCGAGCGGATCGCAACTCCCGTCGGACCTTTCGCTGCGTACGGTTTCGCAGCATCCGCCCATGCGGTGCCCGCGATATCCAGGTGAGCCCACTTCGCCTTATCGACGAATTCCTGAATGAATACGGCTCCCATGATCGTGCCGGCCTTTCCGCGAGGACCGATGTTCTTGATGTCGGCGATGTCGGATTTGATCTGTTTGCTGTATTCCTTGCTCACCGGAAGCTGCCAGAATCCTTCACCATTCTCTTTCCCGCACTCGACGATCTCGTCGATGAGCCCCTGGTCGTTACCCATGACACCGGTATTTTGGTCGCCCAAGGCTACGATCACGGCTCCGGTAAGGGTCGCCATATCAACGATGCTGGTCGCTCCTTGCTTCTCGGCGTAGGCGACGGCGTCCGCGAGGATCAGGCGTCCCTCCGCGTCGGTGTTAAGGATCTCGATGGTCTTGCCGTTCATTGCGGTGACGACATCGCTCGGCCGCGATGCTTTACCGTCCGGCATATTCTCGACAGCCGCGATAACGCCAAGGACCGGCACCGTCGGCTTGAGTTGGGCGATGGCACGCATCGTGCCGATCACGGTCGCGCCGCCGGACATGTCGTATTTCATCGCATCCATACCCTCACCAGGCTTGAGCGAGATACCGCCGGTGTCGAACGTGATGCCTTTACCGACGAGTGCGAGCATTTCCTTGTTCTTCGCGGTGCTCTTGGTTGGCGTATATCGCAGAACGATCATCTTCGCCGGCTGTTCCGAACCGATCGAGACGCTCATCAACGAACCCATTCCCATTTTGGTCATTTTGGCTTCGTCGAGGATCTCGCACTTCAGGCCGAATTCCTTCGCCATGCTCGCCGCACGATTCGCCATCTCGGTCGGCGTGAGAACGTTTGGCGGCTCATTTGCGAGGTCGCGAGTAAAGTTCATCGATTCGCCGACGATCTCGCCGCGAATCAAGCCTTTCTTGATTTCCGCAGGCTTAGCCCCCTCGACGTGGACGCCGAATGTGGTCACCGTCTGTTTCGAACGGTCGGCCGATTTGTATTTATCGAGCTCGAATGTGCTGCAGATCGCGCCTTGGATCGCGGCTTGAGCGACCGAAACTGCATCCAAAAATGTACGAGGCGAGAGAGCGACGCTCTTTAACTTCTGTTTATTGAAAGTTCGCAAGGCCGTTCCGGCGGCAATCGCGACGTGATGGGCCTTGCATTCGCTCTTATCACCGCCCCCGATAAGAAGGACGCGGCTGGCCTTGATCTTCCCCTTCGGCGCAAATCGAACCAAGACGGTCTCGCCGGATTCGCCCTTGAACTCTTCCGAGCCTATGATCGATCCTAAAAGGCCTCCTGTGACCGCATCAAGCTCCTTCAGGCCGTCCGATGTCGCTTTTTCGCCCTTGAAGACGACGACGGCAAGAGCTTCAACATTCGCTTCGGGAAAATTCCCCGTAATGGCGACAGATTTCATTAAGTTTCCTCAGTTAGTTAATTGGCTGTTTTGATACAAAAACCGCTTATATAGCTATAACTTATCTAAGGCGCTCTTTCAACTCTTGACGGGTTTCCTTTTCGACCGCTTTTTTCATTTCGGTCTCGCGTTTATCGTACAATTTCTTGCCTTTCGCGACGCCGATCTCGAACTTTATCCGCCCATTCTTCCAATATATCGACGTCACCACCAGGGTCAGGCCCTTCACGACCGTTTCGCGCTCGAGTTTTTCGATCTCTTTCCGGTGCAGTAGCAACTTTCGCGTCCGGAGCGGATCGTGATTTTGCTTATTTCCGTGGGAATACGGTGATATGTGTGCGTTGAGTAGCCACACTTCGCCGTCCTTTACCTGGACATACGAATCCTTGAGTTGGATCCGGCCTTCTATGATGCTTTTCACCTCGGTCCCGACGAGCACCGCACCAGTCTCGTACTTGTCGAGAATGTGATATTCGTGGTAAGCCTGCCGGTTATTGAGGATCTCTTTGTCGAAAGCCATAGTTGAATTATTGCAGAAGCCCGCGCGTTAGCAAGGGCCTAACGATCAACTTGAATATAACGCCCTCACTTCCGCAAAAGCGTTGGATTGACAAGCTAAATCTTGGCACGTAAATTAGTTATAACGCTGGGAGATCGTCTAATGGTAGGACTGCAGTCTCTGGATCTGCCTATCGGGGTTCGAATCCCTGTCTCCCAGCCAATTTTTATTATGGACGGCTGGCATGAAACCGAGATTCGGGTCCGATATGCCGAGACGGACAAGATGGGCATCGTCCATCATTCGAACTACCTAATATGGTTCGAAGCCGGCCGCAGCGACCTCTGCCGCGCACGCGGGTTCTCCTATAAAGAAATGGAAGAGAGCGACGACGCCCTTATGGTTGTCGCCGAGTCCTATGTCCGGTACAAATCCCCCGCTTATTACGAAGACCTGCTCCACGTCCGAACTCGCATCGCTGAGATCCGAAGCCGCTCGATCCGTTTTATTTACGAGGTCGTCCGCGGCAGCGACGATACGTTGGTTGCGGAGGGCGAAACGCTCCATCTCGTCACGGATTCATCGAAACGCGTAAAGCAGATCCCCGAATCTTACAAAGAAAAACTCCTTTCCGATCCCGCATCAGATGTATTGGCCGTGCCGAATCAAGCTCCTCATTAGTCCTCCTGCGCGAGCCCTGTTAAAATCGATCTATGCCCGGAAGTGCAACCGCCGAAGTGATCTTCATCGCGGCGATGATGATCCTGATATTGGTCGTCTCATTTGCCGCCGTTTTTTTCTTCTTCAAGACCTATAAAAAGGAAATGAAAGCGAAGGAAGCAGCTCGCCGGAAGAGGGAAGATGCACAGTAACTCGCTCGATATAGACAATTCGGTGCTTGTCGTCGTGGACGTTCAGGAGGCTTTTCGCAAGGCGATCCCGGATTTCGCGGAAACAGTTTCACGAATCGCGATCGCCATTCGGGGTTTTCAGATACTTGGCCGTCCGATCGTTGTCACGGAACAATATCCCAAAGGCCTCGGTCGGACTGCCGAGGAATTGTTGTTGAGCCTACCCGACGATGCGTCGTTTGTTGAGAAAACAAAATTTAGCTCGTATGCCGAACTGAGCTTCGTCGCCGAGCTAGAGAAGTTCGAGGCCAAACAGATCGTCCTCTGCGGCGTCGAGACCCACGTCTGCGTAAACCAAACCGCTCACGATCTGCTCGCCGCCGGATATCAAGTCCATCTTCTGACCGACTGTGTCGCATCGCGATACCAGCATGACCGGGAAGCGGGACTCAAGAAAATGTTCGCAAGCGGGGTTGTGCCGTCATCGATGGAGATGGCCCTGTTCGAGATGATGCGAGATTCCCGGCATGAGAAGTTCAGGGACGTTCAGGCATTGATCAAGTGAGATCGAATGGTGAAAGTATGATGAATGAGAACAAGGTAAAGGCGCCGTATCCGGTGAGTGCCCCGAGGTACTCAGTTTCGCATCAGATGGTAACGACAGCATTCGAATTGCCGGGTTTTCGCATCGTTCAAAACCTTGGTGTAGTACGCGGAATCGTCGTCCGCTCGCGAAATGTATTCGCGAACATCGGAGCGTCGCTTCAAACGTTAGTTGGCGGAAACATTACTGCATGGACGACTCTATGTGAACAGACGCGAGAAGATGCGTTTGACATCATGATCCAACATGCGTCTGAACTCGGGGCAAACGCCGTGATCGGAGCCCGCTATGATGCCAACGAGATCGCCACGACCGCGACCGAAATTCTTGCGTACGGCACCGCCGTCATCGTTGAGCCGCTCGAGGGCACCAACATCTATGATTCGTAAAGCCTTGCTCTCCACGAGATAACCGCAAAGTCAGGAACCAGGCCTCACCACCAATGGATCTTCTATCTACACTCAATCCTCCACAGGCCGAAGCCGTTCAAACAACGGACGGGCCGCTTCTGATCCTGGCTGGTGCCGGGTCGGGCAAGACACGCGTGATCACGGTTCGCATTGCTCATCTGATCAAAGAGAAAGGTGTCGCACCGCATAACATTCTTGCGGTTACGTTCACAAACAAGGCGGCCGGCGAGATGCGGGATCGCGTGCACGAACTGCTGAAAGACGAGCATTTGAACTCGTTTCCGCTGATCTCGACGTTCCACAGTCTGTGCGTTCGGATCCTGCGGCAAGACATAGAAGCGTTGAACGAAGGTTACAAGAAATCATTTACGATCTACGATACTGACGATTCGCACCGCGTGGTTAAGGCGTGCATTAAGGATCTCGGGTTTGACGAGAAGCAGGTCATTCCGCGAGTTGTTCGCAACGCGATCTCGTCGGCAAAGAATCGAGGCGAAGATGTAGAACTGTTCGCGTCAAAGGTCGAGCATACGGACGAGAAGCGTGCGGCGGCGGTGAAAGTGTTTCGAATGTACGAGGAGAGACTGAGAATCGCGAACGCTTTGGATTTCGACGATCTTCTGATCAAGACTGTCCGGCTGCTGCGGAAGTCCGCAGAGACCCGAGAGAAGTACAACAATCGGTATAAATACATCCTCGTTGACGAATACCAGGACACGAATCCGCTACAGTTGGGGCTGATCACTTTTCTTACCGAAAAGCAGCAGAACATTTGCGTGGTCGGCGATGACGCCCAATCGATCTACGGCTTCCGGCAAGCCGACATCCGCAACATTCTCGAATTCGAACAGCATTTTCCGACCGCTAAGGTCATCCTACTCGAGCAGAACTATCGCTCCACTCAGACAATTCTCGACACGGCCGACGCGATCATCGCGAACAACATCAATCAGAAAAAGAAAAAGCTTTGGACGTCGAATTCGGACGGGGATCGGGTCTTATATTACCAGGCCCAGGACGCCGATGGAGAGGGAAGATTTGTTGCTGCGAAAATCGAGGAGCATCTCCGTCGCGATGGATCGCAGCGGATCGCCGTTTTGTATCGTACGAACGCCCAATCCCGCGTGTTCGAAGAACAGCTTCGTAGAATGCGAATCGATTACAACATCGTCGGCGGATTTTCGTTCTACGAGCGGCAGGAAGTTAAAGACATCGTCGCTTATCTGAAACTGGCCTTGAATCCGCAGGATGACATAGCTCTGCTTCGGGTGATCAATACGCCCACGCGGGGAATAGGAAAGACGACACTCGACGAACTTCAGGCTCGAGCCGGCGGGCTCGGTGTATCGATTTGGGAAGCAATCGAGACTCTGACCGATCCAATGACTGGCGTTAAGGCGAATCTAACAAACCGTGCCAAAGATGCCGTTCTGTCGTTCCACAAGGTAATAGAGCGATTGCAGAAGAAAGTTACCGAGGTTGCCGAATCGGACAAGAAAGTTTCCGACGTCGTGATCGGTGCGATCGACGACAGCGGGTATTCCCTAATGCTGCGGTCGGAGAATTCGGATGAGTCTGAGGCAAGGCTGGAGAACCTTGAGGAGCTGGTCAACGCCGCCGTCGATTATGATCGAATGCCCGACGCGACGCTCCGAGATTTCATCGACCACGCGGCGCTGACGGCGGATACAGACAGCCTCGATTCGTCGGCGCGGGTCACGATGATGACGGTGCACTCCGCGAAAGGCCTTGAGTTTCCGATCGTATTTCTCGTAGGGCTCGAAGACGGCATATTCCCGCATTCGCGAAGCATCAACGATCCGAAAGAACTAGAAGAAGAGCGGCGATTGGCTTACGTGGCGATAACCCGTGCCGAGAAACTTCTATATATCACGCACTCGATGCGGCGGCGGGTTTACGGCGAAGAGATCGCCGCCGAGCCATCGCAATTCCTAAACGAAATGCCGCTCGAATTGATCGATGATCTTTCATACGGATCTTCGTGGCTGTCGTTTGCTCGGAGCTCGACGACACGCGGCAACAAGTATGTGGTTTCCGCACTGAAAGGTGAGCGAGCCGCGGCCGCCCCGTCCAAACCGAGGAATCTTTATACCGGCAAGACATACAACACGGCCGATGCGGTCGCGGAGTTCTTTAAGAAGAAGAACGCAGCACCACAAGGCGGAATCACAAATGTGAATGCGCGTTCTCCGGACTCTTTCAGGGTGGATACGCCTCCACCCAAAGTGTCCGGC
>JBEBGW010000190.1:0-8499 GCA_040081025.1 Pyrinomonadaceae bacterium | reverse complement strand
CTATATGACGACTCTTCATCTTGTCGTTCCGCGAGTCACACAAACAAGTCGTTCGACCAAGCTATATTCGAGCGTTTCAGAACCGGAAAATGAATGAACCTGCATTTTGAGAAGTCTGAGATGATTTTTGCTCGTCGTGGGAAGGTACGGACGAGTGAAAATGGAGAGTGGATGATTGCGAGAACCGGCTGCTACGCTCAGACGAATCACCTCGCGAGGAAGTCCTTTGTAAGTTTAATGACCTGATCTTTGTATGGGCCGACGAAGACGTAGTGGGTGGCGCCTTTTATTTCTGTGAGCTGGCCGTTTTTCATTTCCTTTCGAAACTGCTCGATGCTGGCGCGGGTTATTGGGGTCTGTTTTTCTTTCCACCAGACGGCGAGTTTGGCGGTTGTATCGGCGTCGAGGTTTCCGGGGTTCTGGGGGACGTCGGGGTCGGCGTAGATGGCGAGCGATGGGGCCTTGACCTTTTTGTAGTCGGGGATGAACTTTACGGCGGATCGCATTGTTTGGACCTGGACGTTGAGCATTTCGGCGGGCGGCCTATCGGGTGCGACGATCTTTTCCCAGCCGGGGCAGTTAAGTGCCTCGCCGAGCATGCGAAGGTGGCTGGGCGGCAGTCCGCCGGGCATGTCTGTGGTGCAGGTAAAGAATTTTCTGCGATCGTAGGCCGCGTCGAGATAGACCATCTTTATCACCCGGTCGGGATAAACGGCCGCAAACTGCGTCATCTCGTCACCCGCGAGCGAATGGCCGACGAGGTGTGCCCGCGTGATCTTTTGGGTATCCATAAAGGCGCGAATGTCTTCGACCCGCGTCGTTGTCTCGTAACCCGTCGCCGGGCGGTCGGTCTCGCCAAAGCCGCGACGCGTCAGGCCGATGACGTGAAACTTGTCGATGAAGCTCGCTGCGAACTCGTCAAAGACGTGTGCGTCGTTGCCGAGGCCGGCGAGCAGTATGACGACGTCGCCGGTGCCGCCCCAATCGAGATAGTTCATCTTGATCCCGTTCGCCGTGACAAACGCGGACTTGTGCGGCGACTTGTCGGCCGGAGCCTCGGATGAAGAGTTGATCTTTACGGCAGGGACATCCAACCCCGGTGCCTGGTGGATCATCATCCCCGTCACCTTGCCTGCTGAGTCGAGCTGAAAGGTCAGCTTGATGGGCGTCCCCGTGACCGAATAGTTCTCACCGGAGACCAGTTCGATACCGGCCGTCCCCTGCCCCGTCGCCGCGATCGCCAGCTTTCCGGCTTTCGCCGTCACCGTGATCATCATCGGCGCTCCCGTCACCTGATATTGGCCGACGTACTTCTCGACGTCAGTCTGCGCTGCAGCCGATATCACGCATAAAAGAATCAAGATGATCGCGGTCTTCATAGGGGTTACCTCTCGAACGCATGATATGCCCAATCGGCGCCACATGCACGTCCGCGCCGAGTGGTGGAGGGCGCCCTTACTGACGTGCGGGCTACTGACACGTGGTCAGCTTCTGAAGGTCTGGCCGATGCGGTCGGACACGCCGTAGATGCGGTGAAGCGGAAGGGTGTTGAATAGCTTGTAGTTGCCGACGGCCGCGAGGCCTGCTGAGGCGATGCAGCCGCATTGCGAACAATCCGGCGTTCCGCCGAACTGGCAGGGCGAGACACGGCTGGTGAGATCCGCCGTCAGATTGAGAGTCGTCTTCGAGAAGATGCATTCCGCGGGCGACTTCGGCGGCTCGCGATAGCCTGTGGCGACCATGTCGGGGAAGACGAGCTTCGGATATTTTTCGCGGAGCTCGACGAACTCGCTGATCACTCTTTCCCTTAATTCCGGATCGAGGATCTCGGCATCGTCCGCTCCGATCTGGGGCGTAAAGAGGCTCATCCAGATCTGCCGGACCTCGGGGCGGTCGGACCAGAATTTGAGGAACTCGTCGTAATAACCTTCGCGTTGTGCGGTTTGCGACGTCACGGTGCAATGAACCGTGATCGAATGCCCGCTGATGTTTCGCAGGATGCGTTCGTAGGTGGCGGGCTTTCGCCGGGCGTCATGCTCGGGCTGAAGGCCGTCGATGGAGACGACGATGTAGAGCCCTTTGATGTCTGCCCATTCCTTCGGGATCTCGCGAACGGCGCTCGTGACAAGCTGCACGGCGGTTCCGCGTTCGGCGATCTTTGGAAGGAGTATGTTGAGTTCGCGGAAACGTACAAGAGGCTCGCCTCCGACGATCGAAAGATGTAGCGGCTTATATTTATCGACAAGCGTCAGGACACCGTCGACGAGGTCGTCTCCTTTGAAGTCCGCGAGTTCGCGGAGATTTCCCGCTCCGTTCAGGTGACCGGGCTCATAGGCATAACACCCCGGACACCGCAGCGGACATTCCCGCGTTATCTCGATCGAAAGCGACGGATATCCGCCAGTCAGTATCTTCCCCCAGGCCTTAAATACATCAAGTTTGTTCAAGCTTCATCCTATACACGATCCGGCTGACGTGCGCAGCTCTATCGTCGAATCAGTTTGTGAATCGTTCTGGAATGAAGTAGGAACGCCTGTAAAAGGCTTCGGTAGGTGTGTGGCCCTTGACCGCCTGCTTCATTTCGCGAAAGCATCGTCTTTAAGACAAAGGCAGGTCACCTGACTTGTAACTATGCGTTACTTACAGTTGCGCGACAGCTCGTGATTTTCACACGATTCCCCTTTTGATCTGCATTAAGCAGAACCTCGTCTTCTAATTGAGAAATAACAGTCTTCGAGGAAAACTATATCAAACCCTGGCGTGGTAATGAAAATCTTGGGTTCTGTGGCAACGGGGCGCCGCTGGGGCGGCGGGCACGCGGGACGCGTGCGGTCCAGTCGAAAAAAAGGCGGCGGAGTCTTGCGAGGACTCCGCCGCTAGTTGCGCTATCAGGAGGAACAACTTGTTAAATGCTCTTGCGGAAAATGTACGAGGCTCGGACGAAAAATGTGCGGCTGTTGCGTTGGAATCCGGGTTCGAACTGGCCTGTGTACGGGTTAAAGCCGCGGTAGTTCGAGTTGTCGTTATAGCCGATGTAGAACGCTTTGCCGGGGCTCGGGGTAAAGGCCAAAAGAGCCTGGCCGCTGTAATTGTTGCGGGTCGAATCGTAATCGAGCCGCAGTCGCGTGAATAGAAATCGGGTGAACTGATACGTCGAACGAGCCGATACCAGATCGGCGTCGAATGCCCGGACTCGGTTATCGTTGCGGACGAGCCGGGACTTCGTATAGCTCACGGACATCCGCAGCGGGTCGATCGGCTTGTATTCGGCCCATCCCTCAAAATCGATCTGACGACCGGGACCGGGATCCTGTAAGAAAATGTCGGGATCAGTTGGCAATGGCTTAAAGTGGAAAAAGTCGAAGGCATTTCCAATGGTTCCGAGAAAGAATCCGTATCTGATCTGCTTGTTGAGATTCTGCTCAAAATTCATCGAGAGAAAGTGCTGCGAGGTTGCTCGCGTCGGGTCGCCCAAGAAGGTGCCGTTCGGCCGTGTCGGGGAGCGTTTTAGACCGAATTCCTCTTCATACAGTTTTTCGTATGCGACGCCGCCGCCGAAGTTTAGAAACGCGCTCCGCTGCAGCGAAAGATTAACCCTCGTTTCCGCGTTCGCACTTTGGATCCGTCCGCTCCAGTCGTAGTCGACGCCGCCCATCTTGTTCCAGTTGAGGCGGATGATCTTCCCTTTCGGATTCGACTTGGTCGAAGTGCGGTGAAAGAAGAACGCGAAATTTGAATTCGTGCGACGAGTGAAACCCGCGTCGGCACGATAGTCGGCACTTCGTCCGCCAAACTCGGCGAACCAGCCGTTCGTGTCCGTCGAATGGTCGACGTTGACGTAATAGCCGAGCCCGTTTCCTGAGCGGTATTCGTTGTACTGACTTCCCAGAACTGTCACGTTGCCGTAGGTGCCACCGCCGCAGATCTGCTGATTGCGATCGGACTGGTCGGGGTTCTGCGTAGGTTCGAATACCGGATCGAAGAAACAGCGTCTCGACTGGGTACCCACTACCTGAAAGATAGCCGTCGTTTGCGGATTGATCTTGATCCGGCCATCCACGCCGGCGACAAGATTCTTCTGCTCCGGAAAGCTTCGATACGTGCCGAAGAAACCAATGTGGTTCTCCTTGCCGAAATCTCGCTTTAGGCGAAGAATGGCAAAAAGCGCGTTCTTATCAAGAAACTCGTCGACCCTTGGCCGAACTCCGAGGTCGTTGCGGTCGTCTTCATCGTAGTTGCCTGGCGCATTGTCAGAAGCGACGAGGAGCCCGAACGTATTCTTTCCCGTTTTGCCGGTGATCTTCGCGGCGAAATCGGGATCGACGATCGATCTGGAATCGAAGATACGCAGCGGGGAGTTGAAGGTGTCCTTACCCTCGAGAAAGAAGGGGCGCTTTTCTTCGAAAAAGATCGGGAAGCGCTGGTTAGCCGTGACTACGGGTGCGTCGGCTTCGATCTCGGCGAAATCGGGGTTGATCGCGGCGTCGAGCGTTACATTCGGGCTCAGGGAGTATTTAAGTGTGACGCCAAGGTCGGCCTTGACCGGCTGATTGATCCATCGGCCGGGATCGAGAATGTGTCGATTCTCATCCTGCCCGAGGAAGAATCGGTCAAGAGTGCGGACGCGCTTGCCGGTCTCGGAGACAGTTACGCTCGGAGTAACCTCGAGTGTTCGCTCATATTTGATGCCATCAAGGCCGGTGATCTTACCATGCTTGTTGAGAAAACCTGATACATTGCGGTCATCTGGCAGCCAGGCGTCAAATTCGTCGTTGAACCGGTCGATGTTTCGTGCGAGGTTAAAGCCCCAGAGCTTGTCCTTACCGGCCGAATACCTAAGCGACTTGAACGGTATTTTCACCTCTACCGACCAGCCCCATTCTTCGATCACACCCTTCGATTCCATCACAATATCGACGGAAAAATCGGCGCCATTTCCCTCAGTGTAGATACCGTCCTGCTGGATGCCGAAGGGATTGAACGCGAGCACGTATGCACGGCGTTGATCGTTGTACGTGTCGAGCCATACGCGGACGTTGTCCTCACCGGTCACGTTGTCGCGCTTGGCGACACTCGCTCGGATCTTGTCCTTCTCATCCCAGGCCTTGAACGCGATGTACATATGCTTTTCGTCGTACATCACATAGACCTCGGTCGGCTTGGACGGAGCAATGTTGTCGCCCGGGCCCGTTTGCACGAAGTCCTTGAAGACGGCTGCGTCCTTCCAGATCTCTTCGTCGACCTTGCCGTCGATCACGAGTGCCTGGCCGATCTTTGGAATGGTTATGGGATATGCCTTTTCAGGCGGGACCGGAACATTCCCGATCTTGATCGGCGGAAACTTTGACTTGGTCGGAACGTCGTCAGTCGTTGAGGGTGGAGCGAATTTCGTCGCGGCCGTGGGGTTTGGAGAGCCCGAAGGTTGTGCGTACGCGGCGAATGAAAGCGTAATAATAGCCGCTATAAGGACGAGGTATCTCATTAAAATCACCTGAATATATAAATCGAAATTATGTATGAATAACGGACAAACCCTGGGATCGAACAATTGACTAGAACGCGTTTCGGGTCAAAAGGTTTCAAATAAACTGACCCATACGATCAATTAGACGTAGGTAGAGAAACTTATCTTTCAGAATTTACAAGGTCGCGATTGCGTAGCTCGACGGAGCCGTCCTCGGAGCTGAAGGTGTATTTACGGCCGCCCTTGCCGAATCGCCAATTGTTTTTGGAGAGCTCTTTGCCGTTCGCAAGATCTTCGACGGTGAAGCTTCCACCATTTGCCGAAACTTCGGCATCAACGCCCTCGGGAAGGGTTACCACAAATCGGCCGTCGGTCGATGTTGCATCGATGCGGTCGAAGTTGCCGTCGAGATATATCTCGCCGTCGTTTGTCTTGGCGATCAGGTCGCCCTTGAAATCGACCACTCGCACAAGACCTTCAGTATTAGTGATCTTAAGCCGCCCATCCGATCCTCGGACATCGATCGAATTCGCACTGCCTGAAAGATCGATCTCACCGGAAACGCCTTCGAGCCTGATCTCGCCTTTCGTATTGACCTTGAGATTCGTTTTTCGCGGGACGAAAACCTCGAGACGCGGAGACTGGCCGTTCATGCCGTTGGCGTCGCCGCCAATGACACTAAGGTTCACCTCGGACTTCGTTTGCGTTTCCTTGATCCTGGCCTCGTTGCCGGAGTGAAGATCCTGATATTCGGTCAGGACGTACTTTACTTCGCTCTTGTCCCAACCGCGTAAGCGGATGTTGCAATTCGGAGCGTCTATGAAAACCTTCGGAGTTCCCTCTACGGTAAACGAGTTCGTTTTGCGTTCGACCATCGGCGTACCCGAAAAGAACATCGCGTCCTGCATCTTTGCTAGAACCTTTTCCTGGATCTTCAGCCCCTCGCGGATAGATTCCTGGATGTCTTTATCGTCGATGTCGATCTTCAGATTCTCGAGGTCCTTGATCTTGATCTTAGCTATCTCGCGATTTGCCTCTCGGACCGCACGGGTCGTTTCACGGTGAGCGTCGGCGGCGGCTTTTCGAGCGTCTGTCCGAGCCTTCTGGGCGTTGTGCGATATCACTTTATCGGCGTCGCTATAGTAATCGTCGCGAGTGCTCGAAAGGAGATTCACCGCCGGGCTTGCCGACTTGCCGTCATCCTTTTTATTGATAGCGAGCGGCCCGTTGACGCTGTCGAGTTTGATCTGGGCGTCGCCCGATCCAAGCCGGCCATGCAGATCGCGTCCGACATATTCGCCCTTGCGGATCGGCAGGCCGAATGCGTTCGTTATGTTTCCGTTGAGCGAATCAGCCTTTACCGTAGCATTCGTGTCCGACGGGAGAAGAAGATTGACCCGGCCGTTGACCGTGCTTAACTCGATCTTGCTTCCCGACTCGACGCGGTCGAAATCAGCCGTAACGGTACCATTCACGGTCGAAAGATCCGCAGTTCCGCGAAGGTTGGTGGCGTTGACGCTGCCGTTGACGGCGGAGATCTTGGTGATGTTCGTGAAGTTTGCCGCGACAACCGATCCGTTCACTGTCTCGATCTCATTGAGAACCGCGGTTCGCGGCACTGACACCTTGAAATGTACCTCGATCTTCTTCCGACGCTGATCTTTCCAATTCGTGTCCTTGTATTCGGTCTCGACACTGAATGAATTGGCCTGGGCGTCGATGCGGAGTTCAACCTCCGCAAGCGATTCCTTGCTGTCGGCGATCTTTGTCGCCTCGAGCTTAACCTCGTTGCGATCCCAGGCGATCATCTCGATCGATCCGTTGACGTTCGAGACGCTTACGCGGCCATTCGCCGAAAGAGGATATGACTGCTCGAATTTTTCTGTTTCGTCCTTCCCGACGTTCACGACCGCGGCAGCCGGGGTATTAATGTTGTTGTATGTAGGCTGCTGCTCGATCTGCAGGTCGGACGAAACAAAAAGGCTTGCGAAAACAATGGAATATATCCAACTCATATTATTACTGCCTCGGTATGAAGTTTATTTGGGATGATTTCCCCGTATCTGTAAGCAAAAACACCGCGTTTCGACCGTTTGTGACAAAAAAACGAAATTAAATTCAAACTTTCGGCATCTGAGACTCTTGATGCGTTTATTGACCGGCGGGAGCGGCAAACGCAAGAATTTCGTCGTTCTATTACAGAAAGCTGAACTCCAATCGGGAGCATTTACTATGCTTGACCCTTTTGTTAGATTATAGGGTTTGACCGGGCAGTTTTACGGAGTACGAAATGAATCCAGAAAAGACACGGCTGCATATACTTCGCGAAAAGAGTGATCTTTCCGCGAAGGCTAACACTGGCGTCTCTCTCCATTGCCATACTGAGCACTCTAAGGAGATGCTGGATTTCATCCCGCATTATGCCGATCAGCTGCCGATCATTGCGAGTTTCTGGCGTCGCGAGCAAGTCAACTATCGCAACCGTGAGGGACGCGACGTCGACTTTTCGACCTCTTTCTGGTCGCCGCCGCTTTCGCCGAAGGATGTATTCGATATAGAGCAGCGTCAGATACAAGATCTGAATCTCAAGGGGTTGGTTTCGATCACCGATCACGACAGCATCGAAGCTACGCTCGAGGTAAACAAGCTCGCGCCGGAAACCGATGCTCCGATTGCGATGGAGTGGACCGTTCCGTTCGAATATGGATTTTTCCATGTCGGCGTCCACAATCTTCCGAAAGATCGTGCCGAAGATCTGACGACAACGCTTCTGGATTTCACGTTCAAAACCGGTCTCGCGCGGCTCATAAAAGCGACGCCGCGACATCTCAGGCGGGAAATAATCGAGCCCGGCGAAGGCGTCTTCCGCGTCGTGATCATACGCGTAGCCCTTCGAATACCCGAGCGATTTCATCAGCCCGGTCGGCGCATTCATCGCATGCATCGGCGGCGCAAGCGAGCCTTCCTCGCGCGCCGCCGCCTTCGCCGCCTTGAACGCCGCGTAGGCGCGGTTCGATTTCGGCGCGGTTGCGAGA
>JBEBGW010000189.1:0-8556 GCA_040081025.1 Pyrinomonadaceae bacterium | reverse complement strand
CGCTACGGATTGCATCGCCAGTTCGCTCTTATATCTGATAATGAACACTTGATTCTTTCGCAGTGAGCCTGCGATGTCGTCCCCCACATGAGGTATTTTGCTTACCTTCATTTTTTGGGCGGACGCAAGGCGGTTGGCCCCGTTAGCAGGAGGCGGATCAATTCGCCCTGGCTATGCGTGTTTGTTTTTGACATAACGCGTTTCAGGTGCGTACGGGCGGTGTGTTTTGAGATGGATACTTCGACCGCGATCTGATTCAGCGAGCGGCCACCGGCCAGCAGCATCGCGAGCCGCGACTCTGACGGTGTCAGGTCAAACATCTTGACGAGCATCTCGCCGTCCTTATTTGGTTCGTACGATTCGTCGGTGATGAAGATCGAGACCATCGGTTCGCCGGCAAATGGCGAGCCCTCTCCGGTCTCCAGCCGCCTCAAAAGCAGCTCGTATGGGCGCTTGCCTGAGGTTCGTTCGATCAATAGAGTGGCCTCGGCCCGCGCTTTCTCCCCACGGTCGTCTAATACCTTTTCGACTGCCCGGCGAAGTTCTCTCTCCTTGTTAGTCCGATCGGCAACGACGACCTTTTCTGCGGTCAACTTTAGCCCGTCGGCAGAGGCAAGCATTTCGAGGGCAGATGCGTTGGCATACTTGAGTCGCTTCCCCGCATTTACGACTATCACGCCGCCCGGCAGTCGATCGATCAATGACGTGATCATATCGTTCTGCTTATAGACATGAGCTATCCGAAACCGCAGCCGGAAGGCACGGGCCAGATGCGGCAGCAGCAGATCGAGTGCGTCGACCTCAGAGGAAGAAAAATTGGGACGCCCTTCCGACCGCGTTAGGACTATGCCGGCATGTATCGGGCCATCTTCCAAAAAGACGCGATACTCAAGCTGAAAGACACGGGACCTTTTGTAAAACATCTCGTAACTCGGATGTTCGAGAAACTCTTCGTCAGACAGTACATCAGCGCGGTTCAAACGTTCGCCGAGTTTTAGTTTTGAGAAACTGGACCGCAAGGGGCTGGCGAACTGTAAATCCTTCAGGTATTCAGGCACGATCGTATGATCCAAACGACCTTCCATCGAGATTATCTGATCTTTCGACCGGTCAAAGATTGTGATCGCTCCGAGGCCATCTGCGTCGAAGATGCCCGCTATCCTTTCATACGCATCCACCCAGACCGCCGGGGCGATCTCGTGCGCGATCTCATAAAGATGCCCAATGGTTGTTACCAGATTCTTGTTTAGTGAATCCATGAAGAAGACCCTTTCAATTCAAGATCCAAAGCAAAGTGTTACCTGTACTATCGGCAAACAAATGCGCTTTCTTATGGGGACGATCCATTCTCGATGTGAGCAAGAGGTCTGGTCGCTATGTTCGGTGATGTACCGCTGCATCGTCGTCACCCATATGAGGTATGCGTCGCCGCTTTCCATAATAACAACGGCCAGCCGAACACGCCCTCTAATGATAAGTGTCCTTAGGGGACATTTCTTACACCCGCATCGAAAAAAATATTGTATTTCTCGATCCGAGAGCTTTTTGTATTCCTGGGTAGGTCGTGATATTTTTAACTGTCAAAAACGCACACTAGAAATTATTCTCCGACAATGAGCAAAGGTGACGGACTCACTCCAAAGGGATTCGAAAATCTGCTTGCGCTTTTCTCCGAAGACCGCGAGGAGGCGGGTGAAAAGTACGAGGCGGCGCGCGCTGGCCTGCACCGGTATTTTCGGTTCAAGGGCTGTTCGGACTCTGCGAGTCTGGCAGACGAGACGATGGATCGCGTCGCCGCCAAACTGGAGACAATGGATGGCAAGATAGAGGCAAACCCGATCGCCTTCCTACTTGGGTTTGCATCGAATATCGTTCTGGAATATCGACGCTCGGTTGCCAAGGAGATCGAATACCACGAGAATCTCCATTCGCCACGAGCCCCAATAGAGAAAGACAGAAAAGAGGACGAGGGCAATTGCCTTAACGAATGTCTGGCTCGCCTTCCCGAAAAAGATCGTGACACGCTGGTCGTTTATTACACGGCGCGAGGCGCTGAGAAACAACGTCGACGCGATATGCTGTGTAAGCGGTTAGGGTGCTCGGTCGGAGCACTTTACACACAGATACATCGTTTAAAGTTGACCGTTCGCGAGTGCCTAAATGACTGCATGAAAAAAAGTCTGTAAGAAATCGGTGGAAATTTCACTTATTGTTAGAAACCGCTGTCGCAAACGATGGAACAAACTAGTGAAAACTTAAGAAAATACCTACTCGGCTCGCTATCGGCATCTGAGATCGAAGAGATAGACGTGCAGATCATATCTGACACCAATCTATCCGACCCTCTCGCTTTTGCGGAGAATGAGCTGATCGAAGACTATCTAGACGGGGCATTGACGCCGGAAGAAGAAGACCTTTTCCGAAGGAACTTTCTCACGTCCAACGAACGCCGTTCGATGGTAGGCGAAACCTCCCTGCTGCGCGAATATGCCGATCGATTCAGTGAGCCTCTCGTAACGGTCACTGAGCCAGCGAACAGTGTCTTTGAAAAGCTTCGTTCGATCTTTGCCCGCCCGGCGTTTGCTGGGGCAACGGCCTTAGCCGCTCTGCTCATCGCATTGCTTGTCTGGCAGACCTTTATCAGAGATTCATCGACACAGCTCGAACGCGAATATGCTGCGATGAACCTCAGGGACATCCCGGCCGAAAACAGCTTTTCGTCCATATCGCTGATCTCAAGCAATCTTCGAGACTCAAATTCTGCTCCGCGTCACAGTGTCAACAACCTGACCGACACAGTTTTGGTCCGGCTCGCGCTTCCGGCGGGTGATGACGCGGCGACCTTCAAAGCGGTGATATCGCGTGGATCGACAAAGGTATTTGCCGTCGCGTCGGTGAAAAGTTATCAAAACCCTAACGGCCGTGAGGTAAAAATGCTGCTCCCGAGATCGATTCTCGAAAAAGGCCAATACCAGATCCGGCTCGAACGTCCGAGCGGGTCAGGCCCTCTCGTCTTTTCTTTAAATATTGAATGACCAGGCTCACGATTGTCTGCGGCGAATGCGACGAAAAGCGTAGAATCCGAAGACGGCGAGCGGCAGGGACAATAGAGCTAAGTACCAAAATGAAGAGCCGCCGAATCTAGGCACGCGTTGGTAGTCGCCCTGAACGGTGAAAGCAGCCCAGTGGAATGGCGACGAGTATCGCGGGTCTTTATACATTGCGATCTGTGCCTGACGAAGAGCGGCGGAAGCCGTGAGCCCGCCGGTGATGCCGCGATAGAAGGTGGTCATCATTTGTTTTGTTGCCGTGTCGTCGACCTTCCAGAGACTTGAGACCACTGTCTTTGCTCCGGCTTGCAGGAAGGCGTTGTTTAGGCTCATCAAACCCTCGCCGCGAACCTCTTTGCCGATGCCTGTGTCGCAGGCACTTAGCACCACCAGGTCTGAACGCAGATTCAATCCGTAGACGTCCTGTAGTCTGATAACCCCGCCCTCGTGTGCCTTGCCAGCCTCATCGTAGAGCGACAGGAGTATGCCCGACAGCTCAGGCCGCTTTTCGTCGATCACGCCGTGGGTCGCGAAATGAAGAGCCTTGTAGTTCTCGATATCCGAATTGATGACGCCCTCGCGATTCGCAGCAAATCCGGACCGGACCGTCGTCTGCCCGGCACCGACCACATCGCGGATCGATGTCGCTTCTTCCTCAGAGGCCGGCAGCCTCGGCAGCTTTTCAAGCGGGCCGCCGGAGCGAAATACCGAGAGCAAGGTCGTCGCGATCGTAGATTCGGTTGTATCGATACCGGTCAACCGCTCGTCCGTCTTTGAGAACACGGGGTCGGCAAAGACGAGCAGATCCTTCTCAGGTTTTGCTCCCTTGCGTTCGCTTTTGAGTATTTTCAGGGCCGACGCCGACGGCTCATATACCACTTCGTTTGTGAGCAATATCGGCTGGTCGCTCTCCGAACCCGGCATCGGAAGAGCACCGATCGGAAAATAAAGCAGCTTGCCATCCGCCACGACGATCAAACGCTTCCCGGCAAACTTATCCACCGCCTGCCCAAGTATCTCTTCGCTCAAGGCTCTGGCCTCCGTCCGATACGCCGCCTCCGCTTCGGCCGTTCGAGCCTGATAAACCTCAACCGTCTCACCATCCTTTAACCCAGTCTGAGCCAAAAGATACCGCAACCTCTCAACCCGCCCCTCGATCCGCTCCCGCGAAGGCAAATAATACGCCGTCACATCCGTCTTCGATACCGCCCACAAATAACTCTCCTCCGCCCCAAGCGAAAACTCTAACAGCACCGCCCCCTCATCCAACACATTCGCCTGAAAATCCCCAACATCAAACGGCTCGGGGTTCTTGATCGCGGAGTATATGGGGCTCCTTAACCTTAGCTCGGCTTTTGTTTCATCAAGTTGGTTTTGAAGATCCGCGATATCTTTCTCGAACTCATCCGTTTCAGTAGACTCTCCAGCTTTTTTCAGCATTGCAGTCAGTTTATCGGCCTTAGCGTTCAAAAGAATCTTGAGTTCTTTCTCTTTTGTCACTAGGTCTGCCGGGGCGTCAACCCTTAGATCTGCACCTGAAAGCAAAATGGCGTCCTGCAGCGATCGCGCCTGAGCACGCTCTCTTGCCTGCAACGCCAAGATGATTGCCTGTATCCTTGGCAAACCCGACCGATCGCTCATCAACTGGCTGATGTACAGTTCGAATCGATCATATACAGATGAGAAGAACGATCTTTTTAGGTTCCCCGTTGAGAGAGTGCTGTATTGCCTCTCAATCAGGTCAATCGATTCCTTGGCCATCGTCAGAGCGGAATCTGGCTTTCCTTCCGCGATGTTCAACTTGGCGATGTTGAAGTAGTTCTCGGATAACCGAATCGCGTCCTTGCTCTTCTTGTTGACGTTCGCGGCAGTTAAGAACTGCAACCGGGCTTCCTCGTATTTGCCGAGCTGACTGTAAGCTTTGCCTAGAGAATTTTGCATATCTACGGCTCGAATGCCCATTTCCTGAAAGATAGCAATCGCCTTAAGAAAATCAGCTATTGCCTTGTCAAAATCCCCTTTCGCGAAGGCGAGATTCCCCAACCCTTCTCTTGCCGTTGCAAAACCAATCTTATCTTCGAGCGAAAGAGCGAGGGTCTCCGCTCGGAGATAAT
Organism: Pyrinomonadaceae bacterium; assembly: GCA_040081025.1. Taxonomy (GTDB): domain Bacteria; phylum Acidobacteriota; class Blastocatellia; order Pyrinomonadales; family Pyrinomonadaceae; genus OLB17. The sequence continues at coordinate 3,392 of JBEBGW010000189.1, read as the reverse complement.
GTTGCTCCGCCTCAACAAACGCCTTACGCGACATTTTTACTTCGGCAAGACTCACTGTAGTGTTCAGTATTCCCGGCTGATTGGCTGCTAGCTCAAAAAAGCGCTGGGCCTCTAAAAAATTTCTCTCCGCAAGTTCGAGGTCACCAAACTCGTGGTAGATCGTTGCCATTGCGTTATAAACCCGAGCTCGTTCGATCCACTCAAAATCCACTGGGAAAAGGGTGAGGGCTTTTTTAAAGTGATCCAGACCTTTCTGTTTTTCTCCCTGTTGATAGTAAGAAAAGCCAAATGCCCTGTGAGAAAGGGTAAGACCCCGTAGGTAGCCACTCGACTCGCACGTCCGAATCGCGACATCTATATATTGTTTCGCACGAATGGGATCCCCTAGACGATGATGGGCGTAGGCAAGATAAAGCAACCCCTGACTACGTAGTTGGTGGTCATTTGTGTGTTCTGAAAGTTGGTATGCTTTTTCAAAATGGTCGATGGCTGCGGCCAGGGTGCCATTGTAGTATTCGACCATGCCAACAGAAAAGTGTACATACGCTTTAGCTATATCCGTCCTTAGTTCTGGAAAGGTCGACCAAGCAACTGCACTATAGTGCTTCGCAGACCTCTTGTCTCCATTCTCCTCTGAGATCAACGCAAGGAGACTGAGAGAAATTGAATCTAATTCCGTAAGTTGGTGGGTCTTTGCAATCTTATTGGCTCCTTTCAACGAGACGATAGAATGATCGTACTCCGCTAACATCTGCGACAGTTTCGCAGATTCAATGAGGGACAATATCGCCCGTTCGTATTCGTGCAACGCTTTCCAAGAACCAATATTTTGTTGGAAAATTTCTCGTGCAGCCACGATTGAGGTTCGATTCCATTGGTTGCCAAGAACTGCCGCCCTTTGCTCGCTTTGAGCGACGCTGGCCGAATTGGTCGCTATATCTGAGGACAAAGCAGAGTCAGGTGCAAAAAACAATAGAAGGAGCGCTACCTTTGTAAGCAGCTCCCTCAACCCGAAATACCACGAGCACTTTCGCCCCATATTTAGATAGCCCCGAAGCCTACATTATCGAGCCAAAGTCGCTTAGAATCTTTTCTCGCTTCCAGGGATCTTTGATCTCCATAATGGAACTCTTTAGTGTATCCGGCAGCGAAAATATCAAACCGGCACCGACACGATTTAGTTTATGCGAGAGATTTGCAAGCATTTCAATGGAAGCTGGTTCGTCGATTCCATCAGAATTCCGATTTGCTTCGATAAGCTCTTGAAGCTTAGCAAGGTCATTGTCGTTGACCTTGCGTTCTCGAAGCGCCGCAAAGATCTTTTCCTTCGCGCTTTGAAGATCCGTCGCTCTGGGAATTGAGATCGAATTCCCCGCACCTGGCCCCGCCGAACCAGACACCGGGTGAAAGTCTATCTGGGAGGACGTAAAGCCAGCCCGAGTCCAACTGGATCCTATATTCTTGACCGCTCCAAAGTGTCGAAGAAGTATTCCCATAACGCTGTACATCTTCATTGTATTCGGTTCTACCCTCATTGTGTTTGGCTCGACCTTCATTGTGTTTGGCTCAACCTTCAGGGTGTCGGGCTCAACCTTACCGCCCGTTACTGTGTCACTACCCTCTGTATTCCCTTTCCCGAGTATCTTGAACGATTCATATACAACGGATTTTGTCACACCGGGCACGACGATGGTTTGTCCGGAGCTGTCAACAGGCGTAAGAACTTTGGCCCGCCGATAGGTTACATAGCCAAGATACCTTTCGAGAAATGCGATCCAGTTCGCTCCGGTTGCATCCCCTTTTTCATCCCATCGGTTCGCTCGATTGATTAGGAGCTTCTTGTAGTCCTTTCTTGCGCACTCATAGCTCTGCCACGACCAAGGGAAGAAAATCGAAATGCCATTTGAGAACTGATAGTCCCGTCCTGAAAAGCCGCTTAGTATAATCACATTGCGTGACTCCGTAAGAACCGTTTGACAAGCTATTCGGATGGCTCCGAGTTGAGCGAACGCCTTGCCATCGATCTCTTTTTCCAACATGTCGATCTCGCCGATCATTAGCTCACAAAGATCGCCTAGATCGACATGTTGTTCCAATAGATACGTTTGGCTTTGCCAATGAGCATAGGTCAAAAGACGGCGCAGCTGGTTGTATTCAACTGAACTGTCGTCCTTGAAGCAAGTATGTAGCGCCAGTGCCCATTCGGAAAAGGCCGTTCGAAGTGCGGGCATCGCCGACAGGTCCCAGGCAGCCATATCGACAGAGATATCGGCGAGCGAAAAATTACCCTGCTGCTTGATAAATTCGTCAACAAAACTTACGGCGATAGCCTTCGGATCCCTGACAGATTCATCCCGGATCTTTCCAAGAAGAATTTGAGCGTAATTCCATCCGGCGGTCGGGATGCTGCCTTCAGACGAAACGATAGTCTCAGTCAGGCCTTCGAACTGACTCGAAATCTCTAGTGTGCTCAATACGCAACTGTCGAAGCCAAGCAGTGAAAAGGGTTTACCTAGTATTTCGGCAGTTCGCTGTTCATATTTGGCCTCGGACCAATCGCGCCACCCTTTCTTCTTACCATAAGCCTGATCCTTTTTGGCTTTTTCGATCAGAATACCCTCTTTGTCCGTAACACGCTCAAACATCCATGCCAGCTTACTCATTGTCATTGAATAGTCGGCCTTTTGATCCTTGAAGAGCCCCCAATCCATAAATCCGAACGAGTGTCCGGAGAAAATGATCGCGTAATTCTTTTCGGCCCTTCTGTCGACGACCGAACCGTCTGGCATCTTGCACTCACGATCTTTCTTGACGCACCAGTCAATAAAGTTGATCACGTTGGTTACTGCGGCCGAGTTCTCATTGAACTCATCCTCTTCAAGATTGTAGGTAAACACCTTGTCCGGTATATGCCTCGATTGAAAATACTCGGATTTTGTCCCGGAGAAATCACAGTACATTGTTGGAACATCCTCGGAGAACCCGTCGAAATACACGTAGAGACTAATATTCTTATTGTCTTTAGTAACCGCTCTCATCTGCTCGACCGCATAAGCCATCTCTACATTCAGGTTGCTATCGCCCGACAAATAGACCATTACAGTCCAGTTCTTTTCCGTGTACGCATCAGTATCTCGTCCTGCAACATTCTCAACAATGCCTTCCACATTTCCTTCGGCCACTACCTCATTCATTATTGCGTTCATTTTTCTCTCCTAGTATTTTCCGGCGAGTGAGTATTAACGAGAACAATAGCACTCATTCGTTACCGCCAGTTTCCAAAACGAATTTGCAACCCTTCGCGGAAGCCAATCTGCCTCATTTTTTTCTTAAGGATCGGGTCTGGAAACCTTACCACAACTTCCCGTCTGGTGATAGTGTTTTTTTTGCGG
>JBEBGW010000188.1:0-8563 GCA_040081025.1 Pyrinomonadaceae bacterium | reverse complement strand
TATGTAACCGGCATTTGGGTTTAGAGCAACGTAGGCAACGGTTGAAGGGTCGTCCAGCACATCGACTCCGTTCGCGTTCCTAATTCGCGTACCCGCCGAATTAACTGCAAAGATGCCGCTGCTAATGTTGGGATCTCCATTCGAATTGAAGATCGCTCTGTCGCCAGCAGCGTCAAAATTCAAGTTGCTGTCCCGCCCGGAACGGACTGTGATAGGCTGGCCGGACTGTATCTGGAATATCCCGTTCACTTGAAAACCGCCCAATGCCATCCGGAGAAAAGCATTTTCGCTTTTGTCAAAGAACGGAAGATCCACGTTGAACGAGGTAACGAAACGGTGCGGAATATCTAGAGCGGATAATCCCTTTTCGTTTCTCAAACTCAAACCATTCGAATCGAACCGATTACCTGCGTTTTCCGGCCGGCGAGGGTTAAGGGCACTGGTATTCAATTCATTCGTCGAGTCGTCAAGAGTCTTACTAAAGGTGTAAGCCGTCGTGAAGCTGAAATTCTTCGTAAACCGTCTATTCAGGCTTGCAGAAACTCCGTCATACCATGCTCTGCCGATATTTGGAAAAGCGGTTACTGCGCTATTAAAACCAAACTGTTCCAGGTTTCCTGTCCCTATCGTGGGGTTAGCGGCCAAGATCTGGGCGATAGACGGAAGTCCGGCCAGTTGTCCAGGCGTCGGCGCGGCAAGCAGCGTCGGAATGATCAAAGCTGAATTCTTTACGACACCGCCGTTCAGTTGTATCTGCACCGGCAATTGATACGATCTTGTATTCAGATAGCGAAACTCGATCCCCATGCTTTTGCCGAGCTGCCGCTGGTAGGACACCGAGAACGAATTGGTATATGGAACCGTTTGATCTTCTATTATGGAAGCCGTTTGTGCTCGTGACTCCGCCTGTCCCGTCACCGGCACGAAGGTTTTCAACGCACCGCCGTTTTGCAAAAATTGCGTCCCGGATCCGGAGAATCGAAGCTCAGCCTGTCGCTGCGGCGGCAGATTCAAGAGGACCAGATTCGAGAAGTTCGTAAAGAATGCCCTGGAATAGTTACCCCTGATCGAGCTGTCACCCTGCTTCCCGAAGAGGAATCTTCCCACTGACGTGTCCCATGTCGGGGCCCAGGCGAAACCAAGGCGGGGAGCAATGTTGTTCTTATCGGTTTTCGGCACGCCGAATTCGATCACGCCGGGAACCGTAGAAATGGAATTTAGCTGTTGAAGCGCTGCATCACGTGGCAGCGATTGATACTCATGCCGCACTCCGAGGTTGAGCGTAAGGTTAGAACGAACCTTCCAGTCATCTTGAACGAAGCCGTACAACCTGTAATTACTTGAGACAAAAGCCCCTGAGCCGGTGCTGCGTATGTTCACGTTGTCGGGCGCAAAGTCTCTGAGTAATAGATCGAAATTGCTGTACTGATAATCGCCGCGTTCACGTGGCAAGAAATTATTGCTCGAGATGACATTGCGAAATTCGCCGCCGAACTTAAAAGTGTGGGCGCCATGCACGACGGTCAAAGAATCGTAGACCTGGTACGAATAGTCGGTACTGCTTTGCGGCAAATTGCCGGACGGTCCGACGGAAAGATTTAGCGACAGCACTTCTATATTCGGAAAGTCGGCCAGGGCAGTATTCACAAGGGGACTGTCTGCAATCGCTTGACGATAGGACAAACGCAGGTCGTTTATGATGTTCGAGCTGATCGTATTGATCCAGTTAGCAGAGAACAGTCTTGTGTTGAAGACGTTGAAGTTGTTGAACGCCAATCCACCGTTGCCCGCCTGTTCGGCCGAGAAGCGAGAATCGCTGTAACGATATCGCAACTGATTCCTCTCATTCGGCAAATGGTCGATATTGATCTGGAATGCCTTATTGGTGGAGGTGTTCGGTATGGCGAGGGCGACTGGCCCGAATGGAATTCCGGAAACACCTAACACCGTGCCGAATTCGGCTGTGGCGTCGGCGTCCGCGGCCGTGGCCAGGGCAACATTATTTCTAAGGATGTTGATGACGAATGGGCTTACCCCCGCAATTGCAGCGATCTGACTTAGACCCGCTTGCGTTGGCAGAAAGGCTGTACCGGCTGGAGACCCTGCGCCTTCGTTAAATGTTCTTTCGTAGGCACCGAAGAAGAAAAGGTTGTTCTTGCCGGACTTAAACTTCGGTCCGTCACCGTCCCCAAAACTGAAGTAAGGCAGCGGACCGCCGAATGTGCCCCCGTAGCGGGCCTGTTTGAAGAAATCCTTTGACCCCTGCGTTCCTTCGGTTGTCGAAGACGCATTCAGTTTTTGAGTATCGATGTATGTAAAAACACTTCCGTGGTATTGGTTAGTACCCGATTTCGTAACTGTGTTGAATTGCCCGCCGGCTCCAGCGCCAAATTCCGCATTGAAGTTGTTTTGCAGCAGAGTGAATTCCTGCACTGCGTCCTGTATCGGGGCAGTCACGGGTCCTGTTACTCCCGGATCATCGTTGTCGACACCATCCACGTTGAACGTATTGCCGCGGGGGCGTACACCGCCGATCACTGGTGTACCAGTTGCAAGCCCGACGGGATTGGGCAACACGTTCGGTGCAAGGGCGGCTAACGAATTGATGTTTCCCGCATTCGGCAAATCCTGAACACTGCGGGTCTCAAAACTCTTCCCAACTTGTGAGGTGTCAGTTTGAACAAGCGCGTCCCCTCCGGCGACAACGTCGACCGAGTTTGCCCCACCTCCTACTTGAAGAGTTGCGTCGATCGTTACGGTTTGATTGAGAGCGACCGTTACATTCTTCGAAGCCTTTTCAAAGCCAGTATGCTCGATCGAAATGGTGTATTCGCCGACCGGCACATTCGGGTAAAGATATGAACCCGTACCAGTCGTTTGGGTGGTGAAGACCTGACCCCTTGCGTTATCCGCAAGTTTGACCGTGACGCTTGGAATGACTGCTCCGTTGGCGTCAACGATGGTACCAGTAACGGCTCCGCCCGTAGCCTGGCCAAAAATGAATGTGGAGCTTAGGAATAGCCCGAAAGCTATCGAAAGCACATACTTTAAACTTCTAAACATAATAACCTCCAAAAAATTTCGCTTTGCATGATTTATTGCTGTCTATTTTTTGATAGTGGAGTCCGTTGTCTGAAGTTTCGGACGCACTCCACGATCTGTTTCGACGGGGCCTCGGGGAATGAGTGAGATCTGTGTATCCGCTGCGACGGCCGTCGGGGACATGCATCCCCGACCGGCGCCGCCAACAGGCCGGTGTTATGTCTCAATTCCGCCTCGCTTCAGTTTTTCGAAGAAGGAGTATAGATCCTCAAAAGCAATAGAGCGGCAGTGGGTCTCGATCCCCAGCCCTAGAACTTTATCCGGTCGAAATCGTCGCCCCAATCGATACTTATTGGTCTTGACGGGTGCGGGCCGTAAAAATTGATTTTGATTTCCTTGCGACCGAAGGCATGCGTGACGGTCTTCAGTTTTAAATGTCGGGCCAGGTCCCAGTTACTGTCTAAGCTGAAGAACGAAGGCCTAGGTCTCCATGCCTTCGAGCCAAACCTTTTAAAGATCATCTTTCTCTGAGCTTCGTCCAAACCTTCAAATACGGTGAGCCGCTCATCAAACTGTTTACGACCGTCTATCTGATTTGCTGGGGAAACTCCGAATTGCATCCAGCAATACTTGGTCATATATTCGCGCAGCATGTTGTACAGGATCAGGTCAGAAAACACGTCGAACTCGCTGCCATCGGATGAAATATCGCCATCCAGCCCCGAAGTCCTGAACATCGATTCAAGAACTTTTCGAACATCGTCGCCTCGGTACCATATGACAAAGGCATATAGGATTGGCTCCATAAGCGTCATGAGAACGAGTTTTCTTTGGATGGCTTTGATCAAATCCGTCAATATTTGATTCTTTGCATTGAACGCAGAAAGACGTTTCTGGCTTTCGGTGTCCACCTCCGGGGCTGAGACTAGCGGATTCCGTATCGCTTCAATGATGTCCTTAGACTGATTGTCCAGGTAATCCGCGAACCTGACGATTCTTGCATTTGAGTCGGCCAATTTTTGAGTCTTGTTCCCGAGTTCCGTCAGCAGTCGCGCGAGAGGATTGTCTTGCGAAGCGCCACCAGCGTTCATAACGACGGCAGCAACAGTCCTGCCGTCGGTGAACATTTTCATTGCCCGGCCGACAAGTTTCAGTTCCGGTAAGAGAGTAAGAAAGAGCGTAAAAGCAATCTCTCCGAAAACCGAGACGGGCTTATGCGCTCGTGTTGTCAGGATCAAGTCGTATTCATTGCTCGCCCTTTGGAGCGCATTTGAAAGCAGTTGCCCCTCATTTTGCAGCCGATTCATTCTGGCCGATATATACGTGATGTCGCTCAACTGCCGCTGGAAGCGATCTGCCATCGCTATCGCCCGGCGCTCGCTCTCCATCTTGTCAAACTCGATCGTCTGTCGGATTTTAAGCAGCGTGCACCTCTCCGTGTCCGAAGGTTTCCGCCGAGGCGCGCTGCAAATCTTTGTCAATTCCCCGAGGAACTTCTTCTCGTCATCTGTCAGTTCCGGGCGTAAATCTGGCATTGTGTTTTTCTCCTCAACTATCTGTAAGATGTTTATCGATTCGTTCCGCCGAAACCCGAGGTCAGCGGAACCTTCCCGAGGTTTCGACCTTCCCGACTCACTTTGTCGGACAACCGAACAAAGCGTCTGTATTAAAGATCACTCCGGTTGCTCCATAGGTGCCGCCTCCGGCATAGTCCTGTTGCACGACGAAGCCGTATAAATGACAGTACGGGTGGTCGTCCGCGGAGTCTCTGGCCCAGATATACGCCTCGCGATACCGGTTTGCTGGAAACCCGAGACTGTCCTTCTCGATGATCCATGCAGAATGAAACAGCCCGATCTTATGAACCTTCAGCGTCGAGAAATTCTTCAGCTTGTCCTTCATCATTTTTTCCATCGCGGCGTCGCGAAATGCAAAATTCTTCGGTCCGGGAATGTACGCGGGTAGCTTTTTGGCAGCGGCGGCGGCAAGGGCGTCCAGTCCGGTGTCATACTTGTTTCCCAAGTTCGCTTTTCGCCAATCTTGAAATTTCTTGTCAATCGCAAACGCCTCGCGAGCTTTTTGCGATACGGCACGCAATAGCCATGGGGCCAACGGAGACCTGACGAGATAGATCTTGCCTTCCGGCGTATAGCTGTCGACGTCTTCCTGCGCGTTACGCATATCACCGACCATTACGTTCACAAACCATTCCGGTGGATCATCTTTAGACCCTTGTGGATCTGTTCCTTGGTCGGGCGACGTTGTTCCAGTTGCGCCGCCTTGGTTCTCATTCCCGCTTTTGGCGCCCTTCGCTCCGCCCTTGTCTTTCTTGGTCGGAAGGTTAATGCCGTCGACCTTGATGCCGCCGACCTTTATTTGAGCGAAAATGGTTTGAGTCGCCAGGAGAACGATGATGGCTATGATTACGATCGCCAATATAGTCAGGTCCGTTCGTTTGTTTGCACTGTATTTTGATGAGTTCATATTTGCTCCCTGAGATTGTTTCTGGTGACGAGCTTCATGCCTCGCAAGCGCCCGATGGGAATTCTGTCGCTAAAAACCTGAACAACCGTAGATTGTGTTTCTCCTCGGCGATTGAGTCCTGATCCACGACAATACCCAACCCGGGCGGTCCTCCTGCGATCTCGCAGGCATGCGAATGCGCGGAGGCGGCAATTGCCGTCGTCGTCGAATAGCGTTGTCTCCGGTAACCCCGGGGGCCGGAGAGGATTAGTTGCTTTTGGTGCGGATGCTGCAATTTTCACCTTCTATCCGCTGGACCAATTTCCGCGAATTGCCCGGACAGTTACCTTCTCGAGTCGGCTTCGACGATCGCCGGATCGTTTTTTACATCGCCACTCAAAGTTCGCCTGAAATCCTTTTCGCTTTCAGACATTGGCAATTTCACTTGATATAAATTTGTCTTGAAACCTATTAGAAAGTGCCTGTCGCCATAGCGGCGAAATGTTAGACGAACCTTGCCGTATTCCTCGGCATCCGAGAGGCTTCCAGCGATTAGAAGGGCCCCAGGACTTTGATGAGCCCTCTGGATTCTCCACATAACACGGCTATCGGTTGCAGAATTGACCATGTAGGTCCCCGCCGGAAGCGTCTTGTTGTTCGCGGTGAATTCAAACGGAACCTCAATGCTGAAAGCCTGTGATGACACCGAGTGATATCCCGATCGCGAAGATGATTGCGAGTATTTGTTTATTCATTTTTTTGATCTCCCTATTAATTTGAAGCGGTATTTCCGACTTTAAATATCTAGTGCAATAAATTGGAGAAAATCGGCTCAATTATTTTTTACTGCCTGCTTATGACCGGTCAGCCCTCTAGATTTCGTTATCTATCGTGGAAGGTGTGCGGCATTGAGAACGATGGATGACCCCTTCGTTCGGATAGTGGGCGATCGTTTTTTTGTGGATCTGATCACATGGATCTTCGGATGAACCTTGTATTGCCGGCTACGAATATCTAATGCAACTTATCGACGAAACTTGGCTCATTTTTTTATGCAAAGAGAAACTTTTCTTCGCCTTACAGCATCCGAACACTTCGTTGACTTGTTAAATCTATGGCGAATGTTCGATTCAAGCACCGAGAACGTTGCGTGAGCAGAGGGGTTATCTAGTGTCCAAAACTGCCTTCGGCCCGCATGAAATCAGCCGCTTATTACAATCGTCGAGCGAAGGAAACCGTGGTGCGTTGGACGAACTCTTGCCGCTCGTTTATGACGAACTGCGCCGACAGGCTCACCGTTTTTTGCGTAGAGAACGACGGAACCACACGCTGCAAACCACGGCCCTAATTCACGAGGCCTATCTGAACCTGGTCGAACAGAACAGGGTCCGTTGGCAGAATCGCGAACATTTTTTCGCTATATCTGCCAATCTCATGCGGCATATTTTGGTCAATCATGCCAACGCCCGACACCGGAAGAAAAGGGGCGGGTCAGCGGAGGATCTGGAACTTGACGATTCGATCCTGATCCCTTCGAAAAGTAAAGATTTCGACCTTCTGGCGCTGGATGAGGCGCTGGACCGCCTTGCGGAGAGGGACAAACAGCAGGCGGAAATTGTTGAACTAAGATATTTTGGCGGGTTGACCATCGAAGAGACAGCAAGGGTTATTGGCATTTCACCGGCGACGATCAAGCGCGATTGGAAACTGACAAAAGCGTGGCTATACCGGGAATTGAGTGGAGATCATGGGGCCTGTGGACTGGCCAAAAATTAAGGCGGCGTTTGACGCGGTTATTCTGGTTGAAAAAAATGAGCGAAGCTCATACCTGAGTAATGTCTGTGCTTGCGACGAAGAACTTCGCCGTGAAGTCGAAACTTTGTTGGCTTCGTCCGATGCTGCCGGAAGTTTTATGGAGACGCCGCTTGCAGGTGAGATCGTGGACAGATTGGTCGACGGCATGCCGGACGGTCTGGAACCTGGACAGGTTTTAGGCCGTTATACGATAATTCGCAAAATCGGCCGAGGCGGAATGGGCGAGGTTTTTCTTGCTCAGGATTCCGAACTTGATCGACCGGTAGCCATAAAGATCCTGCACACCGAAGCACCTACCGACATGGATAGAGCCCTCCGCTTCGTTCAGGAAGCAAAGGCCGCATCTGCGCTGAATCACCCGAACATACTCACCGTTCACGAAGTCGGAAACTTCGACGAAATACATTACATCGCGACCGAGTTGATCAAGGGCGAGACTTTGCGGGCACGTTTGAACCGCGAAGGCCTAAGCCTAAGCGAAACTCTCGACGTAACCGTGCAGGTAGCGGCCGCGCTTAGTGCGGCTCACGACGAAGGCATCGTCCACCGCGACATTAAGCCGGAAAACATAATGCTTCGCGACGATGGTTTGGCAAAGGTGCTCGATTTCGGCCTCGCCAAACTGACGGAACCGGCTGCCGCAGGAGAAGTTCTCAACAAGACCGAGAACGCAACATATGTCAACACCGCGCCCGGAATCATAATTGGTACGGTGAATTATATGTCGCCGGAGCAGGTTCGGGGAAAAGCGACCGATGCGCGAACAGACGTTTGGAGTCTCGCCGTCGTTTTGTATGAAATGCTGACGTTGCGCAAGCCTTTTTTCGATGAAACGGCGACCGACACGATCGCCGCCATCCTGACCAGGGAGCCCGCTCCGCTTAATGAAGGTGTCCCGCTTGAATTGCAGCGGATAGTCAAGAAGTCGCTACAAAAGAAGGTGGATGAACGGTATCAGTCCGTGAAGGATTTTCTACTCGACGTTAAAACCCTCAAACGCGAACTCGAATTTTCCGAAGAACTCGAGCGCTTCCGAATTCCGGCATTCCCGAGATCGACCGATGACGACATAGCGCGGTACCGTGAAAACGCGACGAGATCGAATGTAGCCGCAATTTCCACGCAGAACAGACGTGAGCATCAAGAGTCGCGTGCAAAATATCTCATTAAAGAAGTAACAAAGCGCAAGTTTGTTTCAATTTTGGGGATTCTTTTGGCCGCCCTTGTCGGAATGGGAGTTTTC
>JBEBGW010000187.1:0-8577 GCA_040081025.1 Pyrinomonadaceae bacterium | reverse complement strand
ATCTCAGGGTGTGCAGATCGCAGAGCACCTCTCACGACGCGGCTTTCGTGTCGTCGCCTTCGATCCTCTTTCGTCAGAAATGTCCGTGCCGGAGCATGGATGGAGTTTCTTAGTTCTTGATTCCTTACAAGATTGCTTGCAACAATCTCAGACGGTCATCGTTACAACTCCCGATCCCTTATTTGCCTCGCTTACGGAGGAGGATTTTGCAGGTCAATGGGCGACGGTCAATGTGTTCGATCTCTGGAGAATTCTGCGTGATCAACTGAGTAGATCCGAAAGGATCATTTACCGTGGCGCCGGGCTTGGCGTCGATAGTTCCGCTGCCTCGCAACGACTTAAAGATATCTGGACATCTCCAGAGGATTCTGCGGTCGTTGCCGGTCGCCATTGAATGAAATTTAAAGTCGCGATCGTAACGCCTATTCACAATCGGCGCGATATCACGCTGCAGTGCCTTCGAAGTCTCGAGCGGATTGGGTCGAACGCGCTCGACATCTCAGTGTACATCGTTGACGACGGGTCGACGGATGGCTCGTCGGAGGCGATAAAAACCGAGCATCCGAATGTCGAGGTTATCCAGGGAAATGGTGACCTCTGGTACACCGAGGGAACAAATGTCGGGATACGAGCGGCTCTTGGAAACGATCCCGATTTTATTCTCGCGATCAATGACGATTCGGTTTTTGATTCAGAGTTCCTCCACTACCTCGTCGAGACTGCGAATGACAATCCAAGAAGCGTGATCGGGCCGCTCCTATTGCTGTGGGATCAGCCGCACAAATTGTTCCAAACCGCCCCTGTTTGGAAGACGCTAGCCGGCGGCTGGATGCATTGGAACCAGCAAACCGTTTGGACAGTTCCGAGCACGTCTTGGGAAGTCGATCTGATAGTGGGTAATTGTGTTCTCTATCCTGCTTCCGTGTTCGAGGAATGCGGCTTCATGGACTCGCGACGCTTTCCAAATTTCGGCGATGCTGAGTTCACGCCCCGCCTTAAATCGGCTGGCTACCGGCTGATCGTAGATCCGCGATCCCGGGTGTTCTGCCAACCCAACGCAACCCCGGGACGCCTTCGAGATAAGAATCTCTTGCAGCTGGTAAAAGATCTGGTGCTCGACCGAAGACATCCCTCGAATCTTACTAGGATCTTTCTTTCGCATGTCGTTGGCGGCCCCTCGGTTGTGAAAGGCGTTGCTGCGTGGTTAGTTTTTGTCGGGAACACGGCGCGGAATGCATTTCGTTCCGATCCTGCGAACAAAGAACGGCCTGAGCCGCCGCTTTCAGAGGTTTTCGCTCCGTATGTCCTCAACCGAAAGTAAAAAGAGAAAACTCATTTTCCTCTGGACCTATACGGATTGGGGCGGTGCTCAGTTATACATGCTCACGATCATGAGGCTAGCCGCGCAGTTGTGGGATGTAGTGGTCGTCCTTCCAATGGCGACGAAAAAGGATGTCCTGGCGTTTTACGAACCGTACGATCTACCGATCGAGTTCTTGAATCACCATTTCGACGCTAAGGTCGAGACGTCTGTTGCCGGAAAAGTTCGAAGGCAATTCCAACGAATTCGATCCGAGATCACAGCATATAGGCACCTCCGAAAGTTCGATCTGAGAGAAAGCATCCTTCACATTGAGATCGCTCCGTGGCAATCATGGGTCCTGCTGTGTCTTCTATGCTTCCGCGGTGGAAATGTTTTTACGACTCTTAATAACTTTCCCCCCGACGCGCCCAAATGGCGAAAACTTGTTTGGAAAACGCGGCTGCAGATCTTGTCACGTCTTCCGCGGTTCCATATTTTCGCATCGAACCGCTATGTAAAAGACAGTCTCAGGGAATGGCTGACGCCTCAGTATTGGGATTCCGTGCCGATCGCATATTCGCCGATCGATTCGTCGCAAATCGCCGAGTCCCGCGAATCAAATGTGGATCTTGCGAGCATCCGGCGGAAATTTGATCTAGTTGAGGAAGATTTCGTAATTCTTGCTGTCGGACAATTTGTCGACCGAAAAGGAAGGTGGGTATTTTTAGAAGCTGCGAAGAAGGTGCTCGAACAGGCTCCGAATTCACGCTTCGTATGGCTTATGCCCAGTCCTCTTACAGAAGAAGACCGCGTAAAAGTAGAGAGCTACCTCCTGTTTGATCGGTTTGTTCCCGTTATCTCGCAAGACGTGGGTAAAGATCGCGTCTCTATTTTCAATTTCTTTCGGATCGCCGACGCATTCGCGCTGCCCAGCTATATCGAGGGCCTTCCAATTGCGCTTCTCGAGGCGATGGCCTTGGGCGTCCCTTCGATCTCGACAAATGTTTATGCAATTCCCGAGGCGATCATGCCCGACAAGACGGGGATACTCATTGAACCTGGAGATAGCACCGCACTTGCTGAAGCCATTCTTCGAATAAAGTCAGACGCCCGGTTAAGGGAACGTCTTTCGCGGGATGGTAGCCAGTTCGCGATCGAGAACTTTGATGGCCGCATCATGGCCTCTACATATCTCGAAGCGTATAGGAAGTGCTTTGATTCATGAACTTTCATTCGAAGCCAGTTCAAAGAGTTGACTACATCTTGTCTCAGTGCAAAGGCAAGAAAGTTCTACACTTAGGATGTACCAATTGGCCCTACACTGACCAGACCCTGAATGACTCTAGTTTACTTCACCTAAAGATCGCGGAATGCAGCGAAGAGCTTTATGGGATCGATGCGGATATCGAAGGATTGGACATCCTGACTTCCCGGGGTTATCGCAATCTATATCGGGGAGATCTTGAAAAATTGGCTGAGTGTGAACTCACAGGAACCTTCGACGTCGTCGTCGCTGGCGAAATGATCGAGCATCTAAATAACCCGGGACTTTTCCTTGAGGGCGTGAAACGCTACCTTTCGACGAATTCCCGGCTGATAATCACGACCATCAATGCGTACTCTGCGATGAGGTTTCTAATGTATGGCTTGAGAGGGCGTGGGGGTCAATTGGAGCCGGTCCACCCTGATCATGTCGCCTACTATTCGTTCTCGACGATCAAACTCATGCTTGAGCGACACGGACTCGATCTAGTCGATTTTCTTTTTTACGATATTGGCATTGAGCACCGTCCTTATAACCGGAATATCTTGAATTTCGCTAACGATGTTGCGGTAAAACTCTCTCCTCAATTGAGTGATGGCCTGATCGTCGTTTCTTCGAATTCGGAAGCCAGCTCGAGCGGTGAGCGCGAAATCGTCGAAAAGGCCGTGTGATAGAATTACGTTTCGCTGTTCGTTGACCTGTGTGAATAAAGTAACTACGAATTCGACTCGCCTCGCTAGCTACAGATACGCTGGTTTGGGTTACGATGCTCCGATATCGACGTTCCTTAAACTGGCTCTGGCACTTTGGTCGGTCGTTGCTTTAGGGATCTTCCTGATCTTGGTTAGTCCATTGGGAATGCTCCGAGAAGATCGACTCTATTTGGTTCCGTGGTGTATCGGGCTTGGGGTCGTGACGCTCGCTCCGGTGGGCGTGCTGTATGCAAAAGGACGTTTGGATCCATTCCACCCGCTTGTATTGCCTGTCTGGACCTATTTTTTCCCGGGCTTCGTTGTCGGCGGATTCATTTTAGCCGCAGGCTTCTCACAAGCCCACTATGTAGCATACATTCGAGACGAAGCGTCGGATCTGCCACTTACATTCCTCTACATTATTGTCGGATTTGCCGCTTTGGTTGCTGGATTTGCATTTTTTCCATTCGGTCGCATTGGAGAGTTTCTTGATCGTCGAATTCTACCAAAATGGGAGATCCTCGATTCGGATGCGAAAACAGGCGGTTTGGTTCTGCTCGGTGTCGGACTTGCTAGTTTTTCCATAGCCTTCAGTTTAGGCTTCCTTCGTTACCACCGTCTGGAAGAAGTATCACCGTTTAGCGGACTTATCGCGATGTCCACGGTGTTTTGGTATCAGGCGACCCTTATATTGTCCATACATTTTTTCCGGTTGACGAAACGAAGGACCAGTGACTACGCACTGATGGGTGTACTGGTGGCAAGCGCCGTCTTAACTGCCCTGCTTCTCGGCAGCAGAGGTGGCCTTATGCATTTTCTGCTTCCGATCGCTGCGGGATTTCTTTATTCTGGGCGACGAATCGTGGCAAAGCACTATGCTGGATTGGGCCTTGTTCTTGTGGCCTTACTCGTCGCGGGAGCAATCTATGGAACAACCTTTCGCGATATTCGCGGAAATCAGGAGTCGGCCAGCATGGAGGCATATGCGTCGACGATCCCACGTACGTTTGAGAGCATTCTTGAACAAGGACCCGTAAACGTACTCGGATTTGGACTTTCGGCTCTAGCTACGCGGATCGAGCTAGTTAGCTCAGTGGCGGTGGTCGTTTCGAATTATGAAATTCTCGCTCCCTATGAGGACGAGTATGGAATTTCGAATAACATCATGGTCGAAACATTTACTTTCTTCATACCTAGATTCATTTGGAACGATAAGCCTGTATCCGTCGATCCTGCAAAATACGCTGAGCTATACTTTAATTACAGCGATAATTCGTTTTCAATGACACCGATCGCGGACCTGCTCCGTAATTTTGGCCCGGTTGGAATTCCGATCGGAATGTTCCTTCTCGGCGGTTTGTTACGCGTTCTTCATCAAGGTCTGATAGGAAGCCAACAGTTTTCCTACTGGCGATTTCCTCTGTACTTCTTATTGGTCACCTCGGTCTCGTATGACGGTACATTTGGGGGAATTGTCCCGCTACTTTTCAAAACCGCGGTCGTCGTGGCGATCGGTTTTGTCATCGTGTGGTTGGTTACGGTTCGGCTCGGTGGACGGAGATCAACCGCATGAAGAAAAAGAAAGTCTTCACTAATGGCTGTTTTGACGTGATCCATCCGGGTCATGTCGAACTTCTTCGTCGGGCCCGTGAGTTTGGGGACGAACTAATTGTCGGGCTGAACAGTGACATCTCAGTTCGCGCGATAAAGGGCAATGGTCGACCGTACTTTTCCCAGGAAGACAGGCGCTCAATATTGCTCGGCCTGGATTCGGTTGATGAAGTACTGATCTTCGACGAGCCAACGCCGGAGCGGCTAATTCAGAATATCGCTCCGGATGTTCTGGTGAAGGGTGGTGATTGGAAGATCGAGGAAATAATTGGGGCAGACTTTGTAATGGAACGAGGCGGAGAGGTCCATTCTCTTCCTTTGGTGAATGGCTATTCTTCGACGAAGGTGATAGAAGCCCTTCAAGATCCCGACGTAACATCGATTGTAGAAGGCGGCAGGGACATCGTAACAGCTTCACTGGATGAACATCTGCAGACCTTTCAAGTGGTTCTCAAGTCACTGAGAACCGAGATCCGTAAGAGCGGTGAACTCTTGGTTGACACCTTTCGATCTGGCGGGAAGGTGCTCGTCTGCGGCAATGGCGGAAGCGCCGCGGATGCTCAGCATATCGCTGCCGAGTTTGTCGGCCGGTATGAAACTGAGCGCGATTCGCTTCCGGCGATCGCACTAACGACCGACACGTCCGCCTTAACGGCAATCGGCAATGACTACGGATTCGAGCGGATCTTTGCTCGTCAGGTCGAATCGCTTGCACACAAAGGCGACTGTCTAATTGCTATTAGCACCAGTGGAAATTCACCAAACGTGATCGCTGCGGTTATGGAGGCTCGCCGAAAAGGCTGCCGAGTTTTAGGACTGACCGGAGGCGGCGGTAAAAAACTCGCGTCGCTTTCCGATGCAAGCATTTTGGCACCATCTTCCCGAACGGCTCGCATTCAAGAGGTCCACCTCGCGATCATTCATATTTGGTGCGAGATGGTCGACGCCGCGTTTGCAGCATCCGAATGACGAATATCGACAAGTTCAAAGATACGAGCCTCTTGATTGTCGGCGACGTAATGGTGGATCGGTATTGCTGGGGAACCGTCAGTCGGATCTCTCCTGAGGCACCTGTTCCAGTTGTACGGCTCGATCGGGAAACGATACGGCCTGGCGGAGCTGCCAACGTCGCCGCGAATGCTGCCTCATTGGGTGCAGAAGTCACTCTCATAGGTATCGTTGGGAATGATTCGGCAGCTTCGAATCTGCGTTCGGCAATCAAAGAACTCGGCATTGCAGATTCTGACTTAGTTTCTTCGGAGTCTCGTCAGACCATCGTCAAGACCAGGATCCTTGCCCACGGCCAACAGATCGTTCGGCTAGATACCGAAGATCATAGTTTGGTTGAAGAAGCGGAATGTCAAAAGATAATATCCGTCGTCAGGGAACGAATCGAAAACGCGAATCTTGTTATCCTGTCGGACTACGGAAAAGGGTTACTAAACGATAGAGTTGCCCTCGAAATAATTGAAATGTGCCGGGAGTCGAATAAGCCGGTCCTTGCGGATCCGAAGGGCAAACGATTCGAGAAATATGCTGGCGCGACAGTCCTCACCCCCAACCGACGTGAGGCCGCGGAGGCCTGCAAGATCGAAGAGTCCGACCCGGAATTGGTCCAAAAGTCTGGTCGGGCGCTGCTGGCAGAATACGGTGTAGCCAACGTTCTGATAACTGAAAGCGAGAATGGGATGACGCTCTTCCGACGAGACGGTTCTCCAGTTCATTTTAGTACGGCTGCCCGTGAAGTCTTCGATGTTACTGGTGCCGGTGACACAGTGATTGCCTGCCTTGGAGTAGCAATCGCATCTGGTTTTTCACCAGTTGAGGCAGCTAGACTCTCGAACATTGCCGCGGGACTCAGCGTGCAACATATCGGCACTGTAGCAGTATCATTCGACGAGTTAGCCGCTGAGCTGAATAACCTCGAGGCTTCTTCGCGTCGAAGCGATTCCAACGATGACGTTTAGCGTATGTTTCATCGAGCGGCGGAAAGGGAAATCTCCGAGTATTGAGCGCGTCTTTAGGGCGGTTGCGGACGAGCTGAAAAAGGAAGGATTTAGCCCACGGTTCGTCACGGTACCGTACGGAAATGGACCTCTCGGAACCTTCCTAAATCTGATCCTTTTCCGTCCGCCACCAGCAGATGTATTTCACGTTACCGGCCACGTTAACTATTTGGGCCTGACCTTGCCTCCGAACAAAACCGTATTAACCATTCACGATCTAACGATATTGGATCTTAGGTCGGGCGTCCGGCGATGGCTTATTGAGAAACTTTTCTTCACATGGCCGTCTCGCCGACTTAGATTTTTGACGGCGATCTCGGATACAACTAGGACGCGACTGGCCGAGTCTGCAGGCATTTCGCCGGAGAAGATACGCGTTATCCAGAATCCATTGTTTCTGAACCCGACCCTAAAGCTAGAGTTCAACGACGAGGAACCAACGGTCTTGCAAGTCGGTACCGCCCCGAATAAAAATATTGAGCGACTGATCGAGGCGGTTTCAGGGCTACGCTGTCGGCTGCATATTGTTGGAAAGGTCTCAGCCGCCTTACATCAACGAATTCACGACCTTGAGATCAATTTCGTCAATGACGTATCCCTCGATGACGAAGGAGTGGAAGAAGCATACCGTAATGCTGACATCGTCACCTTATGTTCGACGGATGAAGGATTTGGTCTTCCGATCATCGAGGGCCAGGCCAATGGAGCAGTGGTGGTAACCTCAGATCGGTCGCCGATGAAAGACGTTGCGGGCGGCGGTGCGATCTTAGTTGATCCCGAAAGCGTCGATTCAATACGCAGGGGCATTTCAAGTGTAGTGACAAACCGCGAACTACGAGAAGCCATTGTCGAAATCGGTCGAAGAAACATTGCACGGTTCGAGAAATCGAGTATTGCCAGCCAATACGTTGGCTTATACGAAGAGATCTTGCAAGAATCTGAAGGGACCCAATCTAAGTGAGATCAAATCGTGTACTCATCCTCGGCTCGACTGGAATGCTTGGACACAAACTGGTCCAAGTCTTTGGCGAACAATTCGAAACGTTTTGCACGATCCAAGGGACCTTTTCCGACGTTCAACGTTACGGCATTTTTGCAATAGAGCGGACCGTCGAAAACGTAAATGCTCTCGATTTCTCGTCGGTTCGATCCGCGATAGAAATAGTCCGTCCGGATGTCGTAATTAACGCGATCGGGATCATAAAGCAATTACTATCTTCGAATGATGTGGTACGAACGCTTAGTATTAACTCGATTTTTCCGCATCTCGTCAGCGAACTCGCGAGAGAACTTGATTTTCGATTCATAACTGTCAGTACCGATTGCGTCTTCTCAGGTTGGAGGGGGAATTATTCAGAAAGTGACGTTCCCGATGCAACAGATCTTTATGGCAGAAGCAAACAGTTCGGCGAAGTATCGGATACAAACTGTCTAACGCTTAGAACGTCGATCATCGGAAGGGAACTAGCAACTTCGCACGGACTTATCGACTGGTTCCTCTCTCAGACCAACTTAATTAATGGATACAGCAACGCCATCTTTAGCGGATTCCCAACAGTTGTCCTCGCAGACGTATTAGTGAAGATCATCGAGGAACACCCAAGCCTCGATGGACTCTTTCATTTATCTAGCGAACCGATCAGTAAGTTTGATCTACTTCAACTAGTAAAACGAAGGCATGGTCTGCCGATTGAACTCTTA
>JBEBGW010000510.1:0-2242 GCA_040081025.1 Pyrinomonadaceae bacterium | reverse complement strand
TCGCGAATGAAGGGACGCGGATACGCTTTGTCGATAGCTACAATGCTGTCTATGAAGGCATTTACGAGATCCTTAGCCGACACCGCGGTTTTCAGAATGACTTAAGGCCGCAGGATGGTTACCGCCAAAGTTTCGATGTGGGTTCCATCACGCTATCGCTGAAAACTGAGAGCGGCGTGATGCTGATCCCGGCGAACTCAGTTAGAAAGATCGAGATACTTGATGCTCTGCCAAGTGTGCTGAAACCAAAAAGGGAGAAGCTTGTCAGGCTTGGGCTTAAGACAAGCGGAGCGAAGGACGGGCAGGCCGTCAACGTCGGAATTGCGGCTTTGGAGCGGGGACTGCGCTGGATACCGGCATACCGCGTGGAAGTGAAGGGCGACCCGATCAAGGAAGCGAAACTAGAGCTTGAGGCGAACGTTGTTAACGATCTCGCAGACCTTAAGAACACCGAGATCAATTTTGTCGTTGGAGTGCCGCATTTCTTGTTTCAGGACACTGCCTCGCCGCTTTCGATCAACACGGCATTTGCGGGAGTTTCGAGTAACTTTAGGCGCGATGAAAGCAACCGTATGTCGAACGCCATCCAGTCGCAGGTAATGACGACTGCGGATGGGATCGGAATCGATGATGCCTCCCCTACGATCGCGGGGGAGGAACAGACTACTTCGTTTTCGGCCGAACAGCTTTTCCTATACCAGACAACTCTTCTGGCCCTGAAGAAAGGCGAACGCGCGACGACGCGGCTTTTTTCACTGACCGTTCCGTGTTCCGAAGTTTTCGAATGGACGATCACTGACATCGGCGACGTGCATCAGCGGTATTTGAATCCGGGTTATTCGGGCCAGCCGATCAACTCTTTGCAGGATCTGACGACAAAGATCTGGTACGCTCTCCGGCTTAAGAACACGACCGGAATGCCGTGGACGACGGCACCGGCGATCAGCTTTCGAGATTGGAAGCCGCTTGGCCAGGACCTTTTGAAATTCACGGGAATTGGCGGCGAAGAAGTGCTCAGGGTGACGCCCGCGACGGAGGTTCTCGGTTCTCATTCGCTCGAGGAAAAAATGCGAACGAAAGAGAGACTTCGCTGGAATGGCAGTGACTACGACTTCGATCTTGTTACGGTCGAGGGAACGGTGAAGGTCCGCAACGTCCAGAAGCAGCCGGTCGAACTAGTGCTGACGCGAAATCTGGTTGGGCAGGTCGCGAGTGCGAGCGATGAAGCGAAGATCATCAAGAGCGGACTAAACCTGCAGAGCGTGAACTCGAACTCGATAATTAAATGGAGTGTCAAGATCCCGCCGGGCGAGAAAGAGTTGAAGTACACCTACAACGTGTACGTTCGAAAGTGAACCTAGACTGAAGTTAGGCCGCCCGCTACCGCAGGCGGTTCTGACAAAACTTCGAATACCTGAAGCGCGTATTTCACGTTTCCGAACGGGGCGGAGACTTGTACGCCGGCGATGACGTCGCGGACTTCGAGGAGCGATTCGCGGGCGATCTTGATGCCTTCCTCTCGGGCCTCTTCTTTACCTTTTTCAGAGGCTACACGCATACGTTCAAGGATCTCGGCGGTGACGTTTACGCCGGGGACTTCGTTGTGGAGAAACTCGGCATTGCGGAAGCTGACCAGCGGCCAGATTCCCGCGACGATCGGGATCTTGACGTGCGAAATGCGGTCGAGAAAAGTACGAAGCTGTTCGGTATCGAACACGGGCTGAGTGATAGCGTACTCAGCACCCGCCTCAACCTTCCATTCAAATCGTCGGATCTCTTCATCAAGATTCACCGCACCGGGATTTACACCCACGCCGATCGAGAACGCCGTCGGACGGCCGATCGGGTTATTGCCGATGTCGAGGCCGTGGTTGAGCTTGTTGACCATGTTGGTCAGGCCGATCGAGTCGATATCGAAGACCGCGGTGGCGTCCGGGTAAGGGCCCATCTTTGGCGGGTCGCCGGTAATGATGAGGAGGTTGTGCAGCCCGAGAGCTGCAGCTCCGAGAAGGTCAGACATCATCCCAAGCAGGTTGCGGTCGCGGCAGCAGTAATGGAGCACCGCTTCGATGCCGATCTCGCGTTCGACGAGTACGGCCGTAGCTTGTGCCGACATTCGTGTCTGAGCCCGCGGGCCGTCGGGGATGTTGACGGCGTCTACTCCAGCTTCTTTCAGTAGGCGAATAGAATCGAGAGTTTTCTGCGCATCGCAGCCTTTCGGCGGCAGGACTTCGACCGACGT
>JBEBGW010000186.1:0-8616 GCA_040081025.1 Pyrinomonadaceae bacterium | reverse complement strand
TCCGGTGCAATGGTCAACATCTTTCGGAAAAACCCGACCGCCTGCTCGTACTGCTTTGCCTGCACCAACGCCGCACCGAATCCGATCGCGTGGCTTAGCTCATTAGGTTCAAGCGTCGACACCCTGCGACAGTATTCGATCGCCTTCAGTGGGTTCGAAGTTCTAAATCCGTGGCAAAGCTTCGTCAGGGCGTTTACATCATCTGGAGTTCGCTGGATCTTTGCCTCGAGTCCGGTAAGATCTACGACGTCACCCTCCTTGATCTCCACGATCATCGCTCTCACGGCTTCGTTCGGATCGGAGATCGTTTCGAGCACGGCAAGAGCTTCAGCCTTTTTGCCTTTCATCCTCAATGCGACCGCCCGCAATCGTTTCGTTTCACTCGTAGCCGATCCGGCGGCGTCCGCAGCCCGAACATAAGTCTCAGCAAGATCAGCGTCGCGTTCCATCAATGCGACCTCGGCAAGGATCAAATTCGCCGCCACGTTCTTTGGATCCAGATCAATTACTCGCCGGGCAGTGGCCTTCGCAGCGGCGTTTTATTTCAACCGCAATTCGATGGCCGCCTTTGCCGACAGCGTCGAAATTGCAGGGCGAACATTCCCAGAGAACGACGCAAGCTTAACAAGCAGCTCTCTCAGGACCTTTTCATCAGCGTTGTTTTTCAACCGCAGATCTGCCAAAGCGGCCACGGCGGCCTGGTTCGTCGCGTCCGATTCGAGAGCTTTCGCGAGCAACGTCTCCGCTTCCTCATATTTGCCGCGCTCGACCAACAGGGAACCGAGATTCGACATCGCCAGAGTCCAGTCCTCACGGAGTTCCAGTGCTTTTCGAAAAGCTTTCTCGGCGTCGTCAGGACGCCTCAGCGCAAGAAGCGCGTTTCCGCGTTGAAGTTCGGCTTCGGGAAACTCAGGAAATGTCGCAAGGGCCTTTTCGTAGAAACTGAGGGCCGCCGGAAGATCGCCTTTCTCGTGGGCGTCCTGGCCCTGATTGAAAAATTCGATCGCTTGCTGAGTCTTATCGCCGGCCTGGGCATACCCGGGCGATGCCATCAATATGAAGGTCAGAACGGCGAAAATCAAAATTGTAAGCGGTCGGTGCACGGAAAGACTACCTATCATCGGCAATTATCGGATTATAACATCTAGTCGTTCCACACTGTTTGCCTTAGCCATTTCGGTCAGATAGAATCTCGTTTTTGCCAGCGTTATGGCAGGTCGATTTCTTCCCGGGGAATGATCGAGAATATCCAAAAAGACGCTTCGCCTCCAGCCCTTACCGGCCTCGCGGAAAAGCAGCAGGAACTTCGCAATATGATGCGCGGATTGGGACGCGTGTTGGTAGCCTATTCGGGCGGCGTCGACAGTGCATATCTGGCCGCCGTTGCGACCGAAGAACTTGGTGCGGCCGCTTCCTGCGTTACGGGCCTCTCGGCGAGCGTGTCCGAATTTCAACGTCAGCAAGCCAGAGAGATAGCCGAATCACGAAGCTTTAACTTCAAGACCATCGATACTGACGAACTCGCAGATTCAAATTACGCAGCTAACGGTCCCGACCGCTGTTTCTTCTGTAAGGACGAGCTTTACGCTCGGCTGGGTGCTGAAGCTGATCAATTAGGCTTGGTCGTGATCGACGGGACGAATGCCGACGACCTTTCGGATCACCGGCCCGGAAGGATCGCCGCGAGCGATCATGGAGTTCGCAGCCCGCTTGCCGAACTTGGCTTCACTAAAGCTGACATTCGCGAGGCCAGCAGGCAATTGGGGCTCCCAACTTGGGATAAGCCCGCGAGCCCATGTCTGTCGTCACGAATCGCCACGGGTGTTCCCGTGACGATCGAGCGGCTCGGAAAGGTGGAACGTGCCGAGGCCTACCTCCGCGAACTTGGCTTTCGCGAGTTTCGCGTTCGTATTCACGACGAACTCGCGCGGATCGAGGTCAGTCGCGACGAAATGGATCGAATGTTCGATCCGCCGACGATCGCCGCCGTGAACGAAAAGTTTTTATCGATAGGTTTTCGATACATAACGCTGGACCTTCAGGGGTTTCGCTCAGGTTCGACCGCAGCAAGGCCGCCGGAACCCGGCAATTTAATACAGATATCCAAACTGGAGAGTTAATAGAAGATGGCTAATCCAATGGCTGATGAAATGCGGCGCTTCAAAGGAAGCGATGAGAAGAATCCGTTCGAGGCAATGAGCGAACGTTTCGACCGGGCCGCGCAGCTTCTCGGGCTGGACGAGGACCTGTACAGGGTCATGCGCGTCCCGAGCCGCGAGATCAAGGTCTACATACCCGTTCGAATGGACAGCGGCCACCTCGAGGTCTTCGAAGGCTTTCGCGTGCAGCACAACTTTGCTCGCGGGCCCGCGAAGGGCGGGATTCGATACGCCCCCGACGTGTCCCTCGATGAAGTTAAGGCTCTGTCAGCCTGGATGACGTGGAAGTGTGCGGTGGTCAATGTCCCCTTCGGCGGCGGCAAGGGCGGCATTATTTGTAACCCGCAGCAAATGTCGCTGGGCGAACTGGAACGGATGACCCGCCGTTATACCGCTGAGCTTATCGACTTCATTGGCCCTGATAAGGACGTTCCGGCTCCTGATATGAATACGAACGAGCAGACGATGGCCTGGATCATGGACACCTACTCCATGCATGCTCGCCACACTGTCACGGCCGTCGTGACCGGCAAGCCTGTCGCCCTCGGCGGATCGCTCGGACGAAAGGAAGCGACCGGGCGCGGCGTTCTGATAACGGTAAATGAAGCCATCAAGCGGTTTGGCCTGACCCCTGACAAAACCTCCGTGATCGTTCAGGGATCAGGAAACGTCGGCGGCATCGGTGCCCAGTTGATGTATGACACCGGTTATAAGGTCATGGGGATCTCGGACGTAGCCGGCGGTATCTACAACCCAAGCGGGCTTAATATCCCGCATGTTCTCGAATATTGGCAGCAAAACCGCTCGTTCGAGGATTATCCCGATGTCGAACACGTTTCAAATAAGGATCTGCTCGAGATCGAGTGCGACGTGCTCACACCGTGTGCGACGGAAAACCAGATAACGTCCGAAAACGCAGACCGGATCAAATGCAAGATCCTTGCGGAAGGGGCGAACGGCCCCACTACACCTAAAGCGGATAAGATATTGCACGAGAAGGGCATCTTCGTTATTCCCGACATTTTGTGCAACGCTGGCGGCGTCACGGTGTCCTACTTCGAATGGGTCCAGGACCGTATGGGATACTTCTGGCCCGAGGCTCAGGTGAACGAGCGTCTGGCCGATAAGATGATCGCGAGCTTTAACGAACTCGCTCATTTTGCCGAGAAGCACGCCGTCGATTCTCGAACGGCGGCCTACATGCTGGCCATAGACCGGGTCGCATACGACACCAGAATGCGTGGCATTTACGCATAATTATTCGCGTAATTAGTTAAAAATGCTTGCCTTTTGGAAAAGTTTGAGATAACTTCTTGTCAAGGAATTGCCATTTGCTGTCAGCTTTTACGGGCTATTTATGTGGCGTTTTCTGAAGTTTCGCAAACATAAACATCGATTCGGGTATTTCGCCTAAATATTTTAGCCACTATGGTTTGGCAACTTTTGGGCATTGTGGGATACTTTTACGAGTTGGTTCGTAACTGATTTTAATTAAAGCTTTTAGCTTCTAACTGGACTCAATCTTTTGATTTTCGGCGGAGGAATATGATGAAACTCGCGTACAGAGTGTTTGTTGTCTCGCTGTTCTGCTTATCGCTT
Organism: Pyrinomonadaceae bacterium; assembly: GCA_040081025.1. Classification (GTDB taxonomy): domain Bacteria; phylum Acidobacteriota; class Blastocatellia; order Pyrinomonadales; family Pyrinomonadaceae; genus OLB17. The sequence continues at coordinate 4,858 of JBEBGW010000186.1, read as the reverse complement.
GCCGTTGTCTCGTTTGCACAGACACCTGGCCCGACCCCTAGGGTCAGTGGTACCAGCACGGTCAGCATCGATAAGAGCAAGCGTTCGGCCAAGGACGACAGAAACACTGCACCTACTTTTGGAACAGGTGGACCGATGGGTGGCCCTACCGGTCTCTTCACTGTTTATGATGGACAAACCCTCAGAAAGGGTGAGTACACTTTTAGTGCTGCTTACAGCAACTTTGACCGCGATCCGGGTGATGCCGACTTCACCGAGGTGCCGATCAGCTTTCAGGTTGGTGTCACGAATAACCTTGAGTTGTTCTTCAACACCGATGCCTATCGAGCTGTCAAGGTAAACTCGCCGGGCAACCTCTCGGGTTTCTACCTGCCGAATTCAAGCATTGGCGGCATCAGCCCCGGAGCTATCATTCTCGCTCCATCGGGTCCGGGGGCGGGAATTTTTGAGGGCAGAGGCATTTTCCGTCCTGCCGGTACTCAGCCTTTCGTTCAGTACCCTTATTTTGGCGGCAGCACCGGCAACTTCGGTCAGCCGGCAAGCAGCCCGATGGGTCCGTTCTTCGGCTTCGGTGCCGTTGTTCCGACGATCGGCGGCGTTGTTGCAGGCGGCGGAGGAGCTGATGCATTCCCGGGCTTGGGCTCGATCTACGGAAGCATCCTTCCCGGTATCGTCTTCCGTACGATATGTACACAGAGCGTGCTTGCTGGTTGTGCTCGCGGCGTTATCGCCCCTTCGTCATTCACGCTTGCACCTAGCTATCTGCCAGATGCACCGTTCCTCAATCGCACCTACGGAGAATCTGCTTTCAGCACCTATACGGCTGGAGCAAAATGGCGCATAAATGATGTTAACGATTGGTGGGGAGTAGCTGTTGCAGCCGCTTATCGCTGGTATCAGGACAGCGCAAATAGCGTCGCGGGCTTCAATCAGCTTCAGCGTGGAGCGAGCCCCGGCGGCAAGTGGAATCGCGGGGACATCCTCGTGACCGGTGCCTTCGACGGCCGTGTCGCAAAGTGGTTTAATTTCTCGGTTAACGGTGGCTACCACTGGAACGCCAGCGTCAAGAGCGATCTTTTCGGTGACGACGTGACGATCCTTGACCGTCCGGATGAGCTTCTGCTTTCAGCGGCTGCAGATTTCCCGGTCAACCGTTACTTCCAGCCGATCGTTGAGTTTCGCCATACTCGCTATGTTGGCGGCCGCACTCCGAATGCATTCGAGAACGATCCGTACGAGGCTCTTGCCGGTGTACGCATCTTCCCGGCTCGCTGGTTCGGTTTCAGTGCCGGCTATCGATATCACTTCAATCAGCAGGATGCTGATGCGTTCAGTGATGACACGGTTACGCTGACCTCTTGGGTACCGTGCGTCGATTTCGGTTCTACACAGCCTGTTCCGTCAGGCGACGGCCCTAGTTGTAACCAGGCATTTATCCCGGTTACCAGCACGTACAGCGGGGTGCCTCCGGGATTCCGGACTTCGAGCGATCCGCACGGGTTCTTCTTTCAGGCTTTCATCGGCCGACGCAACAAGCGTCAGGAAGAAACGGTCAACAAACCGGCTAATGTGACCGCACTTGCGGTGAGCGACAGCTCGATCACGCTTGGCTGCGAACCGGGCTTCCGTCCGAAAGAAGGCCAGACCTGCAGCGAGAGCACGACCGTGAGCGTTACGACCACGGCTGTCGATCCTGAGAACGACATTCTCACCTACAACTACACCGTTTCCGGTGGACGTATCGTAGGTTCGGGTGCAAACGTTTCATGGGATCTCAGCGGTGCAGCACCGGGAACCTACACGATCACTGCTGGCGTGGATGACGGCTGCGGACTCTGCGGACAGACGCAGACCCAGACTGTGACCGTCGCAGCTTGCGATTGCGTCAAGGTTTGCGAATGCCCGACGCTTTCGATCAGCGGACCTTCTGGTATAACTAATCCGGGCGATCCGATGACGTTCACGCTGAACGTTTCCGGCGGAACTCAGACGAGTGTCACCTACAACTGGTCGATCTCGGCTGGTACGATCACCTCTGGACAGGGAACGCCTAGCATTAGCGTCGATACGACGGGTCTTGCTGGTCAGTCTGTAACAGCGACAGTGGAAATCGGTGGAACCGATCCGACTTGTGGTTGTACGACAACGGCCTCTGAGACAGGTGGCGTTGCTCCGACTCCGGAGGCGCCGTTGATCGATGAATTCGGTGCTTTGTCGAACGACGATATCCGCGGCCGTCTGGATCTGTTCTTCGCTGAACTGTCGAACAATCCGAACAACCAGGGTTACATCATCAACTACGGTACGCCGGCACAGATCGCTGCTCGCGAAAAACTGATCAGGAACCACATCACGTTCCGTCGGTTCGACCCAAGCCGCATCACGCTGGTAAATGGTGGAGAAGGTGCAGGCGTTAACACCAGGCTCTATCGTGTACCGCCGGGTGCAAATAACCCGACTCCGTAATCGCTTCGCATCTTGAATGCGAACATACGAAAAGGCCTGCTCAACGCGAGCAGGCCTTTTTCATTTCCAGTCATCGGTCACAATCTTAATGTATTGCATTAAGTTCGATATCTTGTAGAATGAAAACAGTAGACCCTGTTCTCCTCGTAACGATTGAGTGCAAACCGCCAATTGGCTTTCGTCATCAGAAGTATGACGAGATCGTCTTTAGCATTCAGTCTGCCCAAAAGTTCCAAATAATAGATAAATGAAGAAAATGATCCGACGCACATTCCAAGGCCTTCTTTCCACCGCATTTATCATTTCGCTGGCACTGAATGCCACTGTGTTCGCGTCGGATGACGCCGGAAACGTCTTTACCGACGGCCAGAATAAGGGTGTCTGGTCAGTGCTCGGACCCGAGGGCGGCGACGCTCGAGCGATAGCTGTCGACCCGAAGAATCCCGACAAACTTTTCCTCAGCACGATGGACGGACAGATCCACGTCACGACCGATGCAGGTCAGAGTTGGCGTCTGCTTGCGAGCTTCGGAAAGTCGCTGCTTACGCTCGACCAGCTTTTCGTCGACAGCCGGGATTCGAACGTTATCTATGCGTCCGGCCACCGCGGCAAACTTGCGGGCGGTTTTTTCAAATCGACGGATGGCGGCGTTACTTGGAAGGAATCGAAGGACCTGCGCGAACAGGCGATCCACGCGATGACACAGGCAAAGTCGGATCCGAATCTGATCTATGTCGGTACGAAGGACGGCGTTTGGATGTCTGACGATTCAGGCGACGATTTTAAGCGTGTCGAATCCGGCACGATGCCGCTTGATATCAATTCGGTTGCGGTCGATCCTAAGAACAACAATACCCTCTATGCCGGAACGACATGGCGGCCGTACAAATCGACCGACAACGGCAAGAACTGGCGGCTGATCAAGACAGGAATGATCGATGACTCCGACATCTTTGCGATCACGATCAACCAGGAGAACACGAGCCACGTGATCGCCTCGGCATGCAGCGGCATTTACGAATCGTTGAACGGCGGTCTCAACTGGAAGAAGATCCAGGGCATTCCGTCGACCTCGCGCAGAACTCGTGACATCGTCCAGCATCCTTCGCGTCCGGGTACCATCTACGCCGGAACGACGGAAGGCTTTTGGATGAGCTCGAACGGCGGCAAGTCGTGGTCGATGACGACCTCGCGGAGCATGGAGGTCAACAAGATCGCCGTCCATCCGGACAAACCGGACCGCGTTTTCATCGCGACCAATAATTTCGGCGTGCTCGTTTCGAATGACGGAGGACGCAATTTCGTCCCGACAAATCACGATTTCACCAGCCGCTTCACCTACTCGGTCACGCCGGATGCCGAACTGCCGGATCGTCTCTATGCCATTACGAAGAATACAGCCATGAGCGGCGGCTTCTTCTTTATGAGCGAAGACGGCGGCAAGAATTGGACGCAGGCGAAGGGACTCGATATCAACAAGGATACGCCGTACACGCTGCTTCAGGACAAGCTGAATCCGACGGTCATGTATCTTGGTGCGAGCCGCGGGATATTTAAGTCGGTGGATCGAGGATTGTCGTGGACTCTCGTAGCTCCTCCTAAACCAAAGGCTCCGGTTCGGAAAGCTGTCGCACGAAAAGGAAAAGCTCCGGTAAAGCCCGTTGTGAAAGCGGTCGCTAAGCCGGCGACGGAACCGGCGGGGCCTGTCATCGTTCCCGCATTGGCAGAAACTGTTAAGGTGCTAGCATTTACGAACGATGATAAGGGTGGTCTCCTTGCCGGGACCGATAAAGGCCTTTATCGGAGCTACGATATTACTAAGGGATGGGAGAAGCTGTCGTTGGGCGACCTTGACGATAACATCTTTGCGATCCACACGACGCCGCTAGTACCGGGCACGATCTGGGCGGGCACATCGCGTTCGGGTGTTGTTGTCTCGACCGATGACGGCAAGACATGGGCGAAGACCAATTCATCACCCGACGGCATTCCTGTAAGCTCGATAGCTACCGATCCGAAACGGCCGAATTATCTTTACGTAGGAACGATCCATGCATTCTACCTTAGCCGCGATGGCGGCCGTACGTGGAACCGACGCGGGGGCAACCTTCCGCTCGGCAATTTCACGTCGATCCTGATCGACCCGAACAACACCGACACGATTATCTTGTCGAGCGCTCTCGAAACGGACGGCGGTATCTATATCTCAGACGACGCGGGCATGAAGTGGAAGCGTTTCGACTCGAAAGAGCTGAAACTCCCGAGCAGACGCATTTGGTCGCTAGTGTTCGATCCGCAGAATCCGCACCGCATGTACGCTGGTACTCATTCGTCGGGCGTCTATCGGATCGATCGCCCCGTAGAGACCGCTGCAGTGGACACGGTGAAAAAG
>JBEBGW010000185.1:0-8623 GCA_040081025.1 Pyrinomonadaceae bacterium | reverse complement strand
ATCGATTTCGGGCGGCCTTTTTGAATTTTTGAGACTCGGTTCCAGCCGAACCCTAAGAGCGAAATCCGGGACGAGATGCGGAATCGACTGCTTCGCTGGCTGCGACGATCTTTTCGACGTCAACAAAAAATACCCTTCCCTCGTCGTCGACCACCCGTACGATCCCGTTTTCCACGGCTTCGAGCTTACCCCTGAAGACAATCGAGCTGCTGCAGAAAAGGTCGACCCGCTTGTCCACCAACCCAAGAAGTTTATTCTCCATAACATCGCAAAAAGGAATTTACATTCCGTCTAAATTAATTGGAAACATTATCCGATTGATCGTATTGATACGGCAAATCAGAATTGACTTGTTTGCACCTTGAGGTTCCCAAGACTTCGGCTACGACCCTTAACGTTAAACAACGTTAAAGCCTTTGGTTGCCAAATTTAGGGTTTACTTTCAACTTTGGATGTGTTATTCAATGTTGAAATAAACGAACTGAGATTCTTTTAACTGGCGCTGGCCGTTGAGGCGCCAGACCAGTTTTTCTTTCGAATCGCCCTCCCAAGCAGCGATTCGATTCTATGTTGTAGATTTTCGAATCGCGCACTCCCAGGGCAATTCGATTTTTTGGAGTAGGAGTAAATTTATGAGATGCCCCGTTTTTGTTAGTGCTGTTGCGCGAAGACTCCCGTCATGTACGGTCGCGATCTTCCTTATTCTTGGAGCAGGCCTTAGCGTCTTCTCGCAGGGTGGTTCATCATCTTTGGTTAGTATTCCGAATGGATCACTAATTATCGCAATGGATAATGAGCGCCAGGGAAACGCCGGCGACTGTGTCGGCCCGGCTTTCAACGTTCGTGCCTATGGGCTTGCGGTCCGGTTACTACACCAGAATATCCCGCTACAGTGGGCGATCGATACCACGAAGCTTTCGAATGCGACCTACGATATTAACAACGTCGATGTGGTTCAGTTGAACACGGGAACTTACGGCGGGCAGACTTGCCAACATACCGGAGGCGTCGACATTGATTTTCGCGGTGGCCCGCTTATCGTTTCTGCCGCATTTGCCGCGCAAGCAAAAACTATTATCACAACTTTCAACAATGCGTCAGCGGGGACGGACCTTGATGTCCGCGTTTATGAGGCAACGGAGGGGTTCACCGCTCCGGTTTGGCAGACGCTCAATCACAAACCGTTTGTGGCAGTTGGGCCTGAATGTACTCAGAGCGGGCAGTGCCTCAGCGGAACCGTTTACGAGAGACTCTTCACGGCGGCCGGCCTGCAAAATGGGATCCATTACGCTCCGGTTGCGAACGACACTTTTAGCACGTACTGCGTAACGCTCGCTGCCCAGGCACATGCTCAGGCGGATGCGGCGGCTAACCTTGCTGCATATCGAACCCACGTGAACAACGGCGGCAACTTGCTTCTTCAGTGCCTTTCGGTTGAACTGTACGAGGACGGAAGCAGCCCGCGTTATTTTACGAGCGGTGGCATTACCGATGATGTTTACGCGAACGCGCCCCCTTCGAGTTATCCGACGAACGAACTGCCCGGCATTCCGTTCAGTCAGTTCATAGGTAATCTTGGACGAGCGAACGGATACACGGATTATGCGATCGACGGCGGGATCGGCAACCTTTTGGCTGGTACGCAGGTCGCATCACGATTTGCTGTCGGTAATAATGACCTCATTGCGTTCACTCGCGATAACCTTGCCGGAACAGGCGGTCAGGTATTTGCACTCGGTGGACATGAGTATGGCGGTTATCCGGGAGACGGAGTCGCTGCAGCCGGCGGTCCTGAGGTTTACAACGGTAACAACGAGAATGACCGCGTCAACGGAAGCCGAATGGCGTTGAACGCCCTTTTGGTTCCGGCAAATCCGGCTTGTGCTCTGTTACCTCCGACGATACAAGGCTACAAGACTGTCCGACTCGGTAATGATCTCGGCGACGACCTTAACGGAAATGGTCAGATCAATATCGGCGATAAGATCGAGTGGACGGTTCGATACATGAACACAAGTGCAACCGCGGTCGCGAATTTCCAGATCACGGATGTTATCGACAACCGCCTGACCTATGTGCTTGGTTCGATCCAGGCCTCAGCGACCGCAGGATCACAGGCAACGGCAAACACGAGTTTCAGGGGTAATTCGAATCCGCCGTATCCGGCCGTAGCAGATATCAATCTGCTTGCGACGGCTCAACCCAGAAGCCTTGCTGCCGGCGGAATGATCACCGTAAAGTTCAAAACGATCGTCGGAGCGATCGCGGCTGAGATCCCCAATCAGGCGTCTGCCTTTGGAACTGGCGTGGGAACTCCGGTTGCGACCGATTCTGCTGACAGTACGACTCCTGGTTTGACGGCGGGTTTCCCGATCGCGGGCGACTGTGCCAACTTGCCGAATATCTGTATTGATCAGTCGTTCTGGGTAGCTCCCGATACTGGACCGAACGATAACTGGACCGCAGCGATCGAACCGACCTATGTTTTGCTGGACACGATCACGACGGCCGCGGGTGCTGAGGTTTCCGGCATTGCTATGATGTCGAATGGACGCGGGCTCGCAAGGCAGCAGGTTGTGCTGCAAAATGCCAGCACAGGCGAAGTTCGTGTCGCACTGACCAACTCCTTTGGACGATTCGCGTTCCAGGACGTTCCGGTGGGCGATTTCTTTATCGTCAATGTTGAAAGCAGGCGTTACACGTTCCAAGTTCCGAGTTTCTCGTTCTCACTTGCGGACAATGTGACCGATCTGGTTTTCATTGCTAACGATGCGGGATCACCTCCGAATAACGTTAAGCCGGCTGAATCGATCCCGGTCAAGTCGCCCCCTCAGGACGATGCTGTAGCTGCCCCACCTGCCAAGGTGTCGGCGGTGAAGGCTCCGTCGCGACGGGTGATCATTGAACGGAAAAAGAAAACGACCAAGAAAGATGGATCGGACGATGATGAATTCTGATCATTCGTTTTGAGATCCGAACTTAAGAGGCTGTTTGCAAAAACAGCCTCTTTTTTTCATCCATAAGGTCCCCCGCCAACCCTAGTCAATCTATCTGATATCCCCCTATTTACCGCGGCCATGTCAATCTGACCGATTTCCAGCCAGCCTGAAACGAAAGTGTTGACACTTGTTTAGCATTGACTAAACTCACACCTAGAAGAATGCCTTTAAAGGGCGTTCCATGCCTTAGACCCCTCTCTTAGTAAACCCACCATCCGGAGCAAAAGAATGAAGAAATTCTCGCTTACTTTCCTGGCTGTTCTCGCCGCTGTGCTCATCTCGATCGTTCCCCAGTCTGCCTCCGCACAGAAGACAGCAAAGTTCAGGCGCGCTGATAAGGGCGTGCCAAACCAATACATTGTCGTTCTCAACGATAGCTATTTGGACAAGGCCGTTGCCGAGCCTTCAGTAAGGTCGAATTCGGAATATCTCGGATATGTGTACGGCGGTAAGGTGAAGGATACCTTCGCCGCGGCAATTCGCGGGTTTGTGAGTGAAATGTCCGAGGCCCAGGCAATGAAACTGAGCCGCGACGAGCGTGTCGCTTATGTGGAACAGGATTCGTATACGACCGCGGAGGCCGTTCAAAGTTCCGCCGTCTGGGGATTGGATCGTATCGATCAACGCGGCGTCCCGCTCGATACCCGATATACATATGCGACCGACGCATCAAATGTTCACGCATATGTGATCGATTCAGGAATACGCGTATCGCATACCGCCTTCGGCGGGAGAGCAACGTCCAATTACGACATCATCAACGACGGCAACCAGGATTGTCTCGGTCACGGTACTCACGTCGCCGGTACTATCGGCTCGTCGACCTGGGGGGTCGCAAAGAATGCGAGGCTCCATTCGGTCCGGGTGATGGGTTGTGCGAGCTCGGGGACCGTTTCCGACCTGATCATGGGCGTCAACTGGGTAGCCTCCAATCACATCAAGCCGGCTGTTGCCAATATCAGCATCACGGCCAGCGGGAACTCCAGTGCACTCAATAACTCAGTGAATGCGTTGGTAAATGCCGGCGTTACGGTAGTCACGTCCGCCGGAAACTTTAACGCGGATGCATGCGGATATTCTCCTGCGAGTGCTTCCAGCGCGATCACAGTAGGCGCTACTTCAACAGCAGATTACAAAGCGACGTTCTCCAACTTCGGGTCGTGCGTGGACGTATGGGCTCCGGGAATTTCGATCACCTCGGCATCGAATGGCGACGATACTTCATATCGGGTCATGAATGGAACGTCAATGTCGTCTCCGCACGTGGCCGGCGTCGCTGCTCTCTATCTCGCGGTGAATCCGAATGCCAGCCCGGCGACCGTTTCACAGAACATCGTGAACTCAGCGACCACCGGAGCGATCCTGAATCTTGACTCGGTCTCGCCGAATAAAATGGTTTACAGTTGGTTCGGCGGAACTCCGCCTCCTCCACAGGCAGCGACAGTAAAAATCAGTAAGCGAGCTAATCGACGGACGGAGGGAGTTTCAAATGCCTCGTTCGCCTTCAATGCGGTCAACCTTGCAGCCCCAAACTTTACTCTTCAGCCGGAAAACACCTTTACGGATTCGAATGTAAACGCGTTTGGCTCGTCCAATGCGATAACGGTTACCGAAGCTCAAGTGTTCGGATGGCAACTGTCATCGATCAGCTGCAATTCGGGTAACTCCACCGTAGATCTCGCAAATCGTCGAGTCAGTATCGTGGCGGCGGAAGGCGAGCAAATTGAATGTACGTTTACCAGTGATGAACTCGCCCCAACAGCGGCCGGTGTCACAGTAACGGGTAGGGTCGTTTCGATGGATGGTCGTGGGGTCCGCGGCATCACGATAACGATTTTGGACGCAACCACAGGAACCCTTCAGAGAACGGTGACGAATTCGTTCGGTTACTATTCGTTCGATGATCTTCCGGTCACTCACTTTTATGTCCTGACGGCGGTTTCTTCCAGCCGGTATCCTATCAGGAATAACGTGCAGACCTTTGCGTTGGAGGACGATCTCAAGGCTCCATCCTTCGTCACATCACGCAATTGATGAGGTAAAAAGCCTCTTCTCCAAAAGGCCGGGCTGATGCCCGGCCTTTTTTGCGCGTTTTCATGGCCGAAATATTTCGCAAAATTCGTTGGAATATAGCGTCATTCACACTATGTTGCCAGCATAGGCAATCTTGAATGGTGTTTCACCATCGGTTGTTGACAGGATCTCCAGGTAGATTCGCGATCAGGATAAGGGAAACCCGCTCTGATCAACAAGTTACCCGAAGCCAAGGCCAAGCAATTTCCGAGGAAAAAAGACTTGACTTTGGTATCGAATCTCTGTTAAACATTCGATATCGTTTCACCTTTGTTTGTTCACGTCGTTCCCAGGGCGTTCGCATTTTTTCGAATTGTTTTGGAAAACGGGCGACATTAGCTATTTAACGGAAACCTACCTAAACAGGAATGGTCGGGTCGTCTCTGTGGACGATTCCCCCCGTCTTTTTGAGTGAGTTGGTTTGAGAGGACTACGATTATGTTTAAGAAAATTGTGTTTTTTGCCCTGTTCCTGGCGGTAACAGGGCTATTTGCAGCCACGAGCGTTAATGCTCAGAGGCTGATTAAGGTGACCAAGGCGGCGACGTCGACTGACACGCTGTTGGAACCGGTTCCCGAGGCTATTTCTTATGATCGGGCACAGTGCGCTAACGGCGGCGTTGGTGACACCCCGAAAGATTGTGGTGCGGGTGGCACGAGCGCCAACTGGGAAGGCGGCAACATGAACGGCTCAAAGGCTCATTATCCTGAGGGATCAAACGTTCATTACCGATACAACTTTAATGACCTGACGGCAGGTACGCCTTATAAGTTCACTATCGCTTACGATGCATGGGAAGGTATACAAACTGCTGGTTCGAGGGTACATACCTTCGACTACCTTAATACCTATGATGTGGGCGTTAATGGAGCAGCTACAGTGGGTTACACGGTCAATCCGTGCGGCGGAATATCAAGCTGCAGTGGAGCTCCTTTCCTGTTCAACATTCCCATGGACCCGACTCTGACAGATGTGGTCGAACCAGCCTTGGGTGTTAGGAAGTTTGCTGCCTGGGGTGTGGCCTCAGCGTCTGCGACCTTTGTGACGCCGAGCAATCCTAACGCCGGGGAACGTATGGTCGAACTTACCTTTACCCCTGCTGTGGGCTTCACAACCGTTGTTATTGCTTGGTCAGGCCATGTCGCGGTAACGCCCGAGTGGAGTGCCGCGGTCCCGGGAGATCAAGGGGCAACGCTCAGTCGGGATCTCCGTTTCACATGCGTAACGGCGGAAACGGCGGCTCATTCGGTAACTCCCAACGTGAATTGCAGATGGCGTCGAGTGCTGTTACTACGCAGCCTTCAGCAGCTGATGCGGCCGTGACCGGACGCGTGACAGATTCTTACGGTCGTGCTATCTCGAGTGCAAAATTGACGCTCACGAACGCATCGACGGGTGAAGTATCTGCGGTTTACACGAACACCTTCGGCTATTACACCTTTAAGGGGCTGCCGGTTGGTGATTTCTTCGTGATGACCGTCCAGCACCGACGTTACTTGTTCGTCAGCGGATCGGTTTCGTTCTCGCTTGAGGACAACATCGCTGGCCTGGACTTCCAGGCGTCTCGCTAAGATACGTAGTTAGATACGAGAAAAGAGGGTAGGCATTTCGCCTACCCTCTTTCATTTTTGGCGGGAAGCTTTTACGAGATCACCAGATTATTCGTGACCGCGAAGGTTCCCGGAACGCGGTTAGCGAGAAGGTACATCAGGTTTGAGGTGCCCTTGTTCGGAACATATCCCTCTAGCGATACGCGGCCGTTCTCGACGATGATCCTAACCTGCGGGTTAACACCCGCGATGTACGGATAGACACCACCGGAACGAACGAATTCGCGAACGATCTGCTGTCTGATCTGGTTATCGAAAGATGACGGCGGGAGTTCGTCAATGTTGTTGACTACCTCGGTCACACCCGGGATCCGTTTCACAACCCGCTCGGCACTTTTCATCGTGCCAAGTGAAGCGGTTTTACCGTACAGCGTCACCGTACCGCCATCGACCTTAAATCCGATACTGTCAAAAAGGCCGTAGTTGGGAAGCATTAAGATCTCCTTTCGGACCTTTTTCTCAAGATCGGTAAGCGAGGATGTGTTCGTCTGAGCGTTCACGGTCACAAATGAAAGCATCGCGACGGCAAACGCCATCAGTATAAATTTTTGTACGTATTTCATATCTATCTCCTTGGGTCTTTCTATCAAACTACTTTCGACCGTTCACAGACAATTATTAGACGCTTCGCAATTCGTTTCGTTGCCAAGTTTGTCGAGGTTAAATGATTGGAAAAGTGTGTTTTAGCCTACCGAGAAGTTTGCCGGATCGCCTCGAACAGCACGATCCCGACGCTCGTTGCGAGGTTAAGGCTTCGGACGTTTGGGTTTGTCATCGGGATCGTCAGGCTGCTCGCAGAATTCTTAGTAAGCAGATCAATCGGAAGGCCGCGGGTCTCGGGCCCGAATACGAGAAAGTCGCTTTCCTTGAATTGCCAGTCCGTGTATGGGAGCACAGATTTCGTAGTCAGATACACGAATCGAGAATCCGGATACGTTGAATAGAGAGCCTCAAGATCAACGTGGCGAAGGAGTGTGACCTCATCCCAATAGTCGAGTCCGGCCCGCTTCAGAGTGCGGTCATCCATTCGAAATCCAGTCACGCCGACGATGTGGAGGTTGGTATTCGTCGCCGCGCAGAGACGGGCGATATTGCCTGTGTTTGGCGGGATCTCTGGTTCGACTAGTACGACGTTAAACATCGGTTTAGCAAGGTTTTGAGCATCCTTTCTCCCACGCGATTCATCAATCTTTCTGACATCGGCGCAGGCGAAATGCCCATATACCTCAATTATGTTACAATCCGCCTTTGTTTTGAAGAATCCAGCGTTTTCCGGGAGCAATTCAAGAGTGTTTCTTTTCCTTAGGTCCTTTCTGGCTATTTTTGTGTTCGCCGGTGCTATCGGCGTAATGGCTCAGGATGCCCCAAAATCCACCCCAACTCCGCGTCCGACTGCGACACCTCGGCCACAAACCATGAAAGAGGCGTTGGCGAATCCCACGGCTGAGACCGTCACAGAGACGGCTTTATATGCTTATGCCCTCGCCGGCGGACGGCCTGTCCTTGAACAGATCAGGAAAACCACCATCGAGCGTGGAAAGACCTCGGTCATGAATGGCGAAGGACGTATGGAAACGGCGAACTACCAGAAATGGGTGATCCGTGGTGCGTCGATCGAGAAGGAGAAGCTTCGGGTTGACCATGAATTTCCGACCGTTCGATATTCGCTGATCTTGAATGACGACAAGACCTTTGGCGTTTTCGATGGCAATCCGTTTACGCCAACCGACGCGGCATCAAAGGCTTTCCAAAATCAGGTCTTCCGTGGACTGGATGGACTTCTTAGGTATAAGGAGAACGGTTCCACCATCGCCTTGGCGGGAAAAGAGAAGTTCATGGCCGTCGATTTCCATCGCGTGGACGTAACTGACAAAGCTGGACGAAAGACCCGTTATTTTGTAAGTGCCAAGTCGTATCGCGTAATGATGCTCGAGTACGAAG
>JBEBGW010000509.1:0-2256 GCA_040081025.1 Pyrinomonadaceae bacterium | reverse complement strand
GGATTCACACCTGGACGTGCGGATCGCCGATCAACGAAATAGCGGCACGCCGTATCGGCAGCTTCTTGAAGAGGGCCATCTGATACCCGAACAGTTTTTTGAGGTCGGCTATCAGACACACTTTTGCTCGCCGATCTACTACGAGTACATTCGCCAGCTTGGTGTGCAGCGGATCAGCCTTGAACTGCTGCGATCCCGAGCAGAAAGCGACGTTGAGTTAAAGGAGTTGATCAAGAATAAGTTCATAAGGCACAGTTCCGCTTTGAACACGTTCTTTGGATTCGACCTTGACGTAGTTCGAGCGGCCGACGCGCCTGGCACGTCGGCTCCGTCGCCATTGGGGCTGCGTGCCGGTGAGTTCATTCAGCTCGTCAAATACGCGGCATCGCTTGCAAACACGAAGCTGATTGAGTTTACCGAGGTCAATCCCAAGTTCGACGTAGACAACTGCACCACACGGCTTGTTGCGATCGCGATGCATCGCATCTGCTCGCGCGTCAGCTAACCCACCAATGCCGGCGATCCGTACCGTAAATGTAACTCGATATGTCACCCCGCTGCGCGAGGGCGGATCGCTGCCGGCTATTGTCGAGGCGGACGACGATGGAATGTACGTGCTGAAGTTTCGCGGTGCAGGGCAAGGCCCGAAGGCGTTGATAGCGGAGTTCATCTGCGGCGAACTTGCTCGGCATCTAGGGTTTAGGGTGCCCGAGATCGTATTTGCGGAATTGGATGTAGAACTGAGCCGCACTGAACCTGACCCGGAAATTCAGGACCTTTTAAAGGCGAGTGCAGGTCTGAATCTAGGGCTTGATTATCTTCCGGGCTCGATCACATTCGACCCGGTCGTCGATAAGGTTGATTCGAATCTTGCCTCGCGGATCGTTTGGTTCGACGCGTATATTACTAACGTCGATCGGACGGCGCGGAACTCGAATATGCTGATGTGGCATAAGGAGTTGTGGTTGATCGATCACGGGGCAGCGTTGTACTTTCAGCATTCATGGGATTATTGGGAGGAACAGAGCGTAAAGCCGTTCTCGCAGATCCGCGATCACGTACTTCTTCCATTTGCGTCGGAACTTGAGAAAGCGGGACGCAAGCTAACGGAGGAGCTGTCAGGTAATGCGTTGAGCGAAATAGTTGCGGTCGTGCCTGATTCTTGGCTTGAGACCGAGGGTTCGCCCATTGATGAGCGGCGTCGGATCTACGTAGAGTATCTAAAGCGCAGGCTCGCGCATTCCGACATCTTTCTTGAGGAGGCAGAACGTGCAAGAGAAACACTTGTATGAATACGCGGTGATCCGCGTCCTGCCGAGGGTTGAGCGAGAGGAGTTCATCAACGTCGGCGTGATCGTCTATTGCCAGTCACTCGACTATTTGCGGGCGGAATGTTCGATCGATGAAGAGCGGCTCTCAACGTTCGCGGACGGCTCCGACCTTAGCGAGGTATGCGAACACCTTGGCTCCGTTTGTCGGATCTCTTCGGGCAGCGAGGATTCAGGGCCGATCGGCAAGATGTCGCTCGGTGAGCGGTTCCGTTGGCTGACGGCTCCGCGAAGTACAGTTGTCCAGACTTCTTCCGTTCACACAGGATTTACTAATGACCCGCAGGAAACCTTGAAGAGGCTTCTCGCTCAACTGGTCGGCTAGCGTATCCCTGTTCCGGTAGAGGCTCCGGCAAATTAGCCCGCGACCGCTCCGGCAAAATGTCCCGTAGCTGGACAGGTGCTGGCCGGTCGAAAAACGCAAACGCGCACCCAGCATCACTTTTTTTGCGGGAGAAACGTCAAATAGTCTGCCAGCATCGGCTGACATCTCTTATTGAACTGATAAATGCAGGTCTTCGACTCAATTCCGCTGATCGACGAAACGCTTGCGGGCTGGAGCGGCGAGATCGGGCGCGATCTTGCCGGCTATCGGAACCACGTCTATCGAATGGTGAATTTTACCTACGCGATGGGCGAGTTCGATGACGATGCTCGGAAGAAGATCGCGTTCGCGGGATGCTTTCACGACATCGGTATCTGGCCGACGCGGACGCTTGATTATTTAGATCCGTCCGCAGAACGGGCTGAGATATTTCTGGCTGAAAATGGATTGGAAGATTGGCGAATGCAGGTTCGGGAAATGATCTGCCAGCATCACAAATTGAGGTCGCACAGAACCGATCCGCTTGTCGAAGCGTTTCGAAAAGGCGACCTCGTCGACTTCTCGTTAGGACTTTTCAAATTCGGACTTCCCCGCTCATTCGTG
>JBEBGW010000184.1:0-8640 GCA_040081025.1 Pyrinomonadaceae bacterium | reverse complement strand
GTTCTACAACGGCAACAAGGCTGCGTTCAAGAACAAGCGTGGCGCCCAGTTTGGTGCTATCGTCATCGATCCTCGTGATTTGGGAGAGGGCGATACTACAAAGACTGACTTGGAGGCGAAGGCTAAGGCTGCCGAAATCGGATCTAGACTCCTTTCGGGAGCGGATTTCGCAACGGTTGCTCGCGAGAACAGCGAGGATTCGGATACGCGGCTTCGCGGGGGTGACTGGCGCTACTTCTCTGAGGAAGAAATGAAGCAGACGTTTCCGCAGGGATTCGCGGAAGCAGTAATGCAGCTCAACAGCGGCGATATCGTTCGTCAGTTGATCCCCTTCGAAGGCCGATACCTGATCCTGAAGGTTCAGCGTAAGCAGGACAAGGACGAGGATCGCACGATCGATTCGCCGGGCGTCCGCCAAGAGATCAACGAATATCTGACGAACGCTCGCAAGCAGATTCTCGCCGCGTCCTACCAAGCAATGGCGATGAACGAAGCTCGCGTGGAGAATAATCTCGCGAAGCGCGTCGTCGAGAATCCGAACGAATTGAGCGGCGCACGCCCGGCCCAACCGGATGCTCCAGCAGCCAATACAAACGCCAATGCGACGCCTGCGAATGCGGCAGCACCGGCAAACTCGGCTCCAGCAAATTCGGCTCCCGCGAACACGAATCGTCCTGCTGCGAACGCATCGAATTCAAACGCGAATCGTTAGTTTTGTACGAAGGTTAATCAGCCGGTTTATTTAAGGCTTCCAAGCCTTCAAATAGGCCGGCTTTTCATTTAGGTCGTTCAGAAAAGATGCTTTTTCGGTTATCAGAAGCAGCAAAATCATACGGAGGCACCGAGATCCTTCGAGGCGTGTCTTTCCAGGTCAATCCAGGCGAGAAGGTCGGGCTCGTGGGCCGCAACGGCGCCGGAAAGACTACCGTGTTTCGTCTCATTACCGGACAAGAGGCGCCAGATTCGGGTGGCGTCTTCAAGGCAAACGGCCTTAATCTCGGATTGCTTGATCAACACGTCGATTTCGGCGTCTCCGAGACAGTCCATACAGCAGCCCTTTCGGCGTTTAAGGAGATCCACGACATCGAGGCCGACATGCGGGCGCTTGAGAAGACAATGGAGACCGATCACTCCGACGAGGTCCTGAACCGTTATGCCGAGCTGCAGATCGCTTTCGAGCAGGCCGACGGATTCACCTATGCGGCCCGAGCCGAAGCGATCCTTCAGGGATTGGGATTCTCGAAGGAAATGTGGGAACAGAGTACTTCGACGCTGTCCGGCGGCCAGAAGAATCGACTCGGAATGGCCCGTCTGCTTCTGTCGAAGGCGGATGTTCTTCTCCTTGACGAACCTACCAACCATCTCGATGTCGGGGCGGTTGAATGGCTGGAGAATTTTCTTGCGGAATACGAAGGGTCGTACGTGATCATCAGCCACGATCGATACTTCCTCGACCGCACAACAAATCGGATCATCGAGATCGAGAACGGCAGGGCCGTTACCTATTCCGGTAACTATTCCGCGTTCCTGGTCGAACGCGAGCTCCGGCGTGAGCAGCAGCAGCGTGAATACGAAAATCAGCAGGCGTTCATTAACAAGACTCAGGAATTCATTCGTCGCAACCTCGAGGGACAAAAGACGAAACAGGCGAAATCGCGCCGGACATTGCTCCAGCGGATGGATCGTCTTGATGCGGTCGTAGCCGAAAAGCATGGCGGCAGTTTCGGCCTCAAGAAGGTCGAGCGAACCGGCAATAATGTGCTGACACTTGAGGACCTGTCGATCGGATACCGCGACAAGTATCTTGCGAATGGCGTCAATCTTTCGCTCCACCGAGGCGAAGCTTTAGGCATTATCGGCGGTAACGGTACTGGAAAGACGACAATGCTGAAGACGGTCCTCGGCGATATCCCCGCACTGGGTGGCGAGATTCGATGGGGTACGAAGACGAATTTCGGATACTACGCCCAGAATCTTGAAGAGTTAGAGCCTCGCAACGATGTCATAAACGAACTTCGACGAGTCGCTCCGCTGGCGGATAATGGAACGTTGCGTTCCTTTCTTGCTCGATTTCTTTTCCTTGGAGAGGATGTGTTCAAACTGGTCGGTGACTTGTCCGGGGGCGAAAAGGGAAGGCTCGCATTGGCGAAGTTGATCTACTCGCAAAAGAACGTTCTCATCCTTGACGAGCCGACTAACCACCTTGATATCCCTGCCCGCGAAGCATTGGAGGCTGCTCTGAGTGAATACGACGGAACGATAATAACCGTCAGTCATGATCGGTTCTTCCTTGATAAAGTTGCGACTCAGATCCTTGCATTTGGTGATGACGGCGTCGAGATCTTCAATGGCAACTACACCGAATACCACGACTGGAATCAGGAAAACGTACGCAAGTCGGCGTCCCGGAATTCCACTACATCACGATCCGATAGCAAGGTTGAGGACGAGACGAACCCGACCGCATCGAAAAGTGTCCTATCAAAAAATCAGCTTGATCGGATCCAGAAGCGGATCGAACAGATAGAGACTTCGATCTCGGATTTGGAGAGTCGTCTCGAACGAATCAGCGCAGAATTGTCTTCTCCTGAGGTTGTAACCAAGCCTGAACGCTCGGCGCAGTTGACTAGCGAGGTCGGATCCCTTCAGAGTGAGATCGACGCTCTTTATTCCGAGTGGAATACACTCGCCGAGCAGATCTAGAGGAAATTGCAGACCGCCACTCGTTTAGGACTCCAGACGGTAATTTGGAGCTTCCTTCGTTATGATGACATCGTGGACGTGAGATTCGCGAAGTCCTGCAGACGTGATGCGGACGAATCTGGCTCTTTCGTGAAGTTCCGCGATATTCTTGCAGCCCGTATATCCCATTCCCGATTTCAGGCCGCCCACAAGTTGGGTCACCATGTCCGCTACCGTACCCTTGTATGCTACGCGGCCTTCAATGCCTTCAGGGACGTATTTCGAATCCGATACAGTGCCTTCCTGAGCGTAACGATCACTCGACCCCTTCTTCATCGCCCCGATCGAACCCATTCCGCGATACGACTTAAAGTTTCTGCCCTGGAATAGGATCACTTCGCCCGGAGCCTCGTCAGTACCGGCGAATAGGGAGCCGATCATCACGCAGTCGGCTCCGGCCGCCATTGCCTTCGCAACGTCTCCTGAAAACTTAATTCCGCCGTCGGCGATTATCGGCACTCCCGATCCTTTCGCGGCATTGACGGATTCGGTGATCGCCATTATTTGGGGAACTCCGGCTCCGGTAACTACTCGGGTTGTGCAGATGGAACCCGGGCCGATACCGATCTTGACGGCGTCAACGCCCGCAGAGATCAAAGCCTTCGTTGCTTCCGCAGTTGCCACGTTGCCGGCGATCACCTGGAAGTCGGGAAACTTTGCCTTTACAGCTTTGACAGCCTCGATGACGCGGGAACTATGGCCGTGGGCGGTGTCCACGACGATCGCATCCGCTCGGACATTGACCAACGCGGCTGCACGCTCGAGAAAATCACCCGTAGCACCGATCGCAGCGGCCACTCGCAAACGTCCTAGATCATCTTTCGCCGCATGCGGAAACTTAATGGCTTTCTGAATATCCTTGACCGTGATCAGACCCTTCAGATGGCCGTCGTCATCAACGACAAGCAGTTTTTCGATTCGATGCTTCTGGAGCTTTATCTTTGCCTCGTTGAGCGTTGTTCCGACCGGCACCGTGACGAGCGGCTGCGGCGTCATCACTTCGGAAACTGCGATGTCAAAGCGGGTCTCGAACCGAAGGTCGCGGTTCGTAATTATTCCGACGAGGAACCCGCCATCGTTGACCACCGGCACGCCGCTGATCCGAAAGCGCTCCATGATGTCCAAGGCCTCAGAGACAAGTCGCCCTTCATGGATCGTAACCGGATCAACGATCATTCCAGACTCACTTCGCTTCACCTTATCGACCTCTTCGGCTTGTTCCTCGATCGAAAAGTTTTTGTGAACCACTCCTATACCCCCCTGCTGGGCAAGTGCGATCGCGAGAGCCGCCTCTGTCACCGTGTCCATCGCTGACGAGCAGAGCGGGATGTTAAGTTCGATACCCCGCGAGAATTTCGTTCGCGTATCCACCTCGCCGGGCAGGACCTCGGAAAATGCGGGCACGAGCAGTACGTCGTCAAACGTCAGGCCTTCTTTTACGTCTTCAATGTTCATGGCGTTCGTTGAAAGATTACAAAAAAGCCCGCAACCGCTGGTGCAGGCCTTGCTCTCTTAATATGTGACTTTTGAGCTTTCCAATTTACTATTCTACGGAAGCTGTTCGAGTTCTCCTAATTCGGCGACGGCCTAGCTCCAGCGTTCCGATTGCCTCCGGCGATGATCGGCGTTGGGCTTCGTCGAGGGGTATTCGCTGCAGCGGGCGAAGTTCTCGGCGAGGGCGACGGTGTCGCGGGACGTGGTGTCTGGCTGTTTGACGCACTCACCCCGGCCACTGGTGATGCCGTTGGAGTCGCAACGGCATTCGAGGCCGATTCAAAACTTATCGCCCCTGAGTTCCATATCTGCGCTAGATTTGAGGCGTTTATCTCGATCTCGATAGGTATTCGTTTGGGGTTGGCCGGCTGTTCGGGAAGCGTGATCCGTTTGCCGTTGATCAGTAATTGGGCCGACTGGGCAAGCGATTTTGAATAGCTCAGCTTCAAATTTTCACGCGGCTCGAAGATCTGCGGAGCAAAAGGCGTGACCGTGTTGACACTGTTCTTACCGTCACTCGTTGCACTCAAGCTAATGGGCTCTGTAGCGGTGCGAAACTCAACCTTCAGATTCTGCATCGTCGGGACATTTCCCGGATTGACGGGTTCTTGAGTTTGAGGCGTCTGCTGAGCAGCTTGATTGGCCGTACCCGTATTGGTCGCACCTGGTGCCGCGGGCTGACTTTGCAGGTAACTTACAAGAAATAGGACGCCGCCCGTCATCAGAGCGAGTATTATTCCAGCGAAAATGATCGTCGGGATTGTCGATGGGCTTGCCCGGTCGTCGGTGAGAACTTCCGGGCGGTATGCGCGAAGATGTTCGTCCTGGGCACCCTCCGCCTGACTAACAAGCCGGCTGTATTCTTGCAGTGCCTGTTGCTCGTCGTAGCCGATGAATCTCGCGTACGACTTTACGAATCCCTTATTGAAGATGCCTCCGGGAAGGGGCTTGTAGTTGTCGTTCTCTATGCACTCAATATACATTGGAGCGATCCGCGTCTGCTCCGCGACCTCGCTTATCGATACACCCCGCTCTTCGCGAGCGGCTCGTAGATTTTCACCGAGAGTTTCAGCCATTTAGGAATGTCGATGCCCGATCTGCGTGATCAAACCAAAAGTTATTAAACGAACAATATATCGCCCTAAATCGTGCAATGTCAATTGCTTGCCATTTCGCACCCGCACCCGCTCTGCCTTGATAACGCTACTTGTTACGTGGTACGTTTAGGTTCGTTCGCAAAGTATTGCTAGATATCAATCAGTTTTCTCAAGAGAGGTTCCCGTAATGAGTTTAGAGGCGCTCGGAATGATCGAGACCAAAGGATTTGTCGGCGGCGTAGAAGCAGCTGACGCGATGGTTAAGGCAGCCAATGTGCAGCTGGTCGGCAAGGAGTACATCGGAGCCGGATATATGACCATCTTTGTTCGCGGTGACGTCGGGGCCGTAAAGGCCGCGACAGATGCCGGGGCTGCTGCTGCTCGACGGGTTGGTGAACTCATCAGCGTTCACGTGATTCCACGTCCGCACAATGAGGTTGAGCGGATTCTTCCAAAGAGCGGAAAGGTTGGCGTCAGCCCTGACGAGAAAGCACTTCAGGGCGGTGGCCGCGGCCAGCTCGGAGCCGGTGAGGCCGGTAGCGAGACATCTGGCGACCTGACGGGCAACAAGCAGAAGACTCGATAAGGTCCAAGACTTTGACGGCGGGGAGCGGATTCAATCGCCTTCTCGCCGTTATTCTTTTCTATAGAGATGGGAGACAAGGATCTCATAGCGCAACAGGAGGCTCGCGATGCCGTCGAGTCTGCTCACCGCGCTCAGCTGACGCTCGCGAAATTTGATCAAGCGAAGATCGATACGATCTGCGAGGCTATGGCCAAGGCGGCCCTCGCGGAATCCGCTCGGCTCGGACAGCTAGCTCACGAGGAGACGGGATTCGGCAAGGCAGAAGATAAACGTGAGAAAAATCGCTTTGCTGCTGAAGATGTCTGGAATCATTTCCGCACGCTCAAGACTGTCGGCGTCGTATCCGAAACCGACAGTGTAGTTGAGATCGCTTCACCTCGGGGCGTCGTTGCGGCGATCATTCCGTCGACCAATCCTACGTCGACGGCTATCTTCAAGATAATCATTGCGATCAAATCGCGTAACTCGATCGTACTTTCGCCGCACCCGTCAGCCCTTCAATGTATCTCAGAGACCTCGCGGATCATGCGGGAGGCGGCGATCGCAAATGGGCTTCCTGGCGATGCGATCCATTGCCTGCAGACGTCTAGCATTGAGGGTACGGAAACCTTGATGAAGCACAAGGACACGGCCGTGATCCTTGCGACCGGCGGGATCGGTCTTGTGCGTGCGGCATATTCATCGGGAAAACCTGCGTTCGGCGTCGGTCCTGGCAATGTACCTTCTTATATCGAATCTTCAGCGAACATTCAGAAGGCGGTTGCGGACATTCTCACCGGCACCTGCTTCGATAACGGCACCATCTGCGCGTCGGAACAGGCCGTTGTAGTCGATTCAAAGATAGCAGCGACCGTCCGGGAGCAGTTTAAAATCCAGGGAGGGCACTTCCTAAATTCCACCGAGGCAGATGCCGTCGCAAAGGTTCTGTTGACGCCGCAGCGAACTCTCAATGCGGGCATCGTCGGCCGGCCAGCGAAATACATCGCGGATCTTGCAGGCATTTCGATCCCCGACGGACCCCGATGCTTGCTCGCGGATTGCGGCGGAGTCGGACGTGACTATCCCTGGTCGATCGAAAAACTTTCGCCGACGCTGGCGTTTTTTGTTGTCGATGGCGTCGAGCAAGCGGCCACTCGCTGCGACGAGATCCTGCATTTTGGCGGCATGGGCCACACAGCGGGAATGCATACTCAAGACCGGCAGAAGGCAATCGAGTATGGCAAGGCCATGCCGGCCTCTCGTGTTGTGATCAACTCTCCGACGACTCACGGTGCGATCGGCCTCTCAACGGACCTTCCTCCGTCGATGACGCTTGGCTGCGGATCGTGGGGCGGCAATGTTACTTCAGATAATGTCTCGCCGATCCACCTGATGGATATTAAGAGGGTCGCGTTCGAGACAAAGCCTATTAATCGCGGAGCGGCGGCCACGACTGCGACATCGAAGGCTGCTCATCCGGAGGCTCCTCGCCAAACGATCAGCCGTGATCAGGTAGCCGCTCTGGTCGATCGATTTCTCTCGACGAAAGTAGTCAAGGAAGAAAATCCTGCTCCTTCAAGATCTCCGGCGGCACCGATGGTCGAACCGAAGAACGAGTCACCGGTCAAGACGATAATTCACGAACTTCGCCCTCAATCGCTTACTGAAAATGGATTCAGTTCGGAGCCGGTCGATTTCGTAAGCGAGAACGATGTGCGGGACGCGGTCGCTAAAGGACGGAAGATATACATCACGACTAAGACCATCCTGACGCCCTCAGCTCGTGAC
Organism: Pyrinomonadaceae bacterium; assembly: GCA_040081025.1. Classification (GTDB taxonomy): domain Bacteria; phylum Acidobacteriota; class Blastocatellia; order Pyrinomonadales; family Pyrinomonadaceae; genus OLB17. The sequence continues at coordinate 954 of JBEBGW010000184.1, read as the reverse complement.
CTCGGTGAGGAGAAGGATGTATTTGCGAAAGTTTAGCTTCATCCTTGTGCTCTTGTTTTCCGTGGCGGTCGCCTCGGCCCAAGAGAGCAGTGCTGAGCCCAAACCGCAGCCGCCCGCAGACTCGATCAGCTACGGATTTGTCATTGATAATTCAGGATCGTTTCGAAAGCTGCTTGAGGATGTGATCCAGTTCATTGGCAAGGTTCTCGATGAGCAGAAGCCTTCGGACGAAGCATTTTTTATCCGGTTCATCGACGGCGAGAAGATCAAGCTTGACCAGGAGTTTACCTCAGACCCAAGCGAGATCCGGGATTCGGCTGACGCGATGTACGTCCAAGCCGGGCAAACGGCTGTGATCGATGCAGTCCGATCGGCGGGCGAATATCTCGCCGAGAACGGGAAGCCGGAAAACGCTGATCGCCGTTCGATCCTGATCGTGACCGATGGCGATGAGCGGGCGAGCGTTACCAAGCCCGAAGCCGCGATCAAGCTGCTCAAGGATGCCGGTATCAGGCTGATCGCCGTTGCCGTCTCGGATGAAAAGGTCCAGACGAAGGTTCTGGAACGGCTGACTCGTGAGACTGGCGGAAAACTCTTTATCTTGAAGCATAAAGGCGAACTGCGAACGATCGGGAGCGAGGTTGCGGCGGCTCTTCGTAAGCCTTAAAGTTTATTTCGGATGCCGAAGACAGCGGTTCACACAGCAGTCTGCGATATTTGCGGAGCCGGGGTTCGCGATGGGTCGGTATTTTGCTACAACTGCGGTGGGGCAGTAGCTCTAAGCGAAGCACCGAACCCGATACCGCCGCCCGCCGAACCTATCGTTGCTGCTGAACCGGTAGTTAACGGGGCTGCGACCTTGGTCGTCGAAGATCCGGTTAAACGCAGGGTCGAACGATCGGACCGTCGAAAGGTCAGAGCGTCGAATCGCGAGCCGGCGGAGATAGTGTGGGC
>JBEBGW010000508.1:0-2257 GCA_040081025.1 Pyrinomonadaceae bacterium | reverse complement strand
GCTCTCGACGTCGCGGCCGACGTAGCCGACCTCGGTGAACTTTGACGCTTCGATCTTGATGAAGGGTGAGTCGGCGATGCGTGCCAGGCGTCGGGCGATCTCGGTTTTGCCGACCCCGGTCGATCCGATCATGAGAATGTTCTTCGGTAGCACGTCGCGTGCGATCTCGTCCGGAAGCTTTTGACGGCGGATACGGTTTCGCAGTGCCACGGCGACTGCTCGCTTCGCTGCCGATTGACCGACGACATGCTTGTCCAACTCCGCGACTATCTGTCGCGGGGTCAGGTCGTCAAGCTTCGGTTTTGCCACGGCGGTCTCACCGCCTAAGAAAATTGCCATTTACAACTCTTCTAAAATGATCTCGCCGTTCGTATAGATACAGATCTCGCTTGCGATGCGAAGCGATTCGGTAGCGATCTCTGATGCCGATAGCTCTGTATGCTTCATCAACGCACGGGCTGCCGAGAGGGCGTACATGCTTCCGGAACCCACCGACAACAATCCGTCGTCCGACGCGATGACGTCGCCTTTCCCAGAAAGGAGAAACGCATCTTTGCTGTCGGCGACGATCAACAGAGCCTCGAGGTTCCGAAGGTATTTATCTGTCCGCCAATCTTTGCTGAGTTCGATAGCGGCCCGCTCGAGCTGATTCTGAAACTGTTCGAGCTTAGTCTCGAAGCGCGTCAACAGCGTGAACGCATCCGCTGTTGCACCGGCAAATCCCGCGAGGATATTACCGCCCGCGATCCGACGAACCTTCCTGGCCTTGCCTTTGATAACGGTGTCGCCGAGGGTCACCTGGCCGTCTCCGGCCATTGCTACCTTGCCGTCTCGCTGCACCAGCAGCACGGTCGTCGAACGGATCTGCGTCATAAACCTAGATGATAGATGTTCGAATTCAATTGCTCAAATTGACACTTCACCGCGATATGTCTGAACATTGACCTGTTTATGGCGTATAGACCGAAGATCGGGATCACGATGAGGCTTGAGCATGAAACGAACCGTTTCTACCTCGGACGCGACTATTCGGAGGCGATCGAAGCCGCTGGTGGAACCCCGATACACATCGCGCTGATACCGACAGAAGAGTTCATTGCTGATATAGTCGCCACGCTTGATGGAATATTGCTTCCGGGAAGTGCGTCGGATGTCGACCCGGAATATTGGAACGAAGATCCGCATCCGAAACTCGGCAGGGTTGTTCCAGAGAAGGATCAGACGGATCTGCTGGTATTGGCTGAAGCAGAGAAGCAAGCGATGCCGGTCTTTGGCATATGCTTCGGGATGCAGTCCTTGAATGTTTCCCGCGGCGGATCGCTGATTCAGGACATCGAATCCGATGTAACGGACCCGATCCAGCACCAGCAGGGAATTCCGCGTGATCGTAACTCGCATTCGATCAAGGTCGCGTCGGGAAGCATCATAGAAAAGGCTTTAGGTGTCGGGTCTGTTACAACTAAGGTGAATTCGCACCACCATCAGGCTATCCGCAACGTGGGAAAGAACTTACGTCCGATCGCCTGGGCGAACGATGGTGTGATCGAGGGTGTTGAGGATGTACGTGAGGGTCGATTTTCGGTGGGCGTGCAGTGGCATCCGGAGCGGTCGTGGGATTCCCTCTCGGGGAATCTGTTTCGGATGTTTGTCGAGGAGTGCTCCGATAGCAAAGCTAGAGCGGTGCTCCAGAGATGAAGTTGTTTCGAGGGTGGCTAACCCACCACGTATCAATAAATTAGATAGATACTCTTGAAGAATATAGAAGAATTGCTTGAAGTGAAATGTAATGTTCTAGTGATCTCTTAGATACATTGACAAACCTTTTCATGAGAAGAGATAACGGGCATCCATAATCCAATTTCAAGCAGTCGGTGTCTGGCAGTTGATATAGTTTCTAGATAGAGTTTGAGGAATTTGTGATGCAGAATCCTTTCGTAATTGGAATACTTGCCTGGATCTTCCCGGGAGCGGGCCATTTGATCCAAGGCCGGACTCAGCGAGCGTTGCTGATCGGCGGAGCGATCTGGGTTATGTTCATCGTAGGCGTGTTCAGCGGCGGTGCGTACTATCCGGGCTTTGAGTTCAAAGACGGCCAGTTACTCTATCTCTTGAATGTGTTCGCGAAGCTTGGCAACGGACTTGGATGGCTAGTTAGCTTTCTAATGTCGGTTACACCGTCGCCCGATACGCCGGCAATGGCGACATTCGAGTACGGCGGACGAATGGTTGAGGCCGCCGGATTGCTCAATTACCTGTC
>JBEBGW010000183.1:0-8650 GCA_040081025.1 Pyrinomonadaceae bacterium | reverse complement strand
CCTTTTATTTGTCTAAAATGTCCTTCGGGGGGGAATTTCGGGGGGAATTTTCGGCGAGAACTCCGTCCGTTTTGAGCCCGACGCGACCGCTTCGGCCCGATCTGAGCCGGTTCGTCCATCGCGTGCGACGTAGTGACTTTTACGGCGTAGCGACGCCTCTTGGGGCCACTTTCTCGCCGGGAACGATCGCTCTGATCGCCCCGACCGCGGCAGGAGTTTCAGTCTCGGGAAGGGTCGCCCACCGCTCCAGAGGAATTTCAAACGCGATCGTTCTTCTAACTGGCCCAGATGGTTCAGTCCTGGAAGCGCGGACGAACACGTTCGGTAATTTCCGATTCAAAGGTGTTCCCGCCGGGCAATCTTATGTACTTGGCGTTCGTGCAAGGCGATACACCTTTAGTTGGCGAGTCCTTAGCGTTGTTGACGATATAACGAATCTTGAGATCACGCCCGATTAAGATCGGCCGGATCCCACTTTTCCGTGGTTAACTATGGATTTGTTATGGACGGATATGGGCTCTATTGGAGACGAGCCTTCCGAGCCGAGTTTATTCATTTTGTGATCATCGACCCGTTTCACCGCCTCCAGCAAGAGCTTGTCGTCGGTCTGGGGGTAGACAGTTGTAATGCTCATGTCGGAATGTGCGAAAAGTTCTGAACTATGAGCGGATTTGTGTTTCTCTTGATCAGTTCGCTGGCGAAGTAGCGGCGCAGATCGTGGAAGTGGTAGTTCTCTTCTCTGGTGCCACCTTTCTTGTTGATCCCGGCGTTCCCGAGCGCGATGTACCAGTGTCTTGGGAGGTCCTTCACAGGGAACGGCAGCTGTTCGTCCTCCATCATCGCCTTCCACACCTTCGTCGCGGTGGCGTTGAGCGGAACTAGACGTGGTGGCCTGCCCTTCGATCCGATCACCAGGATGTGCTCGTGCTCGAACTCTATCACGTCCGCGGTAATCGCCATCAAATGTCCGTGGCGCAGGGGAAGGCAAGGCTTTTTGCCGGTACATTATAGGTTCTGTTGCCGATGTCACAAATGCTCAAATTAACGTAATTCGACGAACATCGGAGCCTCGTACGAAATGTAGGCGCCCTTCAAAATCTTGCCCATTCAGACGATTTCGATCGTTTTCAAAGGCAGAGAACGACGACAAACGTGCGCGACGGACTCTAAAAACGATCGGCGATCATCTCCGAATCTCAATTGTAGTTATGGGAACGGGAATTCCGAAGGTGATTCTTAACCGCCGCATCGTTCATGGTTGGAAGTTCATCGGCAGGTAGATGGACGATGCGGTCAAACGAGATATTGTTGGGCGGATCGAAAACTGGTCGGTCAATGCGGGTCTGCGGTGGTGTACCGAATCGGCGGCGACCTGGGAGTTGGACTACATTGCGGAGCTATCGCGAGCGAGCTCTACTACGGCCGATGATCAATGAGGGCTAGTTTCGTTTGAAAATTGAGATCTTGTAGCCCGGATAGACATTCTCCTCATAGACCAGCTTAAAGTTGGGAGATGAGAGGAGGGCATCGGGAAGATCCTTGAGGTATGGATTTCTTTTGAGTGACCGTTCGCCCGTTATTACGTAGTCGACGCTACAGTTGTGTATCTGGTACAGAACTTCTGCGGAATCGCTACTCTTGGGCGTCAACTGTTTAGCCTCGGCGTAAAAAACGGGACGCAGGCTCGCCGAAAATACAAGCGGTGATTGTTCGCTATTCTGTTTAAGCCAGAGCCCGGCGTCACGTTCCTCATAAGCGAGTGTTTGCCACGCCTTTTCGCTAGACTGAAGGAAGGAATTTAGTGGCATCACATAGAGATACATCAGTGCAAGGCAGACCGGGACAAAAAGCCTTGCTTCGGCAAGATTTCCCTTTCCGGGCCACCAATTTTCAATGGAGCCGTGAAGCCACTTTTGTAACTGAACGACTCCGCAAGCGGACCAACCGAAAAGTATTGGGAGCAGTACAAAGAGGTAGCGAGTCTGAACTACTGTGATTGCGTATCCCGCTAAGGTCATCAAGAAGAAAAGTATCAAATAACCTTCTCGCCAAAACCTTTCCCTGTCCCATCGCTCGCCAAATAGGCCGAGTGCGACGAGTATCATTAATAAAGGGGGAAATAGATATGGAAAGGCCTTGTGTATTTCGAACAGGTTGTAAGCAAAGACCTTCGGTATGCTGTCATACTCGTCAACGTATTCCTGCGCACCTTCCGAATAAATGCCGGACGCAAAATTAACGTCGCTCTTGGCGCTAACCGTCCACGCGCCCGTTTCGCTTCGCAAGTAGTAAAGGTATGGTGCGGCAAGAATGAAAAAGCCGAGGAACAGGGCTCCCACTCTAAGCAACAAATTGGTTCCCGAAAACGGTCGAACCCATAGGCTTCGTCCTAATACCAGTAGTGCAAAATAGCCTATGTATCCGATTCCCTCAGGACGCGTTAGATACGCCGCTCCAACCAGCGCGCCGTTCAATGCGTAGTAGGCGATACGATCTTCAACAAGGGCTTTCCACCCAACGATCAACGCTCCCGTGATAATGACCAGGAAAATATTTTCGGTTCCGAGCCAAAAAAAGGAATTGATCAAATGCGGATAGAAAATGCTGATTGCACCCGCGATCAGGCCCTCTCGGGCACCGTAAGATTGTTTGACGAAGTAGTAGACGACCGGCGCGGCGAGGCTGCCGGAGAGGATTGAGAGGATAAGGGACGGTGTAACCAGTGAGTCGATGACGACCGACACTACACCTATGAGGAGCGGATAGAGCGGCGTCCAGTAGGTATGTAGAACGCCGTAAATATCGCCAGAGGCAAATTTACGGGCGAGCAGAATGTTCTGCATTTGGTCGCCGCCAACCACGAGATCATTCGAGAATAAAACATAATGTATGACCCTAAACGCCAGTGCTGAAAGGAACAATAAGAAAACCGTTGTTCGCTCTTTCATATATGAGAGAAATAGCTGATCCGTTGCATTCGATCATTTTTGAGGGGTTCAGCTCGTCCGTCCCGCTTCCCTTGCCGTCTTGCGCTTTCCAACACCAATGGATTGAGGAAGGACGTAATAGAACCAAGAAAGGACGAACACAACACCGCTGTAGAAGAAATACAGGCACTGCCATGGGAAAGCGAGAACGGCAAACGTAAGCCCTTTCTTTCGCGCAAAGAAAATTAGCATTGTTCGATTTAGGTACGCGACACCGAGCAGAAAAGCAGCAACAACGAATAACAATATCGGTTCCCAGATCGTGAAAGGGAGCAGTGCGGCCGAAAGTCCGATAAGAACGGCGCTCAGGCGGTCCGACGTTCTAAGGTTCAAGTCGTTGATCAAACCCTGACTCGTCAGTATCAACTTCGACCATGGTATCGCCCGGCATAAGATGTCCGTGCGTAGGATCGACGAGGCTGTCCAACGCTTCAAATGCTTCGCCTGAATGTCTTTTGCGAGCAGGATCCGATATCCCTGTGACCGAAGACGCACTCCGAGTTCGATGTCCTCTATAGATGGGACTTCAAATTTTTCGTTATCAAAACCGCCAACCGAGAGAAACACGTCTCGACGAATGGCACCGAGGCCGGCCCAAAACGTCGATGCTTCAACATTCGAATATTGATGGACGAAATGATGCAGCAGATTTCTGTATTGCGACAGAAAATTCTGCTCACCTGGCTCGTCGTCGTAAGATCCGAATAGCGCCGAAATTTCTGGTTGTTCCCGAAATCGTTCCGCAACCTGGGACAAACTGTTTCTTTCGACAACGACGTCGGCATCGACAAACAAAAGTATCTCGCCGGTCGCCTGTTCGGCTGCTAGATTTCGAGCTGTGGCCGGTCCCGAACGAGGACGTTTGCTTGTGATCACACGAGCCCCCTTGCCGAGCGCGATCGTAGCACTATTGTCCGTCGAGCCGTCATCGACAACGATCAATTCGTACGAGGAATAGTCGGAGGCTACAAGCGCGTCGAGACATGATGGCAGAAATTTTTCGCCATTGTAGACCGGGATGATAATTGAGATAGTTGGGGAACTATTGACCATTTTATTAACTCAGACCGTTGTCGTTTGCGGTGAGCCCGAAGCGATCCTGGACGTTCGGGCGCCAATAGCCGCCCGGGTTAGTTGCACCGGCTGAAAGACAATGCTCGACCATAAGAAAACTTCATTTGTGCAATAACATTTTTTGGCCTTGATCTGTTCTCGCAGCTTTTGCGCCTCTGGTGAGTCCCAGATGGAAAAGAAGCTTTTTTCCCGAAGATTCCCGAGCGGCAGATGCTGCTCGCAAACGCTCACATCGCCATTCGCATAAACGACGCCAGACAGGATACCAGCTTTGCACGGAACGTATTGGGTTTGTGTCTCAATAGTCTTTACTTTCGCCCACTGCAGCATCGGCTCAACACTCGCGCCAAAACGACTCTTCTCACGGTCAGCCCAAACTTCTGCGACGTGCCGATACAGTTGTTTGTACTTTTCAAGTTGGGGGCCTTGCAGTGACGGATTCTTACGATCGCCACGAATAATGGCGAGATTGTGGTGCTCCATCTTCGGACAATTATCGTGGAGGTATTCGGTCAACTGCCAGATCTCATCCATGTTCTCGCTCATCGCAACGGTGTTCGAATGTATCCGCAATCTCGGATCGTCCTCTTGGAGTTTGGCAAGCATTGCGTAGGTCTCCATAGCTTTATCGAACGAACGCGCATTACCGCGGAATCGATTGTGATATTCGGGCATGCCATCCAGCGAGATCTCGCACACGAAAAGATCAAGCGACTTATTTCGCAGAACTTTTCGCAAAGCCGTTTCGGTTCGATCGGTAAAGTATCCGTTTGTGGGGACATAGATACTCTTTACCGCGTTGTTCTTGATGAAAAGCTCGCATATCTCCGCAAACTCTTTCCGGATAAAGGGTTCCCCGCCGGAGAGATTCAGGTTCTCAAAATGTCCTAGATCACGAGAGAGTTTTTCAAATTCGGCGAATGTAAGATCATCGCGTTGATTCAGATTTTGCCAATAGAAGCAATGCTCGCACGTCAGATTACAGATCGAATTAATAAAGATGATCATGAAGGGCGGCGTCTGCCACTCGTGATGCTGTTTTGCCTGCAATGATAGTTTTGCGTGGCGTTCGATTCGCGAAAGCATTGACATAAGAAAGACCTCGTTTTAGTTAGTTAAATGAACCGGAACGTTAGGCACGCTGGGCGAACGCCTTAAGATCGCGAAGGTTCTGGCGAAATTGTAAATAGTAGTCAATAGGTTTGGACGAGACGGATCTGAACATCTTTGGATTCGACAGGTAATAGCAGTCGATCCTTTCAAGCACGAACGGATCGCTGTTCGTTCGCACCTTACCCAGTTTGACGGAACATGCTGCCCCGAAATTCTCTTTAACGATCTCTTTAACAGACGAGTCAAACAAGCCGTAAGAATAGGCGAACGTGTTCACGCTGGTTCCCAAAGCGTCTTCGATCGCTGCTTTCGATCCGCCGATCTCTTCGTCGAGTTGTTCGGCTGTGATACGCGTAAGGTCCGGATGCGTGCGTGTATGCGATCCAAATTCAATCCCTAGCGAACTGAGCTCTTTAGCCTGCTTCCACGAGAGAAGCGGCTTTCGCGGAAGGCTCAATCGTTCGCCTTCCCATTCGTTGTAGCCGCCACAGAAATCCGTGACTAGAAAAACCGTCGCCGTGAATCCGTACATGTCGAGAACTGGGTAAGCGTCAGTGTAGAAGTTCTCAAAACCATCATCGAACGTGAGCACCACAGTCTTTGACTGGAATGACCTTCTCGTCCGCAGATCGTCGACAATAGAATTAAGCGGAACGACTTTATAGCCATCCTCGCTCAGTATCGTCATTTGCCGACGAAACGTTTCAAGCGAGGTGGAGATGATCGAACCGCTGTTATCGATCGAGTGATAAGTTAAGATCGGGACTTCCACGTTTTCAAACAGTGATTGCGGTTTGCGCGTGCGCAGGGGCCGCCGCTCGCTTGAGAACCCGTTTTGATCGAAGCTCTTCGACGAGGCTCAGGTATTGTTCGATATGCGCTTCTTCAGTCCAGTATTTGAGGAACGCTTCGTTCCCGTTTTCGCCGAGTTGATCACGAAGATCGCGATCTCCTGCAAGCTTATTCATCGCCGCAATGAGTTCTTCTTGGCTGCGATAAACAAAGCCGCCGCCGCTGTCTTCGACAACTTCTGACAAAGCACCAAGATCATTCACGATCACCGGTGTCTTGCAAGAGAACGCCTCGATGATAATGATCCCGAAAGTTTCAAAGCAGATCGATGGAACGATCACGGCCATCGCCGAACCGTACAATCGCCGCAGTTCCTGCTGATCGAGCCGGCCCAGGAATTTGATCCGTTCGCAGCCGTCGGCGTGTTGTTCCAACTCGCGTTTGTATTCGCCGTCACCCGCGATCAACAGGTCGCACTTCGATTGATTTTTGAACACGGGGATGAGGTTCTGGACGCCTTTGATATATTCGAGGCGTCCGACAAACAGGAAAAAGGGACGCTCCGTATAAACAGGCTCGGGCACTTCGTGCTTTTCCGGAGTTGGCAAGAAATACGGAAGATGGCGGATCGGAATATCCAAACCGGCGTCAAGGTGCTTTTTCAAAGTGAACCGGCTCGGCGAAAGGAAGCAGTCAACATACTCCACCATGCGCTCCATCAAGCCGGTCTGTCGCCACAATTGCGGCGGGCGTCTTCCTTTTAGCTGACAAGTGAAACAGCTCTTCGTTGTGCAAACCTCACGGTTGAATTTCCACAAGACGTGCATCGGACAGATAAGCCAATGCTCATGCGTCGTGTAGAGCTTAACGGCTTCGCCATAACTCAGTGCGGCGATGCCGATCAGCGACATGTTGTGATAATGGATCACATCATAGTCGTTTTGCTCAAGAGCGGCGCGCAATTCATGCTTGAAAAATGGAACGCCGGTTTGCTGCGTTGCCAGCGGAGATAAAAAACCCTTTCCGCTTTTTAAGCTGTGCACTGTTACATTCTCGTGATTTGGGAACGCGGCGGACGGTGCTTTTTTATTTAGCAGCATGAAGGCGTCTTCACAGTGAAAAACGTCGACCAGATGCCCGCGCTTCGCAAGTTCATTCGACAGGCGATATATGTGCATCGCATCGCCGCCGAAACTATACGGCGGATAGAAGGTCGACACCATGCAGAATTTGAGCGGACGATCTTGCATCAGGCTTTGTTCGAAACGACCGAATCGACAACTTTTCCACGCGTAGCGCCGGCCTTAACCTTTTTCGCATTTAACGAATCAAAAACGACAACCATTTTGGCCGCAGCTTGCTTCCAACCAAACTGCCCCGCGCGACGTAATCCGGCTTCTTTCATCGAGATCCGCAGAGACTCGTCAGCTAGCACCGCGTCGATCGCCCCGGTCATACTTTGCTCGTCGTAGGGATCGAATAATCGTCCGGCTGTACCGACAACTTCGGGTAGGCTGCTGTTATCGCTCGCGATGACAGGAGTTCCGCATGACATTGCTTCGATCGCGGGCAGGCCGAAGCCCTCCTCAAACGAGGGAAAGACAAGAGCTTTTGCGGCGTTGTAGAGAACGACCAGATCATCGTCAGGAACGAATCCTGTGAAGATTACGTTCGCATCCAATCTCAAATCACTGACTTGCCGCTTTAAGTGAGGGTATGCGGAAAAAAAGGGGTCGTCCTTATAATCGCCAACCAACACGAGTTTTAGGTCCGACCGAGTTTGCCTGATCCGTGCGAAGGCATTTATTAACGTCGAAAGGTTCTTGTGGGGACTGATACCGCCGACATATAGGAGAAATTTGCCGGCCTTTTCTAGTCCATATTTCCTAAGGATCTCGAATTTTGTATCGTCGCCCGGCAATACCCGGAAAGCAGGCCGGGCGCCCTCGGTTACAACTTCGATCCGCGATTCGGACATGCCAAAGAATTCACTGATTTGCCTTTTCGAGTGTTCTGAAACGGTTAGAAGAAGATGGGCTTGCCGGACCGCTATGTTCTGTTTTAGTTTCCAGAAGAATGCGAGCTTTTTGTTCGGAAATACGAGCTGTGGATTGTGATCGGCAATGACGTCGTGGATAGTAAGGACGACCTTCGTCCTGTTGAATATTGGAAAATACGAATAAACCGCGGGAAAAAAGAAAACATCAAGCTTGTGCTGGAAGACCGCTCGACTCATCGCCAATAGGTCGGTGATAGGCCTTCTGCCCTCGGACGACGCGGCCATCGTTGCCGACTTTTCAGTTTGGACCACAACTGTTTTTGCTCTTGTAGGAATTGACTCTCGGTCATCGGTTTTCGAATCTATAAAGAATAGATATTCATTATCCTCGTCGATTTCGACCAGGGCTTCGAGAAGCCCGCGCGTAAAGCGCCCAAAGCCCCGTTTATTGCCCCAACAGCAGGCATCGACTCCGATCTTCATTAGGCGATTGTTGCGAAAAACGCGGCTAGCGGCTTCGCAGGAAAATTACGGTGTTGTAGATCCAGCCTATGATCAACCCGCTAAGATAGCCAATGACAAAACAGTAAAAGGCACCGATAAAGCTTCCAACAAAAGTAACTGAATAGCCCATAAAGAATTGGCTCAATAATCCGAGATGAGGTCCGACCTCCTCGCCGCCTTT
>JBEBGW010000182.1:0-8658 GCA_040081025.1 Pyrinomonadaceae bacterium | reverse complement strand
TGACTACAGCCTGCATTTCGATAGCAGTCACTTCTGCCTTGGTTCTAAGCACTTCTGGGGTCGCTGACATTATTTCCTCCAAAACCGTATTGCTCATGATACTGCCCGTCATTTAACTGCCGATACCTTCGAGGGGATAAAGGTGATCGATAAACTCCAGATGAAGCCGGACGATGCCGTCGGCTCCAAGATGCCGTCCGCGAACGATCGAGATAATACTCAGATCGTGCCGCTGACTTTTTACTCTTAGGAACGCACCGTTGCTCACATCGAACGATGTGAAAACGGCCGCGCCGCCTACGCTGAGGTTTTCTGTAACGCTTACTTCGCTTGCGACCACTTCGCCGTTCTCGTCGAGCATCTCGATGAGCAGCGATTCGGGGATCGCAAATCTTGTGTGACGACGAAGATATGCGGGAAGGTCAGTTTCGTCAGGGTTCGGATCGGCATCAATGAGCTGCCAGAGTCCGCCGTCCTCACGATCTGAGAGGTCAAAAAGCTTCGACGGGTTCTCCAGGTAAGAAGCCGGCGGATTCTTTCCAACGAATGCCACGCCCACTGCATAACTTTCGGCAGCGGGGTTATCGCCCAATGCCATGCAGCGTCTCACTATTCCCCAAATGCGGTACTGCGGTTCGAGATAGTCATAGCACCGCAGTTGCCTGGGCATTGGCACGCTGATAACTATTAAGCGGCCTCGTTTTACGGGACGCTTGAGGTTAAACGCCGCCCCGAAGGCCGAAACGTCCTCTAGCCTCGTGACCTCGTTCCAGGAGAATTTATGATCGACCTGGACTTCGACGCGAGACGGCAGCGATAGGGCGTATCGCTGAATGCGACGGTTATCTGGATTTGCGACAGTAATAGACATTCTGCGGTTATAGAACGCGGTAAAGGTGGGATCGAATTGGGATTTTCCTGGATTTTCGGCTCGGATGTTGGCCGGTCAGGTGAGTTGCGAAACAGGCTCAATGCCTGTAAAATTAACGATAACATCAACGCTAGAGATTTTCCAGCATTTTTTTACTGCAATTGATCGAGCATATCCACTCAGACCAGGAACAGGATATCCCTAAAGTATTGATTTTACAATGGATTCTTCACTAGATCGCAATCAAATAAATATCGAAGACGAGATGCGTCGGTCGTACCTCGACTACGCAATGTCGGTCATAATCGGCCGGGCGTTGCCGGATGTTCGAGACGGCCTGAAACCGGTGCATCGCCGCATCCTTTACGGTATGTACGAGGCCGGGAACACTGCCGGCAAGCCGTATAAGAAGTCGGCTCGTGCGGTGGGCGACGTGATGGGTAAGTACCACCCGCACGGCGATTCGGCGATCTACGACTCGATCGTCCGCATGGCCCAGGACTTTTCGATGCGCTATATGCTCGTCGATGGTCAGGGCAACTTTGGTTCGGTTGACGGCGATAATCCGGCCGCGATGCGATACACCGAGGTCCGTCTGCAGAAGCTGACGAACGAGGTTCTCGCCGACATTGAGAAAGAGACTGTCGATTTCGTCCCAAACTACGACGATTCGCTTTCCGAGCCAAGCGTTCTTCCGACGAGGGTCCCTCTGCTGCTCGCAAATGGATCGGAAGGTATCGCGGTCGGAATGGCGACCAAGATCCCGCCGCACAACCTGACCGAACTTATCGACGCAACCGTAGCGATCATCAAAGATCCCGAGATCTCGATCGATGAACTGATAAAGATCATCCCGGGCCCCGATTTTCCGACCGGCGGGTTCATCTACGGTCGTGAAGAAATTCACCGTGCCTATCGCACCGGCCGCGGCATCATCCAGATGCGGGCAAGGGCGGTCGTGGACGAGATCGGCCGCGGTGAGAAAACACGAACCGCTATCGTCATCGCCGAGATCCCATACCAGGTCAACAAAGCGAAACTGCACACGCATATCGCCGAGTTGGTCAACGAAAAGAGGATCGACGGCGTGTCGGAAGTTCGCGACGAATCGAACCGCGAGGGCATGCGGCTTGTGGTCGAGCTAAAGCGTGACGCCGTAGCTCAGGTCGTCTTGAACAAGCTTTACAAGCTGACCGCGATGCAGTCGTCATTCGGCATCATCAACATCGCGATCGTCCGCGGACAGCCCCGCGTGCTGAATCTCAAAGAGATCCTCGAACATTTCATCGAGCATCGCCGCGAGGTCGTTCGTCGCCGAACAGAGTTCGAACTTCGAAAGGCACAGGCTCGAGCCCACATCTTGGAGGGCCTGAACAAAGCCATCGACGCGCTCGACTACATCATCCCGCTTATCCGAAATTCGCGTGCGGTAGATGAAGCCAAGAGCTGGCTGATCGCCAACTTCGTTGGATTGGAGGACGTCAAGAAATGGCGCGGCATTACCGGCGGAAAACCCGAGGACACGTTCCTGAAAGACCTTCGAAAGGTAATTGCGGACATCGGATTTTCTGAAATTCAGGCTCAGGCGATCCTCGATCTTCAACTCCGCAGACTGTCGGCCCTCGAACGCCAGAAGATCCTCGACGAATATGAGCAGATCATCAAGCTCATGGCCGAACTAGAGAATATTCTCGCGAACGAGAGCGTTCTCCGCGAAGTTATCGTCGGTGAGCTGCAGGAAATTCGAAAGAATTTCGGCGATGCTCGCCGGACCGAGATCATCGATGCGGGCGTCGAGCTTTCGATCGAAGATCTGATCAAAGACGAAGACGTCGCGATCACCGTCACGAAAGCAGGCTACATCAAGCGAACGCCGGTCTCGACCTATTCGCGTCAAGGCCGCGGCGGCAAAGGACGGCTTGGAGCGACAGCGAAGAACGAAGATTTCGTCGAACATCTGTTCGTCGCGTCGACGCACGCATTCTTGATGATCTTCACCGACGACGGCCAGGTCTTCAAGATGAAGGTCCACGAGATCCCCGAAGCGGCTCCCGCAGCTCGCGGCAAGGCGGTCGTTAATATGGTCCAGCTGTCCGGCGAGCGCAAGCTCGTCGCGACGATGCCCGTACGCGACTTCGCCGAAGAGACCTATCTGACCTTCGTAACCAAACGCGGCGTGATCAAGAAGTCGTCGCTTGCTGACTTCCAGAACATCCGTGCGAACGGCATCAACGCCATCAACATCGACGAAGGTGATGAGTTGCTCGAGGTGATCCGTACCGACGGCAAGCAGCAGATCTTTGTCGCCACGCACGACGGCATGGCGGTGAAGTTTAACGAGTCCGACGTTCGGCCGATGGGCCGAGCGGCTCGCGGAGTTCGCGGGGTGAATCTTCGCAAGGGAGATCTGGTCGTGTCCGTCTGTGCCGTCTCGCAGGAAGGCTCCGAAAAGATCCTTTCGGTTTCCGAGAAAGGCTTCGGTAAACAAACGCAGGTCAGCAGCTATCGCCTCACCAAACGCGGCGGCATCGGCGTTATCAATATGAAAACGACCGATAAGACCGGCAAGGTCGTCGCGGCGTTCCCGGTCGAGGACGACAGTGAGATAATGATCATCACCCAGCAGGCGAAGCTAATTCGTCTCGGTGTAGACAAGATCCGCGAAACCGGCCGCTCAGCCCAGGGCGTCACCCTCATCAAATGCGGCGACGACGACCTGGTAACCAGCGCATCATTGCTCGCAGCCGAAGCTGAGGAAGAAGAGTAGATTTTAGCTTAAGCTGAATCTGAAATGAGTCGGGCTTCGGTCCGGCTCTTTTCTTTTTCATTCCGACATTTCTTTTGACAAACCGCTCGATATCGCTTTATCGTACCGAGAATGAAGTTGACAAACGCCGCTCCCTCACTCGCCACGCTTGTCTTTGCGTTGACCTTCTCGCTGAATATCACCGCACAATATCGGCCCAATGTTGTTATCTGGGGCGAAGCACCTGAATGCCAGGAGAAAAAGTCCGTGAATGAACAGGCTAAGTTCGCTTGTTCTGCTGAGGACGGGAGCGTAAGGACAATAGACACGGACGAGATCAAGCTTAGGATCCAGCCACACGCGCTGCCCGGAAAGATCTCAATTCGAACCATCATTGAGAACAAGACCGATAAGGCGATAAAGACGTCTCACAAAGAGTGGAGCATCGCACACTACGCTTCCGAACACGATTTCTTGTCGAAAAAGTCACCGGTCGTGAACGAGCGGTATTTAACGGTGCCTACTCCGGTGGTCTACCCGAGTAGTGGGGGAATGTCCAGTCCGAGCGATCCGACGCTTCGGCGAGTTACGACCGCTGGCTCGACTTCATCGCCTGGCTATCCGACCCAACTTCCGGCCGGTCAGCAGCAGGTAATGGCCGGGCCACCGCCCGAAACACGAAGCCATTCGCCCGGCTCTCCTTCTCGGCGCATGTCGTCTAAGCAGCAGGTCGTCCTTAGTGGAGAGTTCAACACGATGAAACTCACTGAAAACACGATCAAGAAGCAGGGTATGGTGAACGGGGCCGTTGTGTTCAATACTTACGAGAATGCGAAATTCAGATTGCTTCTCATTCACATAGGCGATACAACCTTTATTTTTGCTTTGAGAGATTGACAGCGAATAGTTGATTCGTGATTTCCTATGTTCCGTGCAGCTTCGTTCACTACATTTCTCGTTTTTGCCCTAGTGCAATCTTCATATTCGCAGCACCGCGAACAAATACTATTCTGGAGTGATCAGACTGATTGCGGCTCGAAGAAATTGAAGCCAAATGCTGACTCAGTACCGGAGTGTGGGATAGTCGAAGACCCGAATGGGCCGGTGCGAACGTTGGGGTTCAACAATTTGAAGCTGTTCCTTCAGTTCGCTGAATCCAAAGAACGCTTCATGATCCGTTTAAGAATCGAGAATCTCGGCGACCAATCCATCGCGCTCGACCGTGAGTTGTGGAGCGACGCTCACTATGAGAGCGAGGTCAGCTTCAAATCGAAACAGCCACCGATCCTGAATGAGCGAGTCAGTTATCGCCCTCCGCCGAGAGTTGTTGCGCCGCATCTATCTGGGCCGACGCAAGGCTCGTCGTCGAACAGGTCAGAGATTCCAGGGCTTCGGCGCACGACCACATCGATCGAGGCCGGCCGTGTTTCCGCTGGCCCACAGCAAATTCCAGCGGGACAAGGAAGCATAGCGGTCATCCCGATGACCTCGACAGCGTCAACTGGGTCAGTCGGCGTCGTCTCGACGAAGGGGCTGCCAAAGAGAAGTCCCTTTTTCGTACCTGCGGAGTTCAGGCTCGACGCGCTAGGGGCAAATTCGAGTGGTAGTGGCGTTTTGTATTTTCGGCAGGTCAAGAAAAGCCAGTTCAAGGTTGTCTTTATTCATCTGGGTGACACGACGTTCGTATTCCAAGTAGTACGACCAACAAAATAACTTTCCCACATCTAGTTAAAGAGACTGGGAGTTTCCGTTGGCTTTGTCGCGATCTCCAAACCAAAATGCTCATAAGCGAGTCGCGTCGCCATTCGACCGCGGGGAGTGCGGTTGAGGAAGCCGATCTGGAGCAAATACGGTTCGATTATCTCTTCGATCGAATCTTTTTCTTCGTGCAGGGAAGCGCACAACGTGCCCAAACCCACCGGGCCGCCGTCGAATTTCTCGATGATCGTCATCAACAGCTTCCGGTCCATCTCGTCGAGGCCAAACGTGTCGACTTCCATTCGATTAAGAGCGTCGTTGGCAACGTGCTCAGTGATGTTTCCGTCGTGATCGACCTCGGCATAGTCCCGCACGCGTCTCAGCAATCGATTCGCGATTCGCGGAGTCCCACGCGAGCGGCGGGCGATCTCGTGCGAGCCGGTCGAGTCAATCCCCACGCTCAGAATTCCCGCCGACCGTTCGACGATCTGCTTCAGCTCAGCGATCCCGTAAAAATCCAGATGAAAGATGATCCCGAACCGCCCCCGCAGCGGAGCCGTGATCAACCCCGGTCGCGTCGTCGCTCCGACCAGCGTAAACTTCGGCAACTCAAGCTTGATCGACCTCGCCGCCGTCCCTTGCCCGATCATCAGGTCCAGGCTGTAATCCTCCATCGCGGGATAAAGAATTTCCTCGATCGCCGGATTCAGCCGATGGATCTCGTCGATGAAGAGCACGTCGCCTTCTTCGAGATTCGTCAAGATCGCCGCAAGGTCGCCTGCCTTTTCGATGATCGGCCCCGCCGTCGACTTCAACGTCGAACCCATCTCGTTCGCGACGATATTCGAGAGCGTCGTCTTCCCAACCCCCGGCGGCCCCGTCAGGAGAATATGATCCAAAGCCTCCCGCCGCTTCAGCGCCGCCTTCATGAACACACGAAGATTATCCTTAACCTTCGCCTGCCCGATGTACTCCGAGATCGACGCCGGACGCAACGAAGCCTCGAAGCGCTTCTCTTCGGTCGAAAGTTCTTCGTTGCTAATATTAACGATTGATGTTTCCGTCACGTATTCAACTCTTTGCGTCCTTCGCGTCTTTGCGTGACACTTCTTGGTGAACCAAAATCAAAAGAAGTTCCACGCAAAGCCGCTAAGACCGCGAAGAGGACCTTCCGTTGATCACAAATCTAAACACTATCCATTCAACCTTCATTCCGGCAACTCATTCACAACTCGTCGAATGCCATCCTTTATCAAAACCACGTTGAAGTTTATCAACAGTCCGAGGTGAATGTCCGTGAGCCGGAGGTAGGTGAGAAGGATCTTTGAAAAGACGGGTGAAAGTCCCTCTACCGATTTACATTCCACGATGACCTTGTTGTTTACGATCAGGTCCGCACGAAATCCGACCTCAAGCTTAACTTCTTCGTAGTAGACCGGAATAGGACGTTCCATCTGGACTGAGAGGCCTCGCTTCTCTAGTTCATATTTCAAAGCCGCCTGATAAACCGTCTCAAGAAGTCCGGGACCAAGGGTTGTATGAATCTTGTATGCACAGTCAACG
Source organism: Pyrinomonadaceae bacterium (assembly GCA_040081025.1). GTDB lineage: Bacteria > Acidobacteriota > Blastocatellia > Pyrinomonadales > Pyrinomonadaceae > OLB17. The sequence continues at coordinate 1,780 of JBEBGW010000182.1, read as the reverse complement.
ATGCTGGTCGCGATCTGGTTTTCAGTCATTCTGATCAATAGAGAGTTCGAAGAAGTTCCACGCAAAGACGCGAAGACCGCAAAGAGAGGTCACGTTCATATCCCACGATCTCGATGCTGCGTACTCAACTCTTTGCGTACTCTGCGGCCTTGCGTGAAACTTCATCCTTAGCCAAGACGCAAGTTCCCCGCAGATACCGCAGGGATATCAGACAAGACCCTTATTCCACAACGCCAAAATATCCATCGAAAACGCCACCACGCAATGCAAGATCAACCCTAGCCAGATGCTGCCGTTTTTGTACGAAAGCCATCCCAGGAAAATTCCGGCGGCGATCGCGGCGAGGGTTTCGGCGGGCGGCTTGCTGAAATGGATCATGCAATAGGGCACCGTCATCACAAAGATCGAATAGAGCCCCAGCGATCGCTTCAGGCTGTGCACAAGAAACCCGCGAAAGAAAAACTCAAGTCCAAAGAACTGTGCAAAGTATATCAATTCCCATGTGAGCAACGTCTGCCCGATGTATGGCTCGCCGTTGAAGATATGAAGAAATGGATACTTAGCCGCGAAGCCCGATGTCAGCGACATCAAATACGTGATCGGCAGCATCACCGCGACGCACGCCGCGAGCAGTTTGCCAAACCCAGGTTCGATCGCTGCCTTCAACCCGTAATCCGACAGCCGTTCGCGATATAGAAATTTGATCGCAAGAGCCGGCAGCACGAAGTAGAAAACAGTAACAACGCCGACCCACCATCCAAGCCCCGGGAGATTGTTGTCCGACGAGTACGCGATCCAATTTCCAAACTCCTCGAACCGCGTCCCAGCGAGAGTCTTCGCAACGGATTCCTGATTCTTCAGGTAATAAATAGAGGTTAACCCGAACGCCGCATAGACCAACGCGAACACGGCTTTCCGGTCGAGCTTCGAAATGTCGCTTCGAATGTGGTCGAGGATCTCAAGCATCAGTGTTAGGAGCTGCGGACAAGGCCATTATTTCCGAAACTGACCGCGGATCTTCCAGAGCCGATAGATCGCCCGGATCTTCGCCTAAATAAGCCGCGCGGATGACGCGACGCATTACTTTGGCGTTGCGGGTTTTGGGGAGGGCGGAAACGAAATGGATCTTTGACGGAGCGAGCGGTTTGCCCATGTCCCTGGCGACGAGAGTTTTCAGCTCTGTTTCCAATGATGAATGATGATTGATGAATGATGAATTTGCGGAATTTTTCGATTCATCATTCATCATTCTGCCTTCATCATTAAGCACCACAAACGCGACCATCGCGGTGCCCTTTACTTCATCCGGCACCCCTATGACCGCGGCTTCAGTGACGTGTGGATGGGCCACCAATAAACTTTCGACCTCTGCCGGCCCGACCCGTTTGCCGGCAACCTTTAACGTGTCGTCGCTGCGGCCGAGGATGAACCAGTGGCCGTCGGCGTCGCGCATGGCCCAATCGCCGTGGACCCAAATGTCCTTGAACCGCCGCCAATAAGTCTCGAGATAGCGTTCCTTCTCCTGCCAAAACCCGCGAGCCATCCCGATCCACGGCTGTTTGATCACAAGCTCACCGACCTTACCTGGCTCAACCGAATTGCCATCCTCATCAAGAATATCCACATCCATTCCCGGACACGGAGCCGGGAACGAACACGGCTTGATCGGCAGCAGCGGATTGCCCATCAATATCCCGCCCGCGATCTCCGTCCCGCCCGAATAATTGATGATCGGCAGCTTCGAATTTCCCACCTTCTCAAACAACCACCACCAAGGCGC
>JBEBGW010000181.1:0-8700 GCA_040081025.1 Pyrinomonadaceae bacterium | reverse complement strand
GCCTGGATACTTTAGTTTCGGGAAGATAAAAATGCGTGTCGGTCATTCGGAGTGGATCGAGAATTCGATCCTGAAGAAAGGCCTCCAGCGTTTGCCCGGAGGCCTTCTCGACGATCGCTCCGAGGATATCGGCTGAATATCCATATACATACTTCTCGCCTGGGTGGGCGTCAGCGGGCAACTCTGCCATACGAGCAACCGTCGCTCCGACTGGCTCGTCGCGGTTGGCAAAGTACCAGCCAGTGATCCCCGCGGCTTCCCATTTGTCTTTGGCAATGCCGGTCCCATATCCGAACCCGGAAGTGTGCGTCAGCAGATCGCGGATGGTGATCTGACGCTTCGCTTTGACGACGTCATAACCACCGCCGTCCTTAGGGATCGCGACCGTCGTGTTAGCAAACTCGGGAATGAATTTTGAGGCCGGATCAGAGATCAACAGTTTCCCCTCTTCCTGAAGGATCATTACACCAACGCTGACTAGAGCCTTTGTTTGCGACGCAATACGAAAGATCACATCCTCTTTCATCGGTGGTGATGCAGACTCGACATCACGTTGCCCAAATGCGTGTTTGAACGAGATCTTTCCTCTGTGAGCAACCAGGACAACACCGCCCGAGAGGAGCTTGTCTTTCGCATAGGCGTCAAGCTGTGCGGACAGCCGTTCGAGCCGCTTCGGGTCAAGTCCGCCGGCCGCACTCGTGGCTGGAGCTTGACCGGTGCAGATCAGGGCGCCATTCAGCAGAGTCGTCAGGACTGCGATGGCGATCAAGGAGTTTTTCAGTTTCATATACATGATGATGCTATTGATCTTTCGTCGTTGTGGCCGGAAATAAATACAGTCCGAGAAGAAACAGACCGACCGCGAAGAACTGTATGTATCCGGTCGAACCCGCATATCGCGGCAGGTCCAAGAGCCGCGTGAAGGCTTCCTGGCCCGGATTCTCGGTCAACGCTTCGAACCAGGTGCGACCGGCGGGAGCGGTCAGATTCGCGAGTATCAGGTACTTCGCTACGAACGCTAGTCCGAAAAGTCCACCGAGACTGCGGAACAATTTTCGCGGGTCGAAGTCGGCGAAAAGGTTATTCCACAGCGTCCAGAAAAAGCAGAACGCGACGATCCAGACGGTCAAGCCCTGTTCGGGAAGAAGAGAGTTGAATATCTGAACGGCGGCAGCGAACAGTGTTGCGATCGCGAAGCCATTCGCGACGTTTTTCAGGGGCGTGAACGATTCCGAGAACCATCCGTCGAGCATCAGAACACCGGAGCGGGCAAACAGTACAAGTAGGATCGTCGCGAAGGTCAGACACACGAGAGCAGGGCGGAAAAATACGAACGCTCCATCGTCGCCCGCAATACGAAGTCCGCCGAGGAGCGTGACGGTGAGAAAGATCGCGGGCAATACGAGGTATCGCAGATACAGCGCGTTGAGGTTCGCCGGATCTTGCTTCTGAGCCGCGATCTCGACCTCCGCGTTTCGACGTTCTTCGAGAGCCTCGGGCACGTACGTTCCTTTTGTTAGCTCGTCGTTCATTTACGCTCGCTAAGTACTCTCAACGGATTGAAATCGTCGGCAGTTACCTGGAGTCCTTCTTCCAACTCGTTCTTTAACTCCGCCGGTGTTCGAAGCTGAAGATCGGCATCGTCGCTCCGGAAATTCTTATCGATGAAGTTTACGCGCTCGAGCGATTCGAGAGCTTGTTTGAACAATGCGTCGTCATTGGTTAGTCGTCCCCAGCCCTGACGGTAGAAACTATAGGCGACGTAATACTGCGTCTTGCCGTCCCGCCGCTCTGGATCGGCTTTGGCAAACGCATCGCGAGCCACGATGAAATTATTCTGACGGAATGCGTTTAGCCCCTCGCCGAACCTTGCCTGGTCTATCTCGTACGTGCCCGTTATCACCTGGCCCTTCGTCGCGGCATTCTGCACAGTCTCGATCGCCTTCGACGAGATCTCCTCGAGCGAGCGAGGCTCGGCTGCGTAGAGAAACACGACGAAAATGCCATAGATCAGCATCAACGCAATTCCCAGAATCTGGATGTATTTCTCTTTCATTGGTATAATTCCCGCGTCCTTAGAATACACTCTTGCATCACATGTTTACTATGAAAAGAGCAGTCGTATCGCTCGCGTTCGTGTTTGTTCTGGCGTCCCTTTCGTTCGCTCAAAGCGAATGGGTCGGCACCTATACATTTGATGAAGACGGAGGCCGGAATGCGGGCGGAACCGCAATTTTCATCGGCCATGAACTTGTCGTGATGGAAACCGACGACGGCCTTCGGGCGACGCTTCAGAGCAACGGATACCGAACCTCGAAGGATCTGGTCTGCACGGCTAAAGTTAGGGCCAATAAGCTTGAGATCTATTTCGAAAGCTACGGCGAGGACAACGTCTTCGAAAGCTATTCGCCCGGAGATTTGCTCCTGACACTGGAGAGGAAAACGGTGAAGGGTAAGACTGAGGTCCTAACATGGTGGGGCAAGTTCGGACCGATCATCCCTGAGAAACCGAAGACCGGAAAGGTCTTCTTCGTAAAGTCCACAAAGATCGAAACTAACTAAATGAGATCAATTATCCTTGCGGTGATAATGGCCGTAGCCTTTTCTACCTCGTCCTATTCTCAGTCGTTCCATGCCGACCTGATTGTCGTAAATGCCAACGTGCATACGGGTAACAAGGCTGAGCCAAAGGCTCAGGCGATCGCGGTGAGCGGGAACAAGATCGTCGCGGTTGGCACGGACGCAGAGATCCGTGCCACGGCGGGGCCGAAAACACGCGTGATTGATGCAGGCGGGAAAACTGTTGTTGCGGGGTTTAACGACGCTCACGTGCATTTCATGGAAACGGGTTATCAGCTCTCGTCGGTGGATCTGCGTGACGCGAGATCGCCCGCGGAATTTGTCGCCCGCATCAAAGCATTCGCGGCAAAGCTGCCGAAAGGCCGATGGATAATGGGCGGACAATGGGACCACGAAAATTGGACACCCAACAATTTACCGACCGCGGCCCTCATCGATGCTGTTACACCCGATCACCCCGTCTTCATCAATCGACTGGACGGTCATATGACGCTCGCCAATAGCCTTGCTATGAAGCTTGCCGGCGTGGACAGGAACGTCAAAGACGTCGCCGGCGGCGAAATAGTCCGAGATGCCTCAGGCAACCCGACCGGCATCTTCAAGGATGCCGCGACGGTTTACGTTGAGAAAGTCATCCCGGCGGCGTCATTCGAACAAAAACTCGAAGCAGCACAGGCCGCGTCCGATCACGCCGCAAGCATGGGCGTGACCAGCGTTCAGGATATGTCGCCGAACGGTACCGAGATCGGCGTCTACCAAGAACTGCTTCGCCGCGGGACTTTGAAGACGCGAGTATACAATTGCTCACCTCTTGCCGATTTCAAACGCTGGTCGAACACTGGTGCTCGTCGTGCATTCGGTGATCCGATGCTGCGGGTCGGGTGCCTCAAGGGCTACGCGGATGGCAGCCTTGGCTCGACGACCGCTTGGTTTTTCGATCCCTATCTCGACGCACCTAACTCCACCGGCTTGGCGATGGCGGACGTTACAACTACGATGCGGTCGGATATCGAGGCCGCCGACAAAGCAGGTTTGCAGGTTCGAATACACGCGATCGGCGATCGTGCCAACGCGACTATTCTCGATCATTACAAAGCCGTTTCCGATGCCGACGGACCGCAAGACCGGCGGTTCACGATCGAACACGCTCAGCACATGCGTGTGGACGATCTGAAGAGGTTTGCCGGGCAGAAGGTTGTCGCTTCTATGCAGCCGTTTCACATCATCGACGACGGCCGATGGGCATGGAAGCGGCTCGATGAGAAGAGATTAAAGGGAACCTACGCGTTCCGGACCATTCTTGACTCCGGCGGCGTGCTCGCGTTCGGATCTGATTCGCCCGTCGCTCCGATCAACCCGCTGTGGGGTGTCTACGGCGCTGTCACTCGCCGCACGCTCGACGACAAGAATCCGAGCGGATGGATCCCCGAACAGAAGGTTTCGGTCGAGGAAGCGGTCCGGGCGTTTACGTGGGGTTCGGCTTATGCCGAGTTTCAAGAGAACTGGAAGGGAACACTGGAACCCGGCAAGCTCGCCGATTTCGTGATCCTTTCCGAGGATATTTTCACGATCGATCCGGTCAAGATCCGCGATGTGACTGTGTTGAAAACCGTGGTTGACGGAAAGGTCGTGTTCGAGAAATGAGTGAACGGGCCGAAACGCGACCGTTAGGAAGCGTTGCGACCGGGCGCTCAGGTATTGACTCGCCTTCACCCGCCCGATGGCCACGCTCGTTCACACTCGCGTTTCTGCCCGTACTGCTCGCGCCGCTCCTCGCATTCTCACAACAGAGCCCCGATTTCATCATCATTAACGCCAACATCCGCACGATGGATAAGGCTAACCCGACGGCTCAGGCTGTTGCGGTTAGCGACGGACGAATCACGGCGGTCGGGGCGACTGACGATATCCGGAAACTTGGTGGGAAGGAAACTAAAGTGGTTGACGCGAAGGGGAAACTCGTCCTCCCCGGATTCAACGATGCTCACGCTCATTTCATGGCGATCGGGAATCTGTTCTCGTCCATCGACTTAAGCGAAGCCAGAACTGAAGCGGCGGTGATCGCGAAGCTTCAGTATTTTGCGCGATTCCTTCCGAACGGAAGGTGGATTCTCGGCGGAAAACTTGATGCTTCTATCGTTCTTTCGAAGGAGAAGGTCGAGGCCGCAACGTCGGATCGTCCAGTATTTGTATTTCACGCCGATCCGAAGACGGCGTTCGCAAACGTGCTGGCTCTACGCGCGGCCCGGATCGATTCGGCCACCGGCGTTCTCGATGCGAAAGCGATCCAGGCGATGCAGTTTATTCTTCCCAAGAACCACGTCCGGGATTGGTCCGCCATCGCCGAGACCGCTTCAAACTACGCCGCGAGTTTTGGCGTGACCAGCATCCAGGACACACACTCGGACGATATGGCTGCGGTTTATCGCGAACTTCACAGGCAGGGCAAACTAAAGACGCGAGTTTACGATTGCGTCTCGCTGTCAAACTGGGCAAAGCTCGCGGCCATTGGAATCAAGGCAGGCTTTGGCGATGCGATGATCCGTACCGGATGTGTCAAAGGATTCTACGATCCGGAAGATCCCGAAACCGCGATGCTTGCGAAGAACATTGCAGCAGCCGATTCCGCCGGATTGCAGGTATTGATTCATGCGATCGGGCGCGAGGCCAACGCAGCGGTGCTGTCGGCGTTCGAGAAAGCCATATCTGCCAACGGCCAGAGGGATCGTCGATTTCGTATGGAGCATGCCACCGGAGTCTCCCGCCCTGACCTAAATCGGTTCGTCCGATCCAGGATCATTCCGTCGATGCAGCCGATATTGTTCTTCAGCGAGACCTCGGGTTCCGCTGACGACTATCGGAAGATACTCGACTCAGGCGCGACGATCGCATTTGGAGCCGATGCGCCAATGCGAGGCTTTAACCCGCTCGACGGCATTTATGCTGCGGTTTATCCCGGTGGAAAACGCGGGATCACTGTTGAGGAGGCCGTTTATGCTTATACGATGGGCGCAGCGTATGCCGAGTTCCAAGAGAAGGAAAAGGGCAGTATTGAGGTCGGAAAGCTCGCCGACCTCGTAATTCTCTCGACCGACATATTTGTCGAAAAGGCTGATCTACGCTCCTCTACTGTGTGGATGACGCTTGTTAATGGCCGAATTGTTTACGAAAATACGAAGTAACGTTTTAAGTTATTGGGAGAAATATCGGAAATGAAAAAAATTGTCTTAGTTTCGTCATTCGTAATCGCGCTCGGGGCCTCAGCATTCGCGCAGGAAATGAACAGCAAGGGTGAGCCCGTTGTTCGCAGCGAGCAGAATAAGCCTGTCGATCTGAAGGCGGGAGATAAGATCACCCGTGGCGAGATACTCGCAATGGGCGTAAAGAAATCTTCCATCGAGAAGGCGTTCAAAGACCCGGCAAAGGTTGCCGACAAGACCGTTGAATTGAACGGCGTTGTTGTCCGCTCGTGCAAAAAGGAAGGCTGCTGGGCAGAGATCGCCGACAAGGAAGGCGGCAAGAGTGTTCGCGTAACCTTTGGCGATCATGCGTTCTTTATTCCGCTCAACGCAGCGGGCCTGAAGGTTCGTGCGCAAGGTACGTTCAAGACAAAGGTTCTGCCGAAGGAGCATGTCGATCACCTTATTAAGGACGACGGCGCCAAGTTCGATAACCGCAATCCGGACGGAACGGTCACTGAAGTATCATTCGACGCGACCGGGGTTGAATTGATTAAGATCTAGTTCGATGCGAGTTCCCAACGCTGAACGGGCCGTTGTTGATCTGAGAAAGTTAACTAATTATTGCCTGGATCCGACCAACGAAGTTGGAGAACATAAAGCCAGAGTATTTGCGGTCGCGCTTGGCTTCACCCGAAAAGACGCCTTTAAGTTGAATTCGGAGTTGCGAAAGCTGTCATACAGAACGAGGCGTCGATAGGACGTCTCGACCATTTTGGACAGCGCTACATTGTTGACTTTGAATGCAGCAACGGCGACCTAAATGCTCGCGTCCGAAGCGTTTGGATAATTGACAACGGATCGGACATTCCTCGTATGATTACGTGTTTCGTGTTGTAAAATAGGATTGGGAGTTTTCGATGGCCAAGCTTTTCGATTCAATTGTCCTTTTGGAAGATCTGCCTGACGAGAATCTGCATCGCGGTAACGTCGGTGCGATCGTGGAGGTATACAACGGCGGGGAGGCATTCGAGGTTGAGTTTGTAGCCACGGATGGTTGGACCTATGGATTGACTACTTTGCGGCCTGAACAATTTCTCGTCTTAGAGAGAGAGCCGACCCGTGTGGCCGCCTGAAGCTTAAGTTTAGGCAGAATCAAAGAAACCCGCGATACAAGCTAGTTCGCGGGTTTCTTTTTTGCTTTAGGTTCCGGTCAGAACTTGAACCTGGCCCCGAGTTGGACTTGTCGCGGTTCGCCAAATCCGGCGGATACGGTTCCGTCAAAGTTGAAGGTGAGCGGACGCGGAAGACTTCGCTGGTTACGATTATTGAACAGGTTGAACAGCTCGAAGATTCCCTCAAGCTCCATCCGCTCGCCGAACTTAAATGCCTTCGACGCTCGAAAATCAAACGTGAAGAACTCATTCTCCAACCGATCGGTATTGCGCTCAGCTATGTTCGGGAAGGCACCTCTGCTTGACAGGTTTGTCGGCTGAGCCGAGCGGTACTGTACGATCGGCGAAAGATTGATATCGTACGGCAGAAGGAACGTGGCGAAGGCGTTGAACCGATGCCGCTGATCGCGATCCGAATATCCGTATTCGGGCGTGAGGTCTCGCGGATCGATGTATCGGAACGTAAAAGGATCACGTTCGTTGTCGTCGTCAGACTTGTCCCACGAAAGAAGGTAGTTCGCCTGGAATTGGAAACGATCTGCGAATCGACGATTGAGCGTGAACGTCAGACCTTGATACAGCGAACGGGCAGAACTCTCCGTCGAGCGAATCTCGCCAACGCCTGATCCGTTCCCACGCTCGAAGATCGCCACGCCGTTGTACAACCTTGGGTCATTTCGATTCACAAAACGTGTAAGGCGAGTCGATTTCGCGTAATTGTAAGCGAAAAGGATCGAAGTGTTCTTCGCGACCTCGCGCTCAACACTGGCCGAATACTGGACCGTTCGCGGATTTTTAAAGTTCCGCTCGAAGACCGCGATACCAGGATTGAAAGGATTGAATCCTTGGGTCGGCACGATCCCCGGATAAACGGGGCATCCGCCGAGACCGCCACCGCCTGCGGTAACGTCGTCCCCAGAGGGGCAAAGGAAATTGGCAAAGAAAATGTTGCCCGCGATCACACCGTCGGTATTTCGCGGTCCTGCGACCACAAGACCCGGGATACGCGCATAGTAGATGCCGGCACCGAGTCGGATAGCGGTCTTGCCGTCCTTGCCGGGCGACCACGACATCGCGAACCGCGGCGACCAGCCATCCGTGAAATCGGGGATGGTGCCGTCAGAGGGGAATCGCGGATCATTGAGGAACTGGCCATAGCGAGTGTCGCTTGGAGCGTTGATCGGATCGGGCTGATACTGGCCTTCCCATCTAAAACCGAAGCTGAACGTCAGATTGCGTCGGGCCTGCCATGCGTCCTGAACGTAGAGACCCGGCTCGATGGTGGAATACGCCTGCGTTCCCGCCTCTTCAACCGTTCGGTTTCCTATCGGAGCGAACTGTAAGTAAAGCTGAAGGGCGTTAGCATTGACCCCGTTGATGTAGTCTTGGAAGCCCGCGATCGCCCCGGCGATCGTCGGGGCGGCGAAGATGTATCGTCCTCTGGCAAAGCCGATAAAGGTTTGCGAAACACGCGTGCGATTGATGTCCACGCCGGTTTTGATCGTGTGGTTTCCGCGGATGATCGTAACGTTGTCAGTAAACTGAAGACGGACGTCGTCTGACGGCACGGGCAAGAAGAATGGTCGTCCGAAACGGTAAGATGTCGAGCCGTCGAACGTACCGATGGTCGTATCCGGAAGGTCAGGCCCATCGTAAAAACGCGGACGCTCTTCCTTTGCCCATTGGAAACGAAATTCGTTGAGCAGATTCGACGAAAAATTCGTTACCAACTGTCCGATAAACGAATTCGATTTGCTCGTTTCGCG
>JBEBGW010000180.1:0-8719 GCA_040081025.1 Pyrinomonadaceae bacterium | reverse complement strand
GATTACGACGGCTCGCGCACATCGTTTGAATCATCGGCGAACTACAACGCTCGTGAGTTTGCGAATGACGTGATCTACGTGATCAAGACGGTCTGCGACGACGAGAACGTTCCGCATCCGACTATCATCCAGGAATCGGGGCGATATCTTTCGGCGTATCACGCGATCTTGGTAACGAATATTCAGGACGAGATCGAAACGATCGTCGAGAACCTCACACCCATGGAGGTTGCCCAGGACGACCCGCAAGTAGTCAAAGAACTTCTCGACCTCTTGGAGACGATCAACGCAAAGAACTATCGCGAGTATTACCATGACGCGCTCGAGCATCGCGAAGAGCTGTTTACAATGTTCAATCTCGGGCTGATCACTCTCGAGGACAAGGGTAAAGGCGAGGTTCTGTTTTGGGATGTCTGCGAAAAGGCGGACGCTTACGCACAACAGAAGAAGTACGTTTCTGAGGAATTTGATGACCTTCGGAAGCTTCTGTGCGTTAAGTATCTGGCAAATTTCTCGGTCTTTCGATCGATGCCGGACAACTGGGCTCTCGAACAGCTATTTCCAATCATTCCAATACATAAACTCAACAAAAAGCCCACGGAAAATGCTACGCTATGTGATATTACCTGCGATTCCGACGGTATCGTTGATAAGTTTGTGGATCTTCACGACGTGAAACCCGTGCTTGAACTCCACAAGCTCACAAAAAATGAGCCCTATTATTTAGCGATGATGCTGGTCGGGGCGTACCAAGAGGTTATGGGCAATAACCACAACCTTTTTGGCGTTCCGCACGAGGCGCATATTTTTATTGGCGAGGACGGCCCGATCATTAAGAAAGTGATCTACGGAGCGACGCTCGGCGATTCAATATCGCAGGTCAGGTTTGATGCGGAACAGCTTCATGACACGTTCCGCCGCGCAATACTTGCGCGGATCAAGGATGGAAACCTTTCTACAAAGGAAGGAAACGACCTGATCGAGTATTACCAAGATCAGGCGGAAAGTTATACGTACCTCGCTCATAATCCGAGCAAGTAGGTAGTCGAAATTATTTTATTGGAGATTCTATCGAATGGTAGCTCAGAAAAAGACAAAGGCTTCAAAGTTTCTTACGGTCCCGACTCGCCCGGTGGCGATCGACCGCGATCGATCGATCGCAGGGCTGCTCGAGAAGATGGAGGGAGCCGGATTTGGGGCACGTCAGTTAGCCGAGGCACACCGCATTTGGCTCGACATGCTCGATGACAATTCGACCATATACGTTTGCGGGTCGGGGAACCTGATCTCGTCGGGTATGCGGCGATTGCTTGCGTATGTGATCAAAAATCGCTTCGTAGATGTGCTCGTGCTTTCGGGTACGGTGATCTATCAGGACATTCACGAAACGCTGGGCAGGAACCATTTTCAGGGTCATCCGAGCATGTTGGATGAGGAGCTTGCCGCATCAGACGTGGCGAGGGTCGGCGACGTGCTGATCAACCGCGAGGAATATCAGGAAGCGGATGAATGGGTAGGCAGCGTCATCAACCAGTTGGATCAGACCAGACCTTATTCGGTTCGCGAATTTCTTCTGCTCATGGGCCGCGAATTGGCGGAGATTGCTCACGAAGACGGCATCATCACGTCGGCTTACAAGGCCCGCATACCGGTTTTCTGTCCGGATGTGCTTGGAAGTGAACTTTCGGTCGGACTTGCTCGTGCGAAGTTCGAGAAGAAAGCTCACATCTCTTTCGACGGCACGCAGGATACGATCGAGATGATGCAGATCGCGCAGAAGACTCGTAACTCTGCACTCATCACGCTGGGAAGTGCTCACAGCCAGGGAATGCTCAACGTCGCGGAAGTCTCATCTTACATCACGCGGACAAATCCACGCGGCCACAAGTACGCGATCTCGATCACCACCGATTCGGTACCTCTCGACAGCCGTACGCCGTCGTATTCGGGCAGCCACACCGGCAACTTCGGCAAGCTCGGGAAAGGAGCGACGACAGCGTTTGTTCCGTGCGACCCGTCAATCGCTTTGCCGATGATCATCACTGCCCTGTCGCAGACGGCGGCAAAGTTCATGAAGGGTCGCAAGCGTCCGAACTTCAGCTTCTCAGGCAAGGATATGACGATCGACGTCCCCTAAACCAAGTAACAATCGAGAAAGGACAATGGACAGATCAGTTCATTGTCCTTTTTTCATTGTCGAGGCCGTCCATTCAACCGACCGAGGGAGGTGCGGCCGGAGGTATCTAAATATTCGAACATCTCGCTCGAAATATCGTAAAAGAATGATAAGTGTTGAATCTCACCCGCGAAACGCTAGAATTTAACGTATAGATATTTTCCGGAGAAGTTCCAGATGTTTAACCGTAATCTTATCCTTGCAGCTTCGTTGATCTCAGTCGTTACTTTTTCGGCCTGCAAAACGGGCCTGCTTAGTGGAGAGCAACCGGTCGCGCCCGTTCAGCCGTCCGCTCCGGCCGTACCAATAGTTGTTGACGGCATTCGGACGTCCTATGCGGATGTGGTCGAGAAAACCTCGCCCGCTGTCGTGCGTATTGAGGCGGAAGTCAAAGGCCGTCCGGGGTCGCAGACCCAGTTCAATCTAGACGATCTTTTTCGTCAGGGACCCGGCCCACAACAGCAGCCTCAGCAACAGCGTCCGCAGATCGAGCGCGGGCTCGGCAGCGGCGTTATCGTTTCGGCGGACGGTACGATCTTAACGAACAACCACGTCGTCGAAGGTGCTGAAAAGATCACGGTCCTTCTTGCGGATAACAAATCGTTTGATGCAAAGCTGATCGGATCGGACAAGCCGAGCGACATGGCGGTCTTGAAGATCGAAGCGCAGAATATGCCGTTCCTTACGCTTGGTAATTCGGATACGGTCAGGGTCGGCGACATCGTGCTCGCGATCGGCAATCCGCTCGGGATCGGGCAGACGGTGACCGCCGGCATCATCTCGGCCAAGGGACGTCGTACAGGATTGAGCTATGGCAACAGCAATGACTCTTTCGAAGATTTCCTGCAGACCGACGCTCCGATCAACCGGGGTAATTCGGGCGGAGCATTGGTTAACCTCAACGGTGAACTGATCGGCATTAACTCCCAGATCCTCGCGGGCGGCCCTTCCGGCGGCAACATCGGTATCGGCTTTTCGATCCCGTCAAACATGGCGAAGACCGTGATGGAGCAGCTCCTCAAAGACGGAAAGGTTCGACGCGGGATGCTTGGCATCAACATCCAGAATATTTCCGAAGATACTGCGAAGGCTCTCGAATTGAAGGACACGTCGGGCGTGCTTGTAAGCAATGTTCGCTCGGGCAGCTCGGCTGAGAAAGCGGGCGCAAAGCGCGGCGATATCATCACCGCCATCAACGGCGAGAAGATCGAAGATTCGAACGTGCTTCGCAACAAAGTAGCCGGAACGACTCCCGGATCTGAGATCAAGCTGACGATCACTCGCGAGGGCAACCCTATCGAGCTTACTGCTACATTAGATGAATATAATGTTGACGGGTCAGGCACCCCGGTCCCCGAAGGACAGAATCCTGACGCTCCGTCGGCCCAGCCCCAGGGCGGAAAACTCGGCCTTAGCCTTCAGCCGGTCACCCCGCAGGTCGCAAAGCAGCTTGGGATCAACGACGGCGAAGGGCTGGTCGTTACCGATGTCGACCAGGCCGGGCCGTCCGCCGAAGCCGGCATCGGCCGCGGCGACGTCGTGCTCGAGATCAATCGAGTTGCTGTGAAGTCGGTAGACGACGTGCAAGCTGCTCTCGAACGAGCCGGCGACCGCCCTGTCCTCATGCTCATCGCCCGCCGCGGCGGTACGGTGTATTTGACCGTCCGGCCGTACTAGCATTTATCCATAGATCGGAGACACCGGCCTGTACGACAGTCCGGTGTTTTTTATTTTCGCTGAGAGTATTCTAGTCCCAGATCGGTTCTCGCTCCCGCCTCGCAATAGACTACGTTGCATTGACATCTGTTGACCTGCATTCAATACTAAAATTGAATTTTCCGGGCATAAATGAACACCGAAAGATCTGATATTCCCGCACAAAACTCACCGGAATTGTCTGTCGTAATGCCGTGTTTGAACGAGGCGGATACGCTGGAGACGTGTATTCGCAAGGCGCAAACGACCATGGCCGAACACGGCATCACGGGAGAGGTCGTCGTAGCGGATAACGGCAGCACCGACGATTCGATCAGCATCGCGGAGTCGAACGGGGCTCGGGTGGTTCACGTAACGGACAAGGGATACGGCAATGCTCTGATGGGCGGCATCGAGTCGGCGACCGGCAGGTACATCATCATGGGTGACGCCGACGATAGCTACGACTTTCTAGAGATCCCAAAGTTCGTTGACAAATTGAGAAAGGGCTACGATCTGGTGCAAGGCTGTCGCTTGCCGGCGGGCGGAGGGCAGGTCCTTCCTGGGGCAATGCCATTTCTCCATAGATGGCTTGGCAACCCGATGTTTTCCCTCCTCTCGCGAAATTGGTTCAAGGCTCCGATACACGATGTGTATTGCGGTATGCGAGGTTTCACCAAGGAGCATTACGACCGTCTCGAATTGCAGTGCACCGGAATGGAGTTTGCGACGGAGATGATCATCAAATCAAGCCTCTATGCCGACTCCTACAACATACGGATCGCCGAAGTACCGATAAAGCTTCACAAGGACGGGAGAAAATCGCACAAGCCACATCTCAAGACCTTCAGGGACGGATGGCGCACGTTGCGCTTCTTCCTGATGTACAGCCCTCGATGGTTGTTCCTGCTCCCAGGCGGCCTTCTACTTTTGCTCGGAGCTCTCGGGTACGGAGTAGCTCTGCCCGGCCTAAATTTTTTCGGAGTGACCTTCGACGCGCATACCCTGCTTTTCGCGAGCATGTTCATTCTCTGCGGTTACCAGGCAATCCTTTTTGCGATCCTCACGAAGACATTCGCGATCAGCGAAAAGTTAATGCCGGCGGATCCGAGGATGACTCGATTCTTTGAGCTCGTGGATCTGGAGCGAGCTCTGGCAGCATCCGCCCTAGCTTTTGTTGTCGGCGCAGCCCTTCTTATTGCATCGATCGTCCAGTGGTCCAACACGAATTTTGGACCTCTCGATTACGCACAAACCATGCGGCTCGTGATACCTGGTTCAACGCTCGTGGCACTGTCGTTTCAGTCCGTTTTCTCGGGCTTCTTCATAAGCGTACTCGGGATGAAGCGAAAATGAATTTGCTTGGTTCTCTACACGGCAGGTTAGTTCACGAAGGAAGGGTAAGCCGCTTGAGTTCGCTGCTGGCTGAACTGCTGCCGCCAAATGCCTCGGTCCTTGATGTTGGGTGCGGCGACGGACGGATCGCTTCCCTCATCGGCACTCGCCGTCCCGACCTTACGATTCAGGGGATCGATATCCATGTGCGAGACTCCGCGCTGGTACCGGTTTCGGAATTTGACGGCGAAAAGATTCCGTTCGACGAAAAATCGTTCGACGTTGTGATGTTTGTAGACGTGCTGCACCATACTCACGATCCGCTGGTGCTTCTTCGAGAAGCGGCGAGGGTATCGCGACATTCGATCTTGTTGAAGGATCATAACGACAACGGAATTTTTTCGAACATGACACTTCGGATGATGGATTGGGTGGGCAATAGCCCGCACGGAGTGGCCTTACCTTACAATTACTGGAAAAGACAGGCTTGGGACGCGGCATTCGTGGAAGTCGGTTTTGAACCGAGGGTGAAGATCGAGAAACTCGGGTTGTACCCGGCGCTGATCGACAAATTCTGCGGTCGTCAACTCCATTTCATCGCCTCTCTTTCGGTACCGTCCACCTCGACAAAGTGACGGGTGCTCTAAAAACATCAGGTTGCACGTTGCTTCGATCGTCTCTTTGAATATTGCCCAATGCGTCGGACCTACATCATTGTGTTTCTCGCAGTTCTATTCCTCGGTCTTCGGATCGAGCATGGGGTCTTGTTCTACGATCTTGGCCGCGACAAACGGTATCAAATGAATGCGGCCGGTAATTTCGCCGCGGGAAACGGGCTCAGCCATTGCATTACATTTGCGGACGACATCGCCAAGGTGACCTGCCAGGAAGTTACCTGGTGGTCCGCAGGCTATCCACTTGTCATCGGAAGCCTTTACAAGGTAACAGACGACCTGATCACAGCGGACTTCATCCTGATCCTGTTTGGGATGATCACTTTTCTTTTTGCGTCCTTTCGATTCTTCTCGTTATGGTCCGATGACACGCACTGGGCATTCGGAGCCTTTCTCGTTTTCGCGGGTTTTTCGTTCACTCCCTTCAACTATCTTGGGACGAACGACCTCCTCTCCACTTCGTTCATTATTCTGGCTATCTCCGAAGCTTCTTTCGGACTGAAAGAACATAAAAGATGGGGTTTCGTCGTTGCGGGCTTGGCTGCCTTCGCCGCAGCATTTTTTAAGTTCAACTTTTATCCGCTCCTGGCGATCGTGCCGGCGGGTCTTACGTTACTCGCACTACTACGCCGCGATTTCACGCTTATAAAGTACGTCCTCTACTTTCTCGCTCCGATCGCCACCTGTTTTCTCGTTCTCTATGCCGTCTTTCCTGATCATGTGCTGCCGCCACGTGGAGTATGGGTCCAAGGTTGGAACTGGCATAATCTCGCGTCTCAGGATCCATTCGGAACGAAGGCCCTATTCTTCATCGACTTTCTCCTCCGGCGGCTTGATTCTGGATCAATGCTCGGATTCGTGCTGCTCGGGCTGATTCACGCCTTCTCGATCGCGGCTGTTCTCGGGATGGTTTACGCGTCGGGACGATACGCTAAGCGGAACTACCGCTCAGAAAGTTGCGACGGTCGTACCTTGGCTGCGGTATTAGGCATAGTCACTACAGGGACCGTTGTTGCTTATCTTGTATGGCTGTCGATCAGACTGCCGACATTCCACCACCCGATCTATATACCTTGGACGTTCGTTCAGGAGACCAGATACTACGCCCCGGCGATGGTGCTGCTTATCTTCGCAGTATTCATTCTCCCGCTACACGTTGACCGTAGAAACTCTCTCCTGCGGTTGGCATCTCTCACCTTGGTCATCGCCGCCTGCTCCTACGCGGTCACTTACTGGGGATACAAGAACTTTGATTATTTTTACAACGGAAGGGTCGAGGGAAGTTTTGCCGGTCCTCACCGTGACGATGCTACCGTCGCGGAATTCCTCAAGAACGATCGTACGCTCGACCGTCGGACGACCGTATTGGGGTTCATGACGCACGCTGGGGCTTACGGCTACCCGATACTTCTCATCGAGACCGATCCAGCTAGATTCCCGTTCCCTTGGTACGACTGGTATGTAGGTTCGATTCCTGTGAATTCATCGGAGCGGCGGACACTGCTGGTTACGATACATAAGTCCCCAACTGAAGCAGATCGCGCGATCGTGGATAGATTTCAAGGGGTCCGAATTCTCGAACTCGAAACCTATGATCTGTACCGACTTGAGATCCTACCTTAATTTAAAAGTTCGACGATGCCCGCCTATCGCTTTGGGCGGCCGACAAAATTGATCTTTCCGAAACCGCGATGCGTGTACAAGGCATCAAATCGTTTCGTAAGCGCCTCTAAAATCGACGACTTCGATTCAAGCCAGCGAAAGTATGTGGGCGCTTCGTAATGGATCATCGCGGCTAGAGAGTCTAGTTTCGGCGACAATGCCGTCAGGGCTTTCAGGTTGCAAGCTAAATGAACCGTCCTGAGAAAGGGGGTGAGCCAGGGCTCAACCATCACGAACCTGCCATCCGGTCGCAGAATCCTGCAAACCTCCGACAGGACGCGGTCGAGATCCTCAGGAATAGCCGTGAGATGATGCAGCCCGCCCTGTACGACGACCAGATCTCTGCTTTGATCTTCCAACGGCATCTCTCGACAGTCTGCCACATCCATTCTTGCGGGACCTTGGTACTGCGCGACCAATTCGGGAGAAAGATCGACTCCAGTAAGCCGCGTGAAGCCGAGAGCGCGGAGAGCGTTCAATCCGTTGCCTCTTCCACAAAAGATCTCAACAACATCGGAATCGCGGTCCCATTGATCGACGCCCAATTTCTTCAGCCTTGAGAGGAATTTCTGAGTCTCCTCTTCAGGAGTTTCGAATTGCAGATACGCAGCTTCCCACCGAGCCTTTACATCATCCTCCGACAGTGTCTGCAGATCGAGTAGCTTCGTGGTGCTCATTTGTTTAATGACTTTTTGGTCGACACGCTCATTCAATAATAACCGGACAGGGCGATTACAAACGGTGTCTGGATGACACAAAAGCAAAAGCCCACTCAAATAAATGAGCAGGCTTCTTAAAATAATCCCGGCGGCTACCTACTTTCCCACAACTGAAAGCTGCAGTATCATCGGCTCAAGCAGGCTTAACTTCCGTGTTCGGGATGGGAACGGGTGTGACCCTACCGATACAACCACCGGAAAACTTAGTGATATCAATTCTGATACCTGAAAACTGAATACATGTAATTGTTATCCACAAATTGCTTGATCAATAGATTTGCTTGTCAACAAATTTTATGGTCAAGCCTTGGGACAATTAGTACTGGTCAACTAAGTACATTACTGCACTTACATCTCCAGCCTATCAACGTGGTGGTCTACCACGAGTCTCACTGGCAAAACTAATCTTAGGTCTGGCTTCACGCTTAGATGCATTCAGCGTTTATCCATGCTCGACA
>JBEBGW010000179.1:0-8762 GCA_040081025.1 Pyrinomonadaceae bacterium | reverse complement strand
CCGATGACACCGTTAATCGATTCTATGTACTCACACATCGATTATCAAAAGGATGTCCGCGGAATGGAAGCCTGCTACTTGGTCTTTGGCAGGTGCGGGCGTATGTGTCCGTAAACCTGATCGACTGCGGCGGCCACCTGATCAATGCCGTCGGACAATTCTTGTTTATCGAGCGTGCGTACGGTCATATCGATACGGACGAACACGAACCCTTTGTCGTCGATCCCGATTTTGACTCGGTCGAACTCGTCGTTGAGATTTAACAACTTCTGCAATGCCGGAGGTGGAAACTTTACGTTCTTCGATTCCGGGATCAAGGCAAAAGCGAGGAAAATACCTTCGCTGACCGTCGTGACAACCGAAATCTCTTTCATCGACTTGCCTTCGAACGGGATAGTCCAGATGTCGTCCCCGACCTTGGTTAGCTTCACGCCTGATTCGTTCAACAGACGAGCAACCTTTGCCCCGCCGGCCTCTTGCCCAAACGCGGAGATCTGAGCTCCCACGATGAAGGCCGTAAGAATCAGCGAGCTGATAGTCAATCTTTGGACAATTCTCTTTCTTCGCATAGATGGTCGATTTCTCCCTCTGTGTACTATATAGACGTTCACGTACATATGCGGAATTATCCCGGCGAGATTGCCAACAAAAACGCCAGCATCTAAAATTCAACCTCAGATGAACCGCTTCATCGACGAACGCAAAGACAATTGGCAGAGGCTTGAGGATCTGCTCGAGATGCTGCGCGGCTCGAGCCTGAAGTATTTGTCGAAGACTGAGGTCCGCGAGTTCGGCGAGTTGTATCGCCGTGCAGCGACCGACCTCGCGATCGCACGTGCCGAGACGCGTGATCCGAAGCTCATCAACTATCTCAACAGCCTCGTTATCCGCGCCCACGGCAAGGTTTACCGGTCCGAGGGCGAAGGCGTCAGCATCATACGCCGTTTCTTCGCAAGGGATCTCCCTCAGGAACTTCGGGCGTCGTCTCGATATTCGCTGACGGCCCTAGCGGTGTTTCTTATCTTCGGAGCACTCTCGTTTGGCTTGTGCCTCTACGACGCGGACTTCGGCACCATGATCGGGCTTGACCAGATCCAATCGTCTGCCGAAACGAATTTTAAATGGTGGGAGAGTCTGAACGATGCAAACCAAGTCGGTTCGAGCCAGATCCTGACGAACAACATCCAGGTAGCATTCATGGCGTTCGCATTCGGCGCATTCTTCGGTGTCGGGACGCTCTACATCTTGATGATGAACGGGGTGATCATCGGCGGTGTTCTGGGCATTTGCTATCGCGTGAATCCGGGCTTCGGAAATGAGCTGGTGAATTTCATGGTCGCTCACGGCGTGATGGAACTCACGGCGATCTTCCTTGCCGGCGGGGCGGGAATGATGATCGGCTACGCTCTGATCGACCCGGGCGATCTAACACGCGGCCAGGCGCTGAAGAAGGCTGGATCGAGAGCTACCAAGATCGTGATCGGCTGTGCTGTGATCCTCTTCATCACCGGCATCATCGAAGGCTTTCTTTCACCGTCCGGCGTATCGCCCGCGATCAAGTACGCGACCGGCGCACTTACGGGCATTCTTTTCTTGGCATACGTGATGCTGGTCGGGCGTGATGACCATCGCCCGAACCTGCCTAGCGCGTCACCTTCTCGATATTTTTGATATCCACGCCGAACGCCAGCTTTGCAGAACGTCTCATCTGCCGGGAATCGCCGGTTGTGAAGAAAACATCTTTCCCCGCGACGATCTTGGGCAGATTTCCGAGCTTGTTAACGACTGCCGCCGCCGGATCGATGAATTTGGTCGAGGGCGAAACATAGTCTTTTAGAACTGATTCGATCGCCGGGTAATGGGTGCAGGCGAGCAGGATGTGGGAGCAGTTCTTCAATGGCGCAAGGATCCGTTTGGCTTCGGTTCGCAATGTTTCCGACGAGGTGTCGCCGCTTTCGATCAGGCCGGACAGCGGCTGTGCGATCCGCTGCTTTATAACGATGCCGTGCTCTAAAAAAGCCTTCCGATAGACTTCGGAAACGATCGTCCGCCGCCCACCGACCACCCCGAGATCTTTCGGCTTCAACTTAGCCGCCGCGACAACCGCAGGCTCAATAACGCCGCCGATCTTGATGCCATGATCCGCAAGATCCGACATTGCCGTACTCGCCGCGTTGCACCCGATCACAAGCCGCGTCATTCCTTTCGCGATCAAAAATTCAATGGCCGAGTCCAGGCGCGAAGCAAGCTCTTGCCGCCCCATTTTCCCGTATGGCGTTGCTCCGGTATCCGAAAGGTAAAGCAGTCCAGTGTCCGGTATTCGCTCTTTGATGAGCTTGTAAATGCTAATTCCGCCGATGCCCCAATCTATTATTCCAAGCATAACTAAGGATACGTGAGCTTCGCCTCGACGCCATTCTCGACCGGCCCGCTATCGAAAGCGACGATGCGCGAGTTCCAGGCCATGTTAAGGATTTCCATCTTCCGTCCCGGAAAGCGGCTCTCGAGATACCACTTCATCTCGTGCTCGGACCTGATAGGGTTGTACTCGAGCATTTTCTTCCATTCGGGATGTGAGACAAGCCGCTGCAGGTTTCGGTCATAATCGGCATTCTTTTTTTGTGCCGACATCGTTCGCAGTTTGTCCTTCACCAGCCTTGGATATTCGCTCGTCTTCACCGGAACTGTCACCATGTCGACGATCAGCAGCGTTCCGCCCGGCTTCGTTACTCGCTTGATCTCAGCGAGCAGCGGATCCCAATCCAGATATCGAAACGACATCAGCGAGATCACAGCGTCGAACGATGCATCCTCGAACGGCAGTACCGGCCCGCTGATCTTCGTAAATTTCAGATTCAAAACTTCCGCATTTCGTTTGCGAGCCTGATCGAGGATCGCCGCCGATTCATCAACCCCGACACCCGCATCGATCCGATCGGACAATGCATTCAGCAAAGCACCGTTTCCGCAGCCGATATCGAGCACGCTAATGTCGCGGCCTTCCGGCAGATGTTCATTCAGCCAATCCCACTCGTCTTTACGCACGCGAATGTCGGTAAAGACGGCGTCGTAGAGCTCCGCTACTTCGTTGTACGTGTCCGCACCATTGACGCTCTTCGGCTCGAACGCTTTGATCCTCTCGGCCGTCATAAACCCGAGGCGTTTCCGGATCGAAGCGGCGTATCCATGTGACTTTCGTCCCTTGCAGCCTATCGTGAAAAGTGGTGATTTCGTGCTCTCACCCGCGGCGATGTATTTTTCCTTGCTCTTCGAGAACGTCGTGTACCAGAAATATCCGTGCGAGGTCACGCCGAACGTGCGTGCAAAGAACGGAGCGAACCACCGAGCCGACCGGCAGCAATGGAAAAATGCCGACGCCTCTTTCGCAAACGGTATCTCCATCTGCTGCCACTCGTAGGGCGAGAAC
Organism: Pyrinomonadaceae bacterium; assembly: GCA_040081025.1. Lineage (GTDB taxonomy): Bacteria > Acidobacteriota > Blastocatellia > Pyrinomonadales > Pyrinomonadaceae > OLB17. The sequence continues at coordinate 5,335 of JBEBGW010000179.1, read as the reverse complement.
TGCTCAGGGAACGCGACCGTCGCGAACATCGGGCCGTACATCCCCGAATGTCCGACGAAATGAAACTCCGCAATCTCTTTGCCCGAATCGCGGATCTCAGCGATGGAGCGCAGCACATCGACCTTGCTCTCGACGGCTCGGCAGACTATCTCGCCGTCGTAACCCGACTCACGCTTCTCCTTCGCCAACGTGTTCGCCACAACGGGAAACTGCGCCCCGCCGAGGCGGTACATCGTCGTGTAGATAATGAGAATTACTTTTCCCATTCAACTTCGATCGGACCAGTAGAACGGTCTCCTGCTTTGATGTGCGACGGCTAAAATCCGAATCTCATCGGACTTCAGCGTGTAGAACAAAAAGAACGGGAAAATCTCGAGACCTTTCCGGCGCACCGTCTCGGTCACTCTCAGATAGCTTTCGGGGCTCCCGCTCACACTCTGGACCGCCGCATCAAAATCGTCGAGAAAGCGAGAGGCCAGATCGGCATTCACTTCGTTGTAATAATCGGTCGAATTGTTAAGTTCTGCTCGGGCGAGAGGGTGGAGCGAGACAGGAAGGTTCATGAGATTCGCGACCGAGCCTCACGAAGGGCCGTCTTGTAGGGAATCGCCTCTTGCGGATCCCATGTCGTATCGCGACGTTCAGCCTCTTCTGCCCAAAGTCTCGCAGTTTCTTTACCGGAAAGCTCATCGAGACTTTGGAGAAGAGCTGCAGCGAGCCGCGCCCGTTCCGCGGTCTGTAGTCCTAATGCTTCCTTTTCGATCGAGGGGAAATCCATCTAGACAAATAGTAAGGCAAACGCACCTTCTCGACAAAGCGGAAAAGAGGCGGTCTGGCTCGGCCGCCCTCGTCCAACGTGTCTAGTCGGGAATGAACCCGGATACCTGACTGTTCCACAAGCTCGCATAAACGCCGCCGAGTTCGATCAGGTCATTGTGGCTTCCGTCCTCGACGATCCGCCCGTTTTCGACGATCACGATCCGGTCCATTGCACGAAGCGTCGACAACCGATGTGCGATGGCGATGACGGTCTTATCACGCATCAGTCCGATCAACGCATCCTGGATCGCCGCCTCGCTTACACTGTCGAGAGCGCTCGTGGCTTCATCGAGCAGCAGGATCGGAGCGTTGCGAAGCACCGCCCGGGCGACGGATATTCGCTGACGCTGGCCACCGGAAAGCATCACCCCGCGTTCACCGACCTTCGTATCATAGCCTTCGGGCAGCTCTTGAATGAAGCTGTCCGCCTGCGCGATGGCTGCTGCCGCGACGACCTCGTCATCGCTGGCATCGAGGCGTCCATACCGGATGTTCTCGACGATCGAACGGTGAAAAAGCGACGTGCTCTGCGGTACAAAGGCGACCGACTTTCGCAACGATTCGAGCGTGATCTGCTCGATGTTCTGCCCGTCGATCATGATGCTGCCGCCAGCGAGTTCGAACCGTCTTAATAATAGCGAGACAAGGGTCGACTTGCCGGCACCGCTGTGCCCGACCAGGCCGATCTTTTCGCCGCCCTCGATCCGCAGATCGAAGTCTCCTTTGAACACACGCTTTCCGCGATAAGAGAAGTCGAGATTCCGAAACTCGATCGCAGCCTTCGCAACGTTGAGCGGTGTCGCATCCGGCCGATCGATGATCTCGTGCGGTTCAAGCAGTTCCTTCAGGCCCTCGCTGACCTGGCCATAGTAACTAACGGCCTGCGTCAGACTCTGCCCTAGAAAGAACATACGCTGTTCGAGCGCAAGCACGATCATGATCACCATCACGAGCGCACCGACACTGATCTCGCCCGACTCGATCAGCCACATTCCGAACGCGAACATCGACAGGATGAATACGCCAAGCAAAACGCCGTTCGTAACCAGCACCCATTCCGACCACCACCATTCACGCAGATGCATGATGCGCTGATGCCCGATCTGTTTGCCGATGTGCGCCTTTTCATACTCGATCGAACCCGTGTACTGGACCGTATCGACATTCGACGTGCTGTCGACCATCTTTCCCTTCAACTGCGACGACGATTCGGCGTAGGCGAAGCTCAGCCGATGCAGCCGCGTGACGAAGAAAACGTTTATCGGAACATAGATCGCCATCCACGCCAGCAGGGCCAACGCGAAATACGGATGCGCAAGGTAGTTCAAATACAGGTCCGCCATCAGACCGACGATCAGCGACAGGAATTGCCACAGCCACTGGCCGATCAACCGCTCGATACCCGAAGATGCATTTGAGATCTTGTTAACCAGCGCACCCGCGTGACGGTCGCTGAAGTAGGTCGCCGAATGATCGGACAAGTATCCAAACAGCCGCCGGTTGGACTCGGCAACCGCACCGGTGATCCAGCGCATTCCGCAGAAGCCGCTCGTCCGCCAGATGACCTCATTGACGATGTAGATCGCCGGGAACAGCAATACCCATCGCCATACATCTGCCGATCCGGCGAGTCCCTGACCGAAGGCGATAGCCGAATCGGTCAGGAGTTTCACGACGTACGTCATTCCGCGCGAGGCGACTGTCGCGATCAGTACCGCGAACATCGCTCCGAACGCCCACCGCCGATACGGCGTGCTTACGGCCCATGCGAACGCGATCGGCTTCGCCGGGATCTTATTAATATCTCTCCTCTCTTCCATTTCTCCTCGCAACAAAAAAAAGACGGCCGCGAAACGGCCGTCCGGTTTCACTCAAATTGTGGGGATAAATTTAGGTACTCTTATCAGTAAATGAATTGGTCATCGTTCGTCTAAGCGCCTCCGCGTTCGTCAAAGTTCCAACTAAAATCGCATAGAAACGTGTAAATGTCTACATTTTTCTTGCGACGTGCCAGATCAAAGGTCCTTTTCCTTCTTCGCTTCCTTGATCACGCGGATCAGCTTGTGCGAGTATGCCGAGCCGTCTGCGGCCGGGTTGGCGATCTTTGTTCGCTCGACCTCGATCAAATAGTATCGGCCCTTCTTGAAGTTGAATCCTTCGATCGGGCTGAAGAAATTCGTCCACGCGCCGTCTTTTGTGTCCTTGATCTGCATGCACTTCGTCTTTACGACGCCCACGCAATCCTTGAGATCTTTATCGACATACCACGTGTGACGCTCCGGCTTGATGACGCGCTGAAAACGCATGAAATTGCCGGAACGCTTGTCGGTGAGCGTCAGATAGCCGGTCTCGAACGCGAATGAATCTATATTGCCGAGCGTCTCGCGAAACGCCATTTCGAATCGATTGTCGATCCGCGGACATGCCATCAGCGTACCGGCGAACGGCCCAACCGCAAGGCGGCCGGAATCCTCGAACGTAAACGGACCCATGAACCGGTTACATCCGGAATTGCCCGAAATGCGCTGTTCGCGAGTATCGAGCGTGACGGTTACTTCCTTGTCGTCGACCTTGTAATTATTAACGCGAGCGAAATTGTACGCGACAAGTTTCCAATCGTCCCCGGTTGCCTGTGCGATCGCCTGACCGGATAAGAGCGCGACCGCGCAAAAAAGTACTGCCCCTTTTAAGATCTTCATTCAATAGCTCCTAAAAATTGGTTTCTACGTGATTCGGGTGAAGTCGAGATCGATTCAAAATTACCTTGTTAGTGGCCGAAAAGCAATCAGGTCAAAGCAGCCCGCGTTCTTTGACTCGCAAGTAAGTTTCGAGCAACCGCGGTCCAAGTGTCTGTGTCGTGACATCTAGGGCAAGGCCACCGAGCGATTCCACCAATCGCAGAGCAGCTTCGCGTTGAAGAATTATCTCTTCCGCCGCTGATTGGCGAAACACATCGCGGATGTCGCCGGGGGCAGTGCTCACCATCGAGCTCAGATCGCGATCACCGATCGTGACGACAAGCGGCAGGTGGCGCGGCCGAAGCAGCTTCAGCGAATTGATAAGCTCCTTCGAACTCTCCCTATCGACGAGGTCGGTCAGGATCACGACGAACGCGCGTTTCTTGAGGTTGGATGAGATGAACTGAAACGCCCTCGCATACGATGGCTCGACCATTTCGGGCTCCATATCGTGAAGCGTTTCAAGCACCGAGTCGATGTGTTGGAGTCCCCGTTTCGGCGGTAGATATTTCTTCACACGGCGTCCGAATACCGCAAGGCCGCAGTTGTCGCCGGCTTTGGCGCATGCCGACATGAGAGCCAGCGATGCGTGGATAGCCGTGTCGAACTTCGTCTCGTCATCGATCCGCCCGGTCATCAGCCGTCCGCCGTCGAGAGCGATGATCACGGTCTGATCGCGTTCGATCTGATACTGACGCGTCGTCAACTTCGAACGCCTTGCCGTCGCCGTCCACGAGATATGCCGAAGCTCGTCGCCGCGAACGTAGTCGCGCATCGACTCGAACTCACGCCCTTCGCCACGTCGCACTGCCCGCCGCTGGACGGCCAGGAACGATTGAGCCCCGAGGGCCTTCAGCTCGATCTCTCGTGCCCGACGCATGTTGGGATAGACCTTGATCGATTCCGGCTCGGCTAAATCCGCTTGACACCACACAAGGCCGAACCGGGAAAGATATCTGACCGCTACGGTTCCAAAGCGATAATTCCCGCGACGCGACGGCGTCAGGTGATAAAAAAATTCGGCGGTCGAATGTGGGGCGATGGAAAACTCGGCCTGACGGGAGTCCTCGAGGCGCATTTCCGAGGGGTATTCGTCCTTGAGGTTAAGATGAAAGGCGGTCCCGGTTGCGTTCTCTATCTGAAGGCTGACCCTTGAAGGGTCGCCGATAGCAAATCGCTTCTCGAATTCGCGTCTGATCCGAAAGCCGTCGGGAAGCTGTCGGGAAATAAAATAATCTGCGATCGCCGCGACGATCAGAAGCACGTCGAACGCGATGATCGCCGACCGCAGAATGGGCAGATTCCACGACAGCGAAAGCGGAACGAGTCCGATGGCAAGCAGAATGTAGAATCGGCGAGAGAAAACGAATTGCATAGAGCGAATTGATTGTAGCATCGGCGTGAATTTGATTGCATTCGAACGCGATTCCGTGTTTCATTATTCAGCTAGAATGTCCGGAAACCCAAGCATCCCCATCGAACGCCGAATTCCAACCCGTAAGGAAGCCGCCGTGTTTCGTGTCAAGACCGTGCTGCTTCAGCTGCGCCGGCTTTTTCAGAACAGATTTTCAGTACGGCGATTCTCACCCACCAGCGAACTGGGCGGCCTTCCGGTCATCGCCAGTTCCCTGACCCCGCTTTGGACCGAGACCGAGCCGCAGGAGAGGTTCCTGGTCGCGGGAAAGATCCAGAATCTCCGCATCGCGATCGCGCATCTGAACGGCGTCGAGATCCCGGCCGGCGAGGTGTTTAGCTTCTGGAAACATGTCGGCCGAGCG
>JBEBGW010000178.1:0-8763 GCA_040081025.1 Pyrinomonadaceae bacterium | reverse complement strand
GCACCTCAGCCACTAACGGTTCGTATTCGGTCGAGGTAGCGGCGACCGGAACTATAAGGAGCATCCGCGACATCCGCTCTAACCGCGAACTTGTGAACGCGAAGGGCGAACTTCCTTTCAACGAACTATTACGAGTCGAAGGAGCCGATGCTTCGAAGATCTTGTATCCGCAGTCCGCGAAGATCTCGGTGAAGAAGGGCGTGCAAATGTCGGTCATCGAAGTAACGCGGCCGGGATCGGCGTTCCCAACTTCAAGGATCACGCTCTACAACGGCCTCGACCATGTCGAACTTCGCAACGAACTCGACCAGTCGAAATTTCCATTCGCGGGAGGCAACGGCAATTGGAGCGACGCTTACTTTTTCGCGTTTCCATTCAATATTTCAGCGAACGGCTTGAAAGTGCTTCGCGGCGGGCAGAAATGGTTCGACCGCCTTCCCGACGACTATATGGACGGAGCCCGAAAAGACTCGGTGACGACCCGGCATTCGATCGGCGTCACCGACGGCAAACAGACCGTTCTAACCGCGCACCGACAGGCATTTCATTGGAGCTATTCGGGATTTGTTTCGACGAAGGTGAAGGCGAAAGACGCTCCGAAAGATTTCCTGCCCGCACTTTATATGGGCAAGTTTCCGCTGCGGGAAGCGACTCTCTTTTCACGAGCGATCCGCCACAGCAACCAGGCAGATACCCATGACCTGAGCATCGTGAACATGGACTCAGTCGAGCCGGGGCTGAAGGGAAATCTGGTATTCGAATATGCGTTCTCCGCTTCGGGCCTTTTTGATCCCGTTGCCGCGTGGCGGCTTGGGTCGGGATTCAACGTTCCGTTGCGGGCTCAATATGTGACCGTCAAGCCGATGCTGAATAACGCTTCGTACTTCTCGGTCGATCAGCCGAACGTGCAGATCGTGACCGTGAAGCCGCTTGCCGATTCGGTAATCAAGGGCGAGGTCAGCTCGGCACCGCTGAATCCAAAGCCTAACAAGACTTTCGCTATACGCCTTCAGGAATTTACGGGACGCGCCGGGAACGTGCAGATCACGCTTCCGGCGAAGATCAAATCCGCATCGATAGTTTCATTGACCGAAGACCGCGAGATCAGCAAGGTCACGCTGATCGCACCGCTGACAGTTGCGATCAGACCGTACCAAACCCTCACTGTTAAGGTCGAGATCGAGTAGTAAAGAACAAGATGGATAATTTCAAACGACGCGATTTCCTAAAAGCGATTACCGCCGCGGCCGCTGTTCCAGCGGTTCTCAAAGCGACGACAATGACAGCGAATGCAGCCGAGCCGCTTCCGCCGCTGCCCGATATCCCGACCTGTGCCTCGATGCGTTCGATCACGATGACGCACAAGTTTCTCGATCTCTACGCATGGCCGGGGCTGACCAATCAATGGGGATGCGCGCAGGCGTCGATGGACGTGACGGCAGTTCGCAGCATCGCGTTTCCGCCGTTCGCACAAGGTGAGATGAACGTGGCACCACTCGGATCCGGCGGCGAACTGCTGACCGGCGTGCTATACGTCGATGGCGAGTACTATGCTTCGACCAAGACGCCGATCGAATTCGTGTGGCAGCCGGACCGGGTCGAGCGTCGCTCGGTTTACAAGGGCCTCGAACTAAAGAGCACGATGGTCGTGCCGTTCAAGACGATGTCGGTCGCGGTGAAATTTACCGTCTCCAATATGACCAAGGCTCGCCGTAAGACCGAGATAAAATTCGCGATAAACGGCGGTGCCACCAAGAGCGTCAAGCCGTGGAACGCCGCTTACTCGCCGGGCGAATACGACAACGCACGCACGGTCGACACCAGTCGCAACGCCGTGATGTGCAAGTCGAAACATACGGAGGCATTCGTGCTGCAGGGAGCGTCGCCGGAGCCGAAACACCTCGAACGCTCGTGGATCGTCTACGAGTTCGATCTTGCTCCGAGAGAGTCGGCGTCCATAACGTTTGTAAATTCTCTAGGCGAATCGACGGCCGATGTGCAGCGTCAGTACGATTCGATCATCAATAGTTTCGACGCCGTCGCGAAAGCTACGACCGATGAATGGAACAGCCAGCTCAAGGCCGCGTTTACGCCCGGCAACGGCGTATTCTCCGGCCATGTGCCGACGCTGGTCACGACTGACGAAAGCGTAAAACGCATCTATCACTCGGCTGTGATGAGTGCGCTCTACTTCCGCCGCACAACACCGCACTCCGTGTACGGCACGACGTACGTGACGCTGATGCCGCGATATTGGGAGACTACAACGTTCCTTTGGGACATCAGTCTGAGTGCCATGCTGCTGTCGATGCTCGACCCTGAGATCATCAAGCGAATGATGGAAACGTGGATGAAGCTCGACGTCTACAAGCATTTCGGCACGGAGTTTCTCACGGGAGCCGGCGTCGGGCCGTGGTATTCCGTCAACGATTACGCAATGTCGCGCATGGCGAAAGAGTATCTCCGCTGGACCGGCGACAAGGCGTGGCTTGATAAGAAAGTTGAGGGCAAAACAGTTTACGAAACGCTCCTCACCTACGCCGAACACTGGCGAAAACTCGATGCGAACAAGCACGGGCTCGCTGATTATGGCGGCGTGACGAATCTGCTCGAAGCGGTTTCGAGTTACGTTCACGAAGTAGCTGGATTGAACGCCGCGAACGTTCACAACCTCCGCTTTGCCGCCGAACTTGCCGAGTACAAGGGCGACCGCAGAAAAGCCGAGGGCTATCGGAATGAAGCCGTCGAACTTGGTAAACGCGTTCAAGATCTTTACGTTCCGGGCCGCGGTATTTGGAAGTGCAAACTGCCCGATGGTACTTACAATGAAGTTCATCACTGCTACGATTTTGGCGTGACGCTGATGACCATCGGCGACCTGATGCCCGCGACGCAGAAGAAGGAAATGGTCGCGTTCTTCAAAAACGAACTCCAGACACCGACGTGGATGCGCGCTCTTTCGACTAAGGACCTGGACGTCACCTTCAGCGTTCGTCCTGATCACCAATGGACGGGTGCGTATTGTTCGTGGCCGGCACTCGCACTCAGCGGACTTTACGTCGCGGGCGAGGCGACGATGGCTCACGAATGGATGAAGGGACTAGCAAAATCGAGTATGCAAGGGCCCTACGCTCAGGCGAATTTTTCCGAGACTTTCCATCCGCCCGAGTCCAACGGCGGAGCGATCAAGACGCCTTCAGATCAGCCGTACATCAACGATTGGGCGTGCGTCTCTGGCTGCAATTACCTCGAGCCGATCGTCGATTCGCTCTTCGGGATCAACGCCGGATTGTTCGGATCAATAACATCGAAACCGCAGTTCGGCCCGTTTGATGCAAAGGCAGAGCTGAGGAACATCAACTATCAGGGCAAGCGGTACGTCGCGGATAAGACCGGCGTGCGGGCTGCGTAGAATAGCTTTTATCTTGTTCACGGAGCAGGTTTTATTTGTGTTTTTCGGATCTGATTCTGTGCATTCTGTGGTTATTGGTTTCAAATTGTGAAGCTGACCACAGAATTCACAGAGTGCAGACACAGAAGATCAGGATTTAGTCAGTTTAGAAGCGATGATCAAAACATTAGTCCTAACTTCATTTTTCCTGTTGTCGGCGATCACATGCCTTGCCCAGCACAAGTCTACGCCCTCTCTTCTCGAGATCGGCGATCGATATTGGATGCAGCCGGACGTCGTTTACGGCAGTGCGAATAACACGCCGCTAAAGCTCGACATATGGTATCCGCGTGACAATCCGAACCCGACAACGACCGTCGTCTACATTCACGGCGGCGGATGGATCTTTGGCTCGAAGGAAGGAGCGGTCTATCAACTGCTGCCGTATCTTGAACGCGGTTGGCGGGTCGTAAACGTCGAGTATCGGATGGCGGGGAATTCGCTCGCTCCGGGCTCGGTGGAGGACACGCGGTGCGCTCTTCGATGGATCTATCGCAACGCCGCACAATGGAAGTTCGACACGTCGAAGATCATTCTCACAGGACACTCGGCCGGCGGCCACCTTTCGCTTATCACTGGAGTGCTGCAAGACGGAACGCCGCTTGATAACCGTTGCTATGCTGACGCGAAGTTCGGCGACGTACCAATGAAGGTTGCGGCGATCGTGAACTGGTACGGCATCAGCGATGTGAACGATCTGATCAAAGGTCCGAATCTGAAGAACTACGCGGTGATGTGGATGGGATCTCTGCCGAACGCTGCCGAAGTAGCCAAGAGCGTTTCGCCTCTCACCTATGTCCGAGCCGGGCTTCCGCCGATCATTACAATCCACGGAGATAAGGACGACGTAGTGCCGTACACCCACGCGACCCGTTTGCACGACGCATTGAAGAAGACGAACAATACAGAAACTCTCATTACGATCGAGGGCGGCGGCCACGGGATGTTCACGAAGGAACAGTACACAAAAGGGTACGACGCGATCTGGAAGTTTTTGAAGGACAATAAGCTCGATCAATGAAGATCACAGATATAAAAGCGACCACAGTTACCGTTCCGCTCGAAGCTCCGCTTCGGCATGCGGCGGGATGCCATTGGGGACGGTTCGTGCGGACGATCGTCGAGGTCGAGACGGACGAAGGGATCACAGGACTCGGCGAGATGGGCGGCGGCGGCGAATCGGCCGAGGCCGTATTTCGTTCGATGAAATCATACCTGGTTGGCCACGATCCGGCACGGCTCGAAGAGATGCGGTTCAAGATCGCCAACCCAACCGCGTCGCTCTACAACAATCGAACCCAGATCCTCGCCGCTCTCGAGTTCGCGTGTCTCGACATCATTGGAAAAAAATGGGGCGTGCCGGTTTACGACATTCTCGGCGGCAAGCTTCAGGATGAAGTGCCGTTCGCGTCGTACCTATTCTTTCGCTATCCCAATTCAAAAGACGGTTCAGGCGAAGTGCGGACGGTCGACCAACTCGTTGCACATGCCAAAGACTTGAAGGCGAAACACGGATTCTTTGCACACAAACTCAAGGGTGGCGTATTCGATCCGGTTTACGAATTGAAATGCTATCGAGCCGTGGCCGAGGAGCTTGGCAGCGGCACAAAGGAGGGCGATTGTTTTCGCTTCGACCCGAACGCGGCATGGTCGACCGAGCAGGCGATCTGGTTCGGCCAGCAGATCGAAGATATTAATAACGACTACCTGGAAGATCCCGTTTTTGGCCTTCACGGCATGCGTCGGACGCGCGAGAAGGTTCGAATGCCGCTTGCGACGAACACGGTCGTCGTCAATTTCGAACAGCTTGCGGCGAACGTTCTCGATACCGCCTGTGATGTGATCTTGCTCGATACGACGTTCTGGGGCGGCATTCGGCAGTGTGTAAAGGCCGCCGCTGTCTGCGAGACGTTCCAGCTCGGCGTCGCGGTCCATTCATCCGGCGAACTCGGCATCCAGCTCGCGACAATGCTGCATCTCGGCTCCGTGATACCGAATCTTTCTTACGCTGCCGACGCTCATTATCATCACCTGACCGACGACATTATTGAAGGCGGCTTGATGAAGTACGAGGGCGGAAAGATCCGTGTGCCGGACGGGCCGGGCCTAGGCGTCATACTCGATCGGGACAAGCTTGCCGAGTACAACGAACTCTACAAACGCCTCGGCGGCTACAGCTACGATCAGGACCCGCTGCGACCAAACTGGAATCCCACGGTGCCGAACAACCGCTGGGCCGATCCTGACGATGACCGCCGACCGGAGATTCCATATTAGGAAGCTATGAAGCAGCTATTTTGCAGCGTCTTTACGCTCGTATTGTTTACTTGCGCGATCTACCCGCAGTGCGAGATCTCGGTCGGCAAGGGCGAATCGGCGACCGCGTGGAACGAGGCTTTTACGCGCAACGGCCCTGGCTGGACGGGAGCGGACACTACAGTCTCGATCGAGCTTCCGAGCGGCGATTCAGCGTTCTTTTTCTCGGATTCCTACATCGCCGAAGATTCGCCAAAGCCCGGTGACGGAGCAGTCTACACGAACGAGAACGGCCTCCGCATGCGTAAGCCGAACTGTCTGCCGCCCTTTTGCGGCCCCGCACCTGAGGTGATCCATTACGTTTATAACAGCATTGTGATCCGATCGAAGGACGGCAAGACGATGAGGACGCTGACCGGGCCGAAGGACAAGAATGGATATTCGACGCCGTATTTCAAGCCGAAAAGCGACGATCCGCACCATATGTACTGGCTCGGTGATCCGATCATTGTCGAGGTCGGCGGCAAGAAAAAGATCTGGATGTTCTTGAACGAATGGGACGTCGCGCGGCCATTCGACAAGAGTTTCTGGATCCGCTATCGAGCTCAGGCGATCGCACAGATGAACGCGGATACGCTCGAGCTGGAGAAGATCGTCGATCTCAAGAACAAGAACGACGACGCGATCTGGGGCATTTCGCTCTGGCTCAACGACAAGAATGAGCTTTACCTCTACGGGATGCGGAACGAGGGTGATATCAAAACCGCAAAGCCTTCGACTCTGGGAATGGCGAACAAGTTCAAGAAGCTTTACATTGCCAAGGTTGACGCGTCGAAGGGACTCGAGCACGCCGTCGATCTCAAGAACTGGACCGCGTGGGACGGCAAGGCGTTTTCAAAAGATCTTAACAACCGTAAGTCGATCATCCCCGAAAGGGACAGCATCAGCGACGAACTCACCGTTCGCCGGTTGAACATAAACGGCAAGCCGACATTCGTGATCGTCACGTTTGATACGTCGGTCGGCTATGCGGATTGGAAGGATCTCTACCTTTACTCTGCGTGCGAGCCGCAAGGCCCGTTCACGACCAAGCATCATTTCTACAAAACACCGACGGCGGGAATGACCAAGTTTCCCGGAATGACCGAAGGCCAATCGCTGCAAAGCGGGCTGAGCGTTTATAATCCGCATATGCACCCGCAGTTTACCCAGAACGGCAAGATACTCGTTTCTTACAACAGCAATCTGCCGTTTGGCTCGAAACCGGGCGATTCGATCTACGCCGAGTTCTACCGGCCGCGATTCGTATGGGTGCCGATCGAAGGACTACAGAAATAAGATGAAACTTGTTGCTTTTAATCCGAAGAACGTCTCGCACAGCGGCGAGCGTCGATACCGAATCGGGGCGTTGGTCGATGGCGACCAGATCGCAGATCTCACGCCATCGATCCTGCCGCTTGGCCTGAGTGCGTCTGAGATATTGCGATGCTACGACCTCGCGACCAACTTCGTCGAACCTGCGATGGAGGCGGTAAACAGCGGCCTGCTGCCGCTCGTCGATATCGGCGACGTGAAGATCGAAGCTCCCGTCCCGCGGCCCGGTAAGATCGTCTGTATCGGCTTGAACTACCGCAATCACGCTATCGAAAGCGGCATGGAGATACCAAAGGCTCCGATCGTGTTCTCGAAGTTCGTCACGTGCGTCGCGGCTTCCGAAGATCCGATCCTTTTGCCGGTCGGCAGCGAACAGGTCGATTACGAAGCTGAACTCGCGGTCGTCATCGGCCGCCGTACGAAGAACATCAAGCTCGACGAAGCGATGGACTATGTCTTCGGCTACACCAACTTCAACGACGTTTCCGCACGCGATATGCAGTTCGCTGACGGGCAATGGCAGCGCGGAAAATCGTGCGACACATTCGCTCCGTTTGGCGAGTTTGTGGCGACAAAGGACGAGATCGCCGATCCGCATAACTTACAGATCCAGTTCCGCCTCAACGGCGAGACAATGCAGGATTCGACGACCGCCGAACTCATTTTCCGAATCCCCGAGATCATCGAATATCTCTCGCGGTCGATCACGCTCGAACCCGGTGACATTATCGCGACCGGCACGCCCCCCGGAGTCGGCTTCGCCCGCAAACCGCCGGTGTTCCTAAAGGACGGCGATGTATGCGAGGTCGAGATCGAGGGGCTCGGTGTTTTGATCAATCCGGTTACTTCAAACCTATAACTTTTCACTTATTCCGAAATGTTTGATCTTAGCGGAAAAACAGCGTTAGTAACCGGAGCCGCTTCCGGCATCGGCGAAGCGATCGCGCACGCTCTTGCGGGTGCCGGGGCATTCGTCTATGTCGCCGATCTCAATGAAGAGGCGGGCGAGAAGGCCGCAGCCGCGATCAATGGCGAGTTCATCAAACTCGATGTCACGGACCGGGACGACTGCATCGAGGCCGCCGAGAAAGTTCACTCTGACCGCGGCGACCTCGACATACTCGTCAATAACGCCGGCATCGGCCACGTCGGGACGATCCTCAATACAACCGCCGAAGACCTCGAACGCCTGTTTGCCGTCAACGTCCGCGGGATGTTCGATCTGACGAAGGCGTTCATTCCACAGATGATCGAACGCAAATACGGCGTGATCGTCAACATCGCGTCGATCGGTGGGATCCTGGGGATCCGCGACCGGATAGCTTACTGCACGACCAAATTTGCCGTCGTCGGAATGACCAAGTGCATCGCCCTCGACCACGCGCTCGTGGGCATCCGTGTGAACGCCGTCTGCCCGGGCCGCGTCGAGACCGATTTCGTCAAACGCCGCCTCGCCGAATATCCGGACCCGAAGAAGGCCTACGAGGAGATGGCGTCGACCCAGGCGATCGGACGCATGGGCAAGCCCGAAGAGGTCGCAGCGGCTGTTTTATACCTCGTCAGCGACGAAGCCGCAAATCAAAGCGGCTGTGGAAGCGCTGTTCAAGGTCAAGGTGAAGGCGGTCAACACGATCGTGCGCAAGGGCAAGCTGAAAACCTTCAAGGGTTTCCGGTCGATCCAG
>JBEBGW010000177.1:0-8779 GCA_040081025.1 Pyrinomonadaceae bacterium | reverse complement strand
CCAGTCCTCCGAGCGGTCAGTTCGAAAACCGGTCTGTCGCTCTGGAATATTGAACTGCCGGTGTCTGAAAAGTACTACCTGACGAGTGCTAGTGCGGATCTGGCAGTGGTCTCGTCCGAAGGGGCTCTTTGGTTGATGGATTCCGAGGCAGGCCGGATCAAATGGAATGCATCGGCCATCGGAGCGATTTCTTCGCAGCCGAGGATCGAGTCTGGTCGATTACTCATAGCGGTAGCTGGAAGGAGAGTTGAGGAGTTTTCGATCGAGACAGGAGCGAAGGTTGCGTCGGCAAGTGTAGAGGGCGTTCCGGCATTTGTTGGAGCGGGGAGGAGTTCTGCCGCGGTCTATTCGGACGATCGGGGAAATGTACATTCGATACAGATGGGCGGGGGAAAGAATTGGAAGTTTCGCGCCGGTGGTCGGGTCGTTTATATTCGCTCGGTTAACGACAACGTCTTGCTGGGGTCTGCGGACAATTTCATCTACTTCATGTCCGTTGAATACGGCAACCTTCTGTGGAAACGTAGGCTGCCGGGACGAGTAGCGAATGGCGGACTTGTGGGTCGCGATCTTGCCGTCTTTACCGTGGTTGGGGACCGCTCGGCTTACATTGTTGAGTTAGAGAAAGGGAGGCTGATCGACAGACTTGACCTTGCCGACGAGGATGCCTTCCTTCTCACTCCGATCCGTGCAAACGGCAAGTACTTGGTAGCCGCAACCTCGACTGGGGTGACTGCTTTTTCGACCGAGTGCGGAAAAGAAAAGAGCGGCAAACAACTGCCGCTCAATGGTTCGTAAAAATTATTGGTTCGCATCTAGTGCGAGATCTCAAAGTCGTGCATCATCTCGTAGATGGCATCTTTGACCATCAATTTCTTCTTTTTTAAGGTGGATTCTTCGACTTGTTCGTCGTCGTTGGGGTAGTTCAAATGGGCAAGTTCGTTGAGTCGTGCTTCGAAAGACTGATGTTGGTGCACTAGATCACGAAAGGTTGGGTTGGTCTTGATCAATTCGTCTCTCACAACATCAGGAGTTGAAAGGTCCATAGCGATTTGTTCCTCACTTTGTCAAAAGAATCTCACCCGCTTTGTATTCGCGGACACTAGCAGGCTTAAACTTCACTCTACTCCTCTTGTAAACGAGAATCAAGCATTGTTTACGCTTCGGAAACATCGCTCTCGGACCCGATCTGAAGCGCCATGATCACTGCACTTTCGGTGGGATTCACGTAGAAATTGGGCCTTGTCATCTCTGAGCAAAAGCCATGTGATTCATAAAACGCGATCGCGTCGGAGTTAGAAGCGCGAACCTCAAGCCAGACGTTCTGGACGTTCGCCCCTTCCAATCTATCCAGTAATGCGACTACCAGCCTCTTGCCAATTCCCCGTCGTTTGAAGGCTGTCGCGACGGCAATATTATAAAGCTCCGCGTCGGGATAAGCGCCCTTCCCCGGTACGAGTCTGGCTACAAGAAATCCGATCAATTCTCCGCCACTCGTCGTCGTCACGACGAAGGAGTCTGGCCGACAGATCTCGACTGCATAGTCGGCTTCGGTCCAGGCGTCTATCTTTGCGTCGTAGGCGAGTTGCCGAATCGCGGGAGCATCGGAAAGCTTGGCATTCTGGGTGGTGAGGTTGTCAAGATGATTGGCCATTTACCCGAAGCGAGGATTGTGTACATAGATCGGATCAAGGGAACTGCTTCTCGGTCGGTCGAAGGCAGCAGCACCAACAAACCGTGCGAGGTTTCTGCCGATATCTACAACGTCCGTTCGGATGTCGGTCAAGTCCGGGACGAGGTCTGAATGCGCTAGTAGATGCAGGGGCCGCGACTGGGTGATCAAAGCCTTCAACCCGTCCAACGTTGTGACTGTGGTGTTCTCGACTGCGGCTCCGGTGACGCAAATGTCCGATCGGCCCATTGGAAGAGCGATGATCGAAGAGCGATCTTCACGGGACCATGCGATCGCGTCAAAAACTGGAATTCCGACATAGTCGACCCCAAGCCCTCGGCACAGCCCCATGACGGTCGCGATCCCAATTCTTAGTCCCGTGTAGCTACCCGGGCCTAGCGAAACGCCTACTTTCTTGAGTTGGCCAACGCTAAGTCCAGCTTCAGTCAACAATTCGATGATGCGTGGAAGGAGATCTTCCGCCCGCGACACAGAATTGCCTCCCGAAGCGCCATAAACAAAATCGCCTTTGTTGAAAAGTGCAATGCTGCCGCCTGAAATAGCGGACTCGATCGCCAATAGATAGTTGTCGTCAACGTTTGCCAATGCTGGAATAGGTTAAACGACTCGTGATCCCCCGCACAAACGCCAGGGATTTCTTTGCGAGACTTTTTAATTGAGCGGGTATTCGGGTCGTCGCGTCTATCGCGGTCTCCGTGTCTATCGTAGCTGCGATTCGATTTGGCGGTAGTTTGCGACGAAGTTGTTCAAAAAGTAGCTTTGGGCGGGTGATGACCGTGGATAGAATTCGTCTCGGATATACTCCAAGCCGCCACTCCTTCTTCAACGTTTGCTCGTACCATCCAGGTAGGGCAAATTCGCGAACTTCGGCCGGAAGATCGGAAACATCGAGATCAAGATGGTCCCGAGCAGTCGCGATCGCGGCCATTACCCACGTCTTCCGGGCCGGCATGCTGGTGTCGAGACACCGAACCCAGTCAAACCCAGGCCTCCGGTTCTTGACCAAATAATAAATATCCCACAGCTTTTCTTTGTTGACTCCGCCGTCCGTCAGCCAATGGACCGCGGTTATGCGAAGGTTGTCCTCGTCGGCCAGAACACGGATCGGAACACCTTCGAGTTCGATTTCGTAAGATCTCGAGAAAAGTTCGTCGAAGGATAGTGTGTCGAGATGTCGGGGCCCGAAGTGAGGGTCGATCGCTATCGATTCGGACCTTCCTCTAATGACCTGAAGGGTCCGCTCCGACTCACGGCTACAAAAGAGCACGTCAATATCGGTGCTAACTCGAATGCGTTCCTTGTCGTAAAATCGTGCGATCGACCAACCCTTGATCAGGATCGGCCGACACGCGACAAACGCTGGCTCGCCAAATAACGCTGAGACGCGCAAGCGGCTTGCGATGTCCGACATCTGCAACCATTTCGTCTCATCGGCTAGCGGATCCATCGGAATACGAAATAGCGGCATTCCCGAAGGAAGCCGCTACTCTAAAGTTCGATCTGTCGTTAGACTAGGGAGCGCAAACGCTTGAACCGTTACAGTTGACGGTAGAAGCACAACCTGTCTGCGCCAGACAATCTCCCGGAGTTACACAGGCACATGACGTTGCTGCAAGAACGCTTCTAGGAGCCGCCATCGACGCAATGATCGGAAGGGCGATCATCGAGGCGAGGCCGATCTTTCTCAAAACTTCGCGACGCGATTGACCAGTAAACTTGGTTGCTACTTCCTTTTCAAGGAGCTTGTGTTCGTTGAGCTGGTCAATAGCAAGCCAGATAAGATCGTCGTTTACGCTAGAACCCTTGTTTTCACCGAGGATCTCAGCAATCTGCGGCACCGACGTTTTACCGTCGCAGTATTTCCAAACCATTGCGGCCGTTTCGTTTAGGCAATGGGCTTCATTGGTTTCCATATCGAAAACCAAAACCTCGTTCGGGACTTCCTGCACGACAAGTCCGTTAGTTCGAGCAAGCGGGTATTGCGAGTTGTTCATTATCTCCTCCAAAATGAAAACAGTTAAGACCGGCTCATTCGCCGGACATTATTGATTCATCAAAATATTCAAGGATCTTAGGAGCGCTATCTCGAGCCTCCCCACGATCCGACTTGACGATTATGGCACGATTAAATGTTGTATTCAAGACCTTTAATACGAATTCTGTGTTAAAACTGACCGGAATCACCTGCGGCACCGACTCCAGTATCGCGTTTCCAAGGGTCATTCGCTCCGGTTGCCATCGCCCACCATCAACGTATCCGGTAAAGACAACCAATCCGGCCTCGATCGGCTTAACAGAGCGGATCCCGCCAAATTCACCAGGATCAACCGGTACGGGTGGTTCAACTGCCGAGGGTCGAACACCGAGATCTCGTTCAAACGGATGAACTTTTCCGTCAGCATCGAGAATGGCATATTCGTCCGACATATAGCCGGCCCCGCAGCTGATCAACTCCGAAACGAGTGTCGTTTTACCTTGGCGGCTTTGTCCGGGAAGGATAATTGCCCTTCCCTTCCATTCGACCACGCCAGCGTGGATGAATACCCACGACTTCGCGAGAGATCCGACATGTGCCCGGATCACACTGTTTAGGAAGCGGTCAAATCCAGAATCGGGACGAACTGGACCGGATGTGACCCCGTCAATATCAAATTGAACTACTCCCTGATCGTCCGTCAAAAAAACGTACTTGGCGTTAGTAGACGATGAACCTATCGGTCCAAATCGTACTCGACCGACCAGAGCTTTCCTGGCAATGCTAATAACTTGTTCAAAGATCTTTTCATCGTCCGCTTCGATAACGACTTCAACACCGTAGGCACTCATAAGAGTGCGGTGTATTGGACGTGGACGAGTCACAATTTCGCCTAAACTCATACGCAGATGAGACTATCTTACCAATAACTAGGCGATGTCTTGCAAATCTAACACTAGTCTCAACTTACGTCAATCTTTTTTTCCAGCCCAAAGCATCAGCGAAATTGGGGAAAGTATGAGAAGTATGGCTAACGGAAACAGGCTGATCGTTCCAGCGAAGGAAAACGCGAGAGCTATAGCGATCGCGACAACCCCAAAGTAGGCTGCAACCGGCTGGTGAGGTCTGCCGCGGAGCACTACGCGTTGATACAAATGATCTCTATGTGGCCTCCAAAACGGTTGCAAAGAAGCTATTTGCCGGAATCGAGTAAAGATAGTATCGAACAAGAATAGCCACAAAAAGATGATAGTTGCTGAAAATGCCCAAGGCTCGATCCGCGGACCATCTGCCGAATCGATAAGCGGAAATATAGCAAACGTAAATCCAAGGAACGTGCTTCCTACGTCACCCATGAAAACCTTGGCTGGCTGCCAATTGAAAACGAGAAAACCCGCAGATGCCCCGAAAAGTATTGCACCTAGAAATGATAACCCGCTGGATCCGGCAGCGACCCCAAGAAGTACCCATCCGATACTGGCACCCATCGCCTGTGCTCCCGCGATGCCGTCGATACCGTCCATGAAGTTAAAGGCATTAATTGTCCATACAATGAATAGGATGCTGACAAAAGGGGCAATTTCTCCGAAACAAAACGCCGCGCCATCGGACCACGGAACCGAGATCTCAGAGTAGAATCCCGAGGAATATACAAATAGTGAGGCAACACCGAAATGTACCCCAAGCCTGATCAACAGCGGAACTGAGAAAAGATCATCCAGAAAGCTAACAACCGCGATAATGAGTGACGCGACTATGTACGCAAGATTCGCTTCGGCTCTGAAAACCGCAACATAAAGTCCTAGCACGACTAAGACGATCGCGATACCTGCGCCGCGTGTAATGGGAGTTGAGTGTGAACTTCTATTG
This sequence comes from Pyrinomonadaceae bacterium, assembly GCA_040081025.1. GTDB lineage: Bacteria > Acidobacteriota > Blastocatellia > Pyrinomonadales > Pyrinomonadaceae > OLB17. Next base: position 3,242 of record JBEBGW010000177.1, on the reverse strand, counting down.
TTCGGGATGTCGAGGAACCGGGGGCTCCCTTCCGCAAGTTTACGAAAGATCCAAACACCCGCAACGCTCAAAACAAAGCTGATGGATACTAGTCCGATCGTCATCTATCCTTTTGAGGCCAAATAGTAGTGGACTTCTCGCTTCAAGGCTTCGCGAAGGTCAATTGTGCTGACAAACCCCTTGTTTGCCAACGCTGCTCCCGAATAAACAGCGTTCGAGAGCCATGTTTCCAGGGTTCGTTGATAACGGCCGACCGAAGGAACACCGGCGAGAGGTGTTGAAATAGCCAGGGCGAAGTTGGCCGCTCCGAAGGAGACTAGGTTTGCAGGGGCGGATCTTCCAAGATTAGTTGAAATGTTATCTACCATTTCTTTGATCGTCATCGTTCCACCGGTTACATTAAACTTGGCGATGTCGTCAGGCAACGAAAGTGCGGTCAGGATCGCTTCCGCGACGTCTGCTACGTAGACGAAGGATCGTTCATTACGACCGTCGCCGACCCAAATGAAACGCCCGCGGTCGATCACCCGGATCAACCGAGCAACATTTCCCCGACTTCCCTCGCCGATTATTGGAACTGGCCGAAGTATCACGAGCTTGATACCGGCCGCTTTGCATACAGACTCCACGGCCTCCTCTCCGGCAAGTTTACTTGATGGATAATCGTCGCCAGGGGAAGGTAATTGTTCCTCGGTTATCGGCTGATCAGAATTTGACAGACCATAAACAAGTACCGAACTAAGGTGAACGAATCGAGCGATTCCCCTTCGCGCGGCAAACTCAGCAACATGGGCGGAGCCATCGACATTCACACGCCAAAACTCGTCCCTTGAGGTTCTCCCGAATCGATGAGCAATTCCAGCACAGTGAACGATCGCGTCTATCTTATCGACCCCATCTAGCGTGACGAAAGCCTTTGGGTCAGCGACATCGACAACGTATGAAGACTCAGACTCCATACTGGCGCCGGCCGAATTCGAATGGGATACGCGAACAACCTTATGCCCCGCCGTCTCAAAGTGCGAACAAGCTCTTGCTCCGACAAAGCCGGCAGCTCCTGTAACCAAGATTCTCATGCTCTATCGAAATAGTTTCCCATAGGCTTCGATCGCCACCTCTGGAGAGTACTTGGTTTCAGCCGCCCGTCGTGCCCGTATCCCCATTTCGTCGAGAGACGACCTCCTTGCTTCCTGAATAGTCCTCACCAATGATTGCGGTTCACCAGGATAAATGTGCCACCCAGCTTTTTCTTCATCGATAACCTGAGCCAGTTCGGATCCCGGTTCGGTCAGAGCGATTATTGGTTTCCCGGCTGCCAGAATATTATACGTGCGGCTCGGCATCGCTGTACCGAGCATGCCTGGAATGAGCGACACAAGCCCAACATCACAAGCGTTCAAAAACGTATTCTGCTCATCTCGAGAGAGTTGACCCAGCACGGATACGTTAGGTAGTCCGCGCTCCTGGACTTCCGTTTCAAGCCAGGCTTTCTTCGCTCCCGATCCGACAAACACAAAATGAATCGAATCATCATCGCTCAATAGCTCTGCTGTTTTGACGATTGTTTCGATATCAGTCGGATGGCCGATGTTGCCGGCGTACATTAGAACAAACTTTTTCTGAATCCCCAGGTTTTGCAAAAGTTTATTGGTCTCTTTCGGCTGCGGATCGATCGCGTCCAAATCAGACCAGTTTGGAATTGTAATGATAGGAACATCAAGCCCCACAGATTTCACGGCAACTCGCTGTGCCATGTCGCGTCCGACAACCACTAGACGACTCGCATGCTTATAAAGCCAACGATTCAGCCGCTCAATTGTATTGAACAGGAGCGATCCAGGTTTTGTTTTGCCGACGGCCACAAGAATGTCCGGGTATAGATCGTGAAGAAGTACGACGTAGCTGGCTCCTTTTGCGAGAGCGGCAAGTGCCGTGGTGTACGGTAGGCTCGGCGGCGCGGTAACTACAAGGACTCGATCCCCACGCTTAAAAAGTCGGAGACATTTCAGGAACATTGACGAACCGATCGTGATCATATTGATCAGACGGAATGCCAAGATGTCTTTATTTAGTGTTGTAGACCAAACCCGAAAGATCTTGACGTTCTTATACGAGTCTCGGGAAGGCGCTCGAATTCCCTTTGAAAGATAGTTCGGCTGGCCGCAGATGACATTCACATCAAACTCATCAGCTAGTCCACTTCCGATTTGAGTGATGTAGTGGCCGGTGGCATTTACCTCCGGATAATATAGTTCGCAGATCAGCCATAGCCGTTGTTTTGTCGTCGACATTCTACAGATAGCGCTTCAAGCCAATACCGAAGCAAATTAGGATGATCAACATTAGGAATTAGGCCGGCAGGTTAAGACGAATACCCGCGAAGAAATGTAGAGCCAAGCACGATCTTGGAGACGATCTGCGACGTATTCTTGACCGTGTATTCAACCGGAGGATCCCAATTCGACGGCTGAGCGATCGCGATCTCAACACTTCTAAGGATCATATCCGGATCGGCCCCGCTGATGATATTGCTTCCACACTCGATCGTTTCAGGACGTTCGGTAACGTCCCTCACCGTCACATTTGGAATTCCAAATAGCGAACACTCTTCCTGGACGGTGCCGCTATCTGTCAGAACAGCCAGGGCATTCCGCTCAAGCTTAACAAAGTCGAAGAAGCCCAAGGGGTCTATCAACCGTACGTTCGGATCGATCGTTAGCCCTGATTCCTGGATCTTCGCAGCCGTCCGGGGATGGCAACTAGCAAGAACTGGCTTCCCGATCTTCTTGGCCACCAATTCGAAGCCATTAAAGATTGACGCCAGTCGCTCAGGAATATCAACGTTCTCAGCGCGGTGCAGCGTAGCGAGAAAATATTCGAACGGCTTGATGCCGTGATCCGCGAGGACGCCGCTGCCTTCAATGCTGCTCGTAAAATTAATTAAGACTTCGTTGATCGGATTTCCCGTCACGTAGATCCGCTCTCTGGGAATTCCCTCGGCAACAAGGTTTTCTTTACTCCTCTCCGTGTAGGGCAAAAGAATCGTACTCGAATGGTCGATGATCCGACGATTGATCTCTTCCGGCACGCGATCGTCGAAGCAGCGATTGCCGGCTTCCATATGAAAAACGGGTATCTGCCGGCGGGCGGCGACGATCGCCGACAAACCGCTATTCGTATCCCCAAGGATCAGTATTTTGTCCGGCTTGTGTTCAGCAAGCGCGTCGTCCACTCCTTTGAGT
>JBEBGW010000176.1:0-8789 GCA_040081025.1 Pyrinomonadaceae bacterium | reverse complement strand
CTGCCGATGTGAAAGCGACGCTTGCGAAGTTGACCGCTGACGATCTCGCCGCCAATTATCCACTCGAAGTCTTCGGCCATCCGATGACGACCGAGTACTTTGTCGTGCATCTGGCGACCCATCTCAACTACCACCTCGGACAGATCAACTATCACCGTCGACTCCTTTCGAAGTGAACTTTCAGGAAGCTGAAGCTTATCTCCTTTCGCTCGGCAACGAGGTCGAGACGATGAAGCTTGGGCTGGAGAATATTACTCGCGTGCTTGCCGCGCTCGGAGAGCCGCAGACTAAGTACAAGAAGGTTCAGGTTGCGGGGACAAATGGCAAAGGATCGGTCTGTGCGTTTCTGGATTCGATCTGTCGGCAAGCCGATATTCGTACGGGCCTTTACACTTCGCCGCATCTCATTTCGATCACTGAGCGGATAAAGATCAATGATGTCGATCTCAGTGAGGAAGAGTTTGCACGGCTTGCGACGCGTGTGCGAGTGACTTCGGAAGCGCTTTTGTCCGATGGACGGTTGGCGTATCGCCCGACGTTCTTCGAACAGGTAACAGCGATCGCTCTGCTCGCGTTTGCGGATGCAGAAGTCGAACTCGCGATCCTCGAAACGGGCCTAGGCGGACGGTACGATGCTGTCACCGCCGCAAAAGCCGAGATCGCTGCCATCACCCGCATCGACCTCGACCATCAGGAATACCTCGGAGACACGATCGAAGAGATCGCTGCGGAGAAGGCGGCGATCATCACCTCGGAGACTCAGGATGCTGTACTAGGTGCACAGTCGCGAGACGCGATGCGGATGCTCAGAAAGCATTGTAGAGATCTCGGGATCGATCCGCTCAACGATGAATACGCGCCGTGGAGGACTCTCCCTAATGACGACGGTACCGTGAATGTGGAACTGTCTCTGTACCGGTTTGAGCCGATCAAATTGGGCCTTCAAGGACGGCATCAAGCCGAAAACGCGCAGACAGCACTTCAAATAGCAAAGGCCCTTCTATATCACGGACTGTTTCTCGAGTTTAAGGACGGTGAAGAGGAAGTCCGTATTGTTGAGGGGCTTGAAAAGGCTAGCCATCCCGGACGGCTTGAGTATGTCGATAACGTTCTCCTTGATGGAGCACACAATCCTGGCGGTGCGCGGGCCCTCAGACAGTTTCTCGATGAGAGCGAGCAACGGCCGATAACGCTTATTTTCGGAGCAATGCGTGAGAAGGCCATCGGCGAGATCGCGGAAATTCTTTGGCCGCGCGCGGAGAAGGTCATTCTCACCAGGCCTTCCAATTCGCGAGCGATGACCGTGGATGAAGTTGTAGAGTTTGCCCCGTCAGAAATCGACGTTGATAGAATTGTGAAAATCGAATCAGTCGCTGAGGCGATGGAGAAAGCGACGGAGATCACGCCTCGGGATGGTCTGATAGTTGTGACCGGATCGCTGTATCTGGTTGGTGAAGTGAAGAAGTTGTTGAATAATCGATAATGTCGCCGGCAAGGATGCCGGCGTTCCAGTTATGCACAAACTTGTATTGATACGTCACGGCGAGAGTCAGTGGAACAAGGAGAATCGTTTCACGGGGTGGAAGGATATTGACCTGTCGGAGAAGGGCAGGGAAGAGGCGAAGGCGGCGGGGCAATTGTTGAAGGCCGAGGGGTATCTCTTTGACGAGGCGTACACATCGGTGCTGAAGCGGGCGATCCGGACGCTTTGGATCGTCCTCGACGAGATGGACCTCATGTGGATCCCCGAGACGAAATCGTGGCTGTTGAACGAACGTCATTACGGCGGGCTTCAGGGCTTGAATAAAGCCGAAACCGCAGCTCAGTACGGCGAGGAGCAGGTGCTGGTTTGGCGGCGAAGTTATGACGTTTTGCCAACGCTGCTTGAAGAGGCGGATGAACGCTGGCTCGGGAAAGATCCGCGATATGCGGGAATCACGCCGGATATGTTCCCGCGTGCCGAGGCATTGAAAGAGACCGTCGAGCGTGTCGTGCCTTACTATCAAAATGAGATCGCTCCGAAAATCGCAGCGGGGAAGCGGTTGCTGATCGCCGCTCACGGAAACAGCCTGCGTGCGCTTGTAAAATATCTCGACACCATCTCCGACGAGGACATCGTCAGCCGCAACATCCCGACGGGCGTCCCGCTCGTTTACGAACTAGACGAAGATCTCAAACCTACTAAGAGCTATTATCTGGGTGATGCCGAGGCCGTAAGGGCGGCGGAAGAGGCTGTCGCGAAGCAAGGAAAGGCTAAAGGAAAATGATCGCAACTTATTCTTCGAGATCAATGCTAGGCGTTTTGATTCTCCTACTTGGGGCAATTTCTGTCTTCGCTCAGCATGCTTCGATAAAGACTGCAACGGGTTATTTGCATGTATATAACGGAACGCCCCACTCCTTTACTTTCGAGATATCTGGAAAAACAGTTGAAGCAAAACAGGCTGCAGGCAATCCCGCATTTTCGATAGACGGCAATCTCGTTCAGGTTCTGCTGATACCTCGAACGAATTTTGATCCAGATCGGAAGGTCAAGGACGATGTCATCCTTCAGGCGCACCAGACTTGGGAGATGGATTACCTAAAGAAAGAGATCTTTCAGAGCGACCTCAAAGTAGAAAGTGAATCGACGGTATTGGGCAGTGAAAAGGCACTCTTTTGGAGCTTTGTCCGCACTAAGTATACGGTTGAGTTTGATCGCGATGCTTTCTTTACCATGCGTCTTGGCGACGGGATCGTTGGGTTGAGTACTCCAGTCAAGCTTGGGGAAGATATCTCCGCTGGCCGGGAACGGCTTTCGAAGATACTGAAAACCATCAAGATCAGCGAGAAACCGTTCGATATACAAAAGCTCTCCGATAATATCCGGAAAGGTCTCCCAATATCGTGACTCCTGCCGATCTGCCCTCGAAAAGGAAACTCTGGCAATTGTTGCTGTTCTTCGGCCTTGTCGTCGTTCTCCTATCGCCGTATGGCTCGCCGCCGCTGGCTCTTGCTCTCGGACTGCTAATGGCGTTCACGATCGGCAATCCATTCCCGGAACTTGAAGGGAAATTCACCAAATATTTGCTCCAGACTTCCGTGGTTCTTCTCGGATTCGGAATGCATCTTTCCGCGATATTCGAGGCTGGAAGAAGCGGGATCCTCTTCACCATTGCCACGATCTTTGGGACGCTTATCCTTGGATATTTTCTAGGCCGGCTTTTGAGGGTCGCGGACAAGACATCGACACTTATTTCGTCCGGCACGGCGATCTGCGGAGGAAGTGCGATCGGAGCGGTTGCGCCTGCGATCGAGGCAGAGAGCGATCAGATCTCTTTGGCCTTGGGTACGGTCTTTGTGCTGAACTCTGTCGCACTCTTTCTGTTTCCGATCATCGGACACGCGCTCGGGCTTTCACAGAATCAGTTCGGCGTGTGGGCAGCGATCGCGATACATGATACGAGTTCAGTGGTCGGAGCGGCGCAAACTTACGGAGCGGAGGCCCTTGCGATCGCCACAACAGTTAAGCTGGCAAGAGCATTGTGGATCGCTCCGGTTGCGCTATTGTTCGCCTTTGTCTATCGGAAATCGGCAAAGGGCGGAAAAGCGAAGGTTGCGATCCCGTGGTTCATCTTTATGTTTATTGCCGCCGCGGCCGTCAGGAGTTATGTGCCATCATGGTTTCCGCCTAGCATCTTCGAATCAATTCAGAACCTCGCGAAGGCGGGAATGACGGTCACACTTTTCCTGATCGGCGCGAGCCTTTCGCGCGAGACCTTACAGAAATTCGGATACGCCGCCCTTTTCGAGGGCATCCTTCTCTGGATCGTGATCTCGGTCGTTTCGCTCTGGGCCGTACTAAATCTGCTTTGATCGCCTTCCGGGAAAGGCGATCGCAACATTACTTGTCTTCGCCGCCGTGCTTGCCGTTATGACCGTCGATCTGACTGCGAATCTCGCCACCGCCTCTGGCGACCGTGTGGACGTTCACATACAAAACACCGGCTCTCAATGCATCGAGGAATTCGTCGTAGTCACCGGTATCCAAACCTTGAGCCCGAGCTCCGGCAGTGGCACCAATATTGGGACTGACATCTGCGGCTTGGATCGTTCCGGAGACAGTCGCTGGCGCCGCGGGACACGGTTGGGATCCTTCTGGTCCGTTGCCCAAGTTTGTGCATAGAAACACAGTGATCGGACCGTTAACCCCTTTGGGACCGAGATGGATATGCGCCTGTTGAACAGCGGTATCTGTGTCGCTATAGGTTAGCGTCCACTCGATCTGGGAATGACCGATCTTTGCGCGAAACTCCCCATTCGCAGGGGTCGAAAGTGTTGGAATTTCTTCGAACCCGGTTAGCGTCTGCTTGATCCTCCGATAGCCATCTGTAAAAACAGCCAACGCGGTGACGGTCGACAAAAGAACGACCGACAATAGAAAAGCTTTCCTCTTCATTTCAATCTCCTAAAAGAAGTATTCGTGCTTGGAAGAGCCCGCATCATATCACGGATCGTTATATACCGATCACTTTTTGTTTAGTACGTCACATCCGGTGGATACTGAGGGATCGGTTCTGGTGGTGAGGGAAACGGCTCGGGTTCTACAGGCGGATCGATGACTGGATATGGATCCGTCGGCTCCGGAATGTCGGGCGTGCTCGGATCGTTGATCGGATCGTGCGGATCCGGTGCTGTTTGTAGATCTGGTTCATTCAAAATCATGTTGGCCTCCTTTCGATTCGCAATGGCTATAACGGTGTAGCGAATTGATACAAAGATCTTTGCCGCTTTGCTCGTCTCAATATCCGTGCCGCAACGCAAATAGTATGTTTTGCTAAACTTACGAAACGAAAATGAAAGCGAAGACGATGTTCCCGAGATCAAGGTCACGACTAAGCACGAACTCCGCGGCGTTGCTCCGACCGGAACTCGTCCGCATTATTTCGTTCACGGTCATTACTATCTCGCTTGTTGCCTGCACGGTCCTCTGCATTCTCACCATCTGGAAATTCACCGAATCGGACGCAGTCTGGCGGGCGATCGCCACGTTTATCGTCGTCAGCGTTGCAACCGGGATCTTTACTTTCGTTAACGAAAGACTCGGCTAGACCGCCCTCGTTTGTAGACCGCTCAAGATTTGTTAAAATACTCGTTTCAGCTATAGGCGAGATTTTCAACAGTAATGAGCATCGAGCAGATCACCGTTCGCGGCGCACGGCAGCACAATCTTAAGAACATCGACGTAGATATTCCGCGCGACAAGTTCACGGTAATTACCGGGCTGTCCGGCTCGGGGAAATCCTCCCTTGCATTCGATACGATCTACGCAGAGGGGCAGAGGCGATATGTTGAGTCGCTCTCGGCTTATGCCCGCCAGTTTCTCGATCAGCTTGAGAAGCCCGATGTCGATTCGATCGAAGGCTTGAGTCCCGCGATCTCGATCGAGCAGAAAACCGTCTCGCGCTCTCCGCGATCCACCGTCGGCACGGTCACCGAGATCTACGACTACATGCGGCTGCTGTTCTCGTCTATCGGCCAACCGCATTGCCATAGTTGTGGTGAGCCGATCACGCGGCAGTCTGTGGAGAACATCGTTGCCGGCATTCTTGCCCTTGATGAAGGCGAGCGAGTGATGATCCTGGCTCCGATCGTCCGCGGCCGGAAGGGTGAGTTTAAGAAAGAACTTGAAAAGCTTCACAAAGACGGATTTCTTCGAGCGCGGGTCGACGGCGAGCTTCGGCAGCTTGACGAAGAGATCGAGCTCGATAAACGCAAAAACCACACGATCGAGGTGGTTGTCGACCGGCTGCTGATCAAAGACGGCGTGAAGGAGCGACTAACCGAATCGGTAAAGACAGCCCTGAAACTAACTGGCGGCGGCGTGCTTGTTTCGATCGTCGACGGCGACGAAAAGCTCTACTCTGAGCGGATGGCATGCGTGAATTGCGGCATCAATATCGCGACGCTTGAACCGCGTTCGTTCTCCTTCAACTCAGCATACGGCGCCTGCAAACGGTGTCATGGCATCGGGACGGTGATGGAGATCGACGCGAACAAGATCGTTCCCGATCCGAGTCAGCCGGTGAACAAGATCGAGTTCCTAGGCGGAGCCGACCGCTCCGGCGCGACGTTTTTGAAGTCGGCGTTGATGGCGATCATTGAACGGTTTGTCGATGGAGATAAACTCGAACCGCCCGCAGAGAACGCACATGAGCGCAAGAAGGGCAAGAAAAAGAAGGCTGGCGAGGAGTCGTCCACGGATAAAGGAAAGGCCCTGACTCAGACGCCGTTCTTTCAACTTCCCGATGAGATCAGGAACGCGTTTCTTTTCGGCACGAAGAAAAGGCTGACTTTCAGGCAGGGCGATTATAAGTACGAAAGCGATTGGAAAGGAGCGCTTCGGGCGATGAAGGAACGACTCGAGAATCCGCCGTCCGAGAAGACCCGCGAGGCTCTCTACGAGATGGTCGGTCCGGTCCCGTGTCCGTCGTGCAGCGGAGCGCGACTTCAGCCGGAGAGCCTTGCCGTAAAGATCAACGGCCTCGGCATCGCCGAATATTCATGGCTTCCGATCGATGAAGCCGTCGAGAAGTTCGAGGCGATCAAGCTCAACGCTCGCGAAGAAAAGATCGCCGGGCTGGTGCTCAAAGAGATCAAAGATCGCCTGCGTTTCCTGACCGCGGTCGGACTCGGATATTTAACCCTCGACCGCGGTTCGTCGTCATTGTCAGGCGGGGAAGGCCAACGGATACGGCTCGCGACGCAGATCGGTTCACAGCTTCGCGGTGTCTTGTATGTGCTGGACGAACCGAGCATTGGCCTCCATCCGCGAGATAACAAGAAACTGCTCGACACTCTCCACGAACTTCGAGATCTCGGCAATACAGTGCTCGTCGTCGAGCACGACGAAGAGACGATCGAGCAGGCAGATTATGTTGTCGATCTCGGGCCGCTTGCGGGAACTCATGGCGGCGAGATCGTCGCAAGCGGAACGCCTAAGGATATTGCAGATACAAAGGGATCGCTCACGGGACAGTATCTGAAAGGCGAAGTAAAAATCGAGGTTCCCGACCTTCGCCGTCTGCCGAACGGCCACCGGATCACGGTAAAAGGAGCGAAGGCTCACAATCTCAAGAACATCGATGTAGAGTTTCCACTCGGGCTGCTGACGGTCGTGACAGGCGTTTCGGGATCGGGCAAATCGACGCTCGTTGAAGACATTCTCTATCCGGCGCTTTATCGTCACGTTTACAAATCGAACATCGAACCGCTCGAACACGGATCGATCGACGGGCTCGACCTGGTCGACAAGATCATCGAGATCGATCAGTCGGCGATCGGGCGAACTCCGAGGTCGAATCCCGCTACGTACACCGGATTGTTCACGCCTCTCCGCGAGCTTTATGCGATGCTTCCCGAATCTCGAACGCGTGGATATAAAGCAGGTCGATTCTCATTCAACGTGAAAGGCGGCCGGTGCGAAGGCTGCGAAGGCGACGGGATGAAGCGGATCGAGATGAACTTCCTTCCGGATGTCTACGTCACCTGCGACGTCTGCCGCGGCCATCGGTACAATCGCGAAACGCTCGCCGTAAAGTTCAAAGGCCTTTCGATCGCCGACCTACTCGATACGACTATCGAAGACGCCTTGCCCCTGCTCGAGAATATTCCCGCGATCAAGCAAAAGCTCGAAACTCTGCTCGATGTCGGACTTGGTTATATCAAGATCGGGCAATCATCGACGACCTTGAGTGGCGGCGAGGCTCAGCGGATCAAACTCGCGAAGGAGCTCTCAAAACGTGCAACTGGCAAGACGATATACATCCTCGACGAGCCCACGACCGGCCTCCATTTCGCCGATGTTCATAAACTGCTCGACGTGCTGCAAAAACTGGTCGATACCGGCAACACCGTGATCGTCATCGAGCACAATCTCGATGTCATCAACTCTGCCGACTATATCATCGACCTCGGCCCCGAAGGCGGCTCAGGCGGCGGCAAGATCGTCGCAACCGGCACGCCTGAAGAGGTGGCAAAGGTCAAGAAGTCTTACACGGGCCAAGCGCTGAAAGCCGTCCTATAGATCTTACAAACTCTCCGCCAAATACATACGAAGTGATATCCGAAGTTCCGTGCGGGTGAATGAATCGATGATCGAGTTCGTTCGGTCGAAGTCCGAGATCGCGAGATTTCGGAATATCGTTGGGTCGAAATGGATGCCGAAGTTCATGCCGTTCGAGATCTGGTATTCGCCTTGACGAAGCTGGCCGCCCTGAAATCCCTGCACAACCGCGAAGGCTTGGATCAGAGTATTGATGTGTTCGACGAGGGGTTCGAGATTCGCGAATCCGTCCGCGGGTTCGATCGTCGTCATGGCGTTGATCAGTGAGAAAAGCTGATGCGTTTCGTTGTAGTTCTCTGGACGTTCCGGCATCAGGCCGCGGACTCTTCGCAGAATGCCGGCGGCTCGATTCTTGTTCTCGGCGGGATTCCGGTTGTAGAGATTTTGCGCCAGCGAGGTCAGGCCCGAAGCTCGGTTGCTCTCGTTGAATTCGAGCATCAACGCTTCGGCACCATCGTAGTCGCCTTTCTGGATCATGTGATGCGCGTAGTACCAATTAAGGCTGCTAACTGCGTTGTCCAGTGTCTCGCCCTCAAACTTGTCCCCTAGAAGGGCAACTGCGTTCTGATACTGTCCTGACTCCGAGAACTTGTTGGCGGCGTTCTGATAGATCTGACGCTGCAAGTCTGACGAGAATCTTCCCGCGGCCTGAACGAGTTGGTCGGCCGACGGATTGGTCTTAAGA